>NZ_DASWTE010000124.1:0-8683 GCF_036402295.1 Phenylobacterium sp.
TAGGGTCGCCACCAATAGAGTAAGCTTGGTCATCGAGATCTCTCCTGCCGCCCCGCCGAACTCGAGAACGGGCAGGGAAGCCCCATGGCTCCATCCCGTCAACGGTCGTCCGGCGCGCGCATGGCGTGCGCGCTGTCCAGCGCCGGGGCGCGGGCCCCGTAAACCGCCCCCAGCAGGGCGTCCTCGCGGCACTCGCGGAACACCTCGACCGTGTGGCGCGGCATCTCCTCGAAGGCCGGGTGTCGCCTCGCGTCGCCGCCGCACGCGAGGTAGGCCGCGCCCCGGATCCGGCCCAGCGCCTGCGCCGCGTCGGGCTCGGCAGAGACGCCGAGGGCCGCGAGCGGGACCCTGACCGACGCGATGAGATGGCGCTCAGTGGCGGCCTGGGCGTGGCTGGTCACGGCGGCGGCGAGCAGGATGAGGAGGGGTCTGGTCGGCATGGGGAGGCTCCGTTGCGAGAGGAACGCCGCGTTGTGGCCCGCCGCCCCACGCGCCGTCGTGGCCGCGCGCCTGATCTTTTCCTGATCCTTTTGCGACGCCGGCCAAAAAAGAAGCCCCCGCTTGCGCGGAGGCTTCAGGCTTCAGCTGCTCGTCGTAGAACTCAGTTGCGGGTGGGGATCACCACCGGCAGGTGCTCGTAGCCTTTCACGAAAGACGAGAAGACGCGCCGCGGCGGTCCCGTCACCTCGAGGCGCGGGAAGCGGGCCAGGATCTCTTCCCAGATGATCTTCAGCTGCAGCTCGGCCAGCCGGTTGCCCACGCAGCGGTGGATGCCGAAGCCGAACGACAGGTGCTGGCGCACCCGCGGCCGCTCGATCCAGTAGTCGTTCGGGCGGTCGATGACCTCTTCGTCGCGGTTGCCCGAGACGTACCACATGGCCACCTTGTCGCCGGCCTTGATGGTCTTGCCGTGCATCTCGACGTCCTGCAGCGCGGTGCGGCGCATGTAGGCCAGCGGCGTCTGCCAGCGGATGGTCTCTGAGACCATGTTGGGGATCAGCGCCGGGTTCTCGCGCAGGATGCGGTTCTGGTCGGGGTTCTGGTGCAGGGCCAGCACGGAGCCCGAGATCGAGTTCCGCGTCGTGTCGTTGCCGCCCACGATCAGCAGGATCAGGTTCCCGAGGTACTCCATGCGATCCATGTTCCGCGTGGCCTCGCCGTGGGCCAGCATCGAGATCAGGTCCGGCTGCGGCGGCGCGTTCACACGCTCGTTCCACAGGTTCATGAAGTAGTCGACGCACTCGAACAGCTCCTGGCGCCGCTCCTGCTCGGCGATCTCAGGATCGGTGGAGCTGAAGAGGCCCGAGTCCGGAGACGCGGTCGCCACGTCGGACCAGCGGGTCAGCTTGCGGCGGTCTTCCCAGGGGAAGTCGAACAGGGTCGCGAGTGTCATTGTGGTCAGCTCGATCGACACCTTGTCGACCCAGTTGATCTCCTCGCCGATCGGCAGCTCGTCGAGGATATTGCCGGCGCGCTCGCGGATGATCGGTTCGAGGTAGGCGAGATGGTGCGGGGCCACAATCGGGCTCACCGTCTTGCGCTGCACGTCGTGCTTCGGCTGGTCCATGGCGATGAACATCGGCAGCGTGAAGTCTTCCGCCGGGTCCGGGAGCACGATGGTGGGCTCGGACGAGAACACCTGGTGGTTCGTGTCCACCGCCATGATGTCGTTGTACTTGGTGATCGACCAGTACGCCCCGATGTCCTCGAACCCGCTGTCTTGCGTGTAGTGGACCGGGCTCTCCTTCCTCAGGCGCTCGAAGTAGGGCCACATGGTGTCGGTGCGGAAGAGCTCCGGATTGGCCGGGTTGATCTCTTCGAGTGGCATGGAATAGGCGGCCTCGCGGGCGGCGCGGTGCAGGTCGAGGGAAGCGTCGTCAGCCATGGGGTCATCCTCCAGAGCGGGTCTTCGGCGCGCCCGCAGTCCGTCAGGTGAACGATGATCTCCTGACGGCGCCTAGTCAACGAAAGATGACGGTGGCGTCAACTTTTCCAGCCTGAAAAATAGCGGTGACTGACGCAGGAGGAACCATGAGCGCGCTGGAAGGCGGCTGCGCATGCGGGGCGGTGCGATACCGCCTGAAGTCGCGGCCGATGTTCGTCAACTGCTGCCACTGCCGGGACTGCCAGCGGCAGGTCGGCTCGGCCTTCGCGATCAACGCCCTGATCGAGACGGACCGCGTCGAGGTGCTGTCGGGCGAGACCAGCTGCTTCACCATGCCCACCGACAGCGGCCGTCCGCACGACGTCTACCGCTGCAGCATCTGCGGCACGACGCTGTGGTCCGACTACGGGCGGCGCAAGGTGCTGACCTTCCTGCGCGCCACGACGCTGGACGACCGGGCTGCGCTGGCGCCCGACGCGCACATCTTCACGCGCTCGAAGCTGCCCTGGGTGCAGCTCCCGCAGGGCGCGCGCGTCTTCGAGGTCTACTACGACATGCAGAAGGAGTGGTCGGCCGAGAGCTTGGCGCGGCGCGAGGCGTTGCTGGGCGCGGGACGCTGATCGCGACCCCAGCTTTTCTGCGCTGGCGGACCTGCGTTCCTGCGATAAACAAGCGTTTGAAAATCGCGCCACGGGGTAACGCATGGCTTCCGACGTCCTCTTCACACCCTTCGAGTTCAAGGGACTGAAGCTCCCGAACCGCATCGTCATGGCGCCCATGACCCGCTCGTTCTCGCCCGGCGGCGTGGCGACCGACGACGTGGCCGCCTACTACCGCCGACGCGCCGAGAACCAGGTGGGCTTGATCGTCACCGAGGGCACGGGCGTCGACCGCCCCGCCTCGCTGAACGACCCCAACATCCCGCGCTTCCACGGCGAGACCGAGCTGGCGGCCTGGGGCAAGGTGGCCGACGAGGTCCACAAGGGCGGCGGCCTGATCGCGCCCCAGCTCTGGCACGTGGGCGCGGTGCGTACCCGCAGCGAGACGTGGAAGCCGCCCGGCCCCTACGACAGCCCGTCCGGCCTTTCGAGCCCCGGCAAGAAGTTCGGCGAGCCCATGACCGAGGAAGAGGTCGCCGACGCCATCCGCGCCTTCGCCGACGCGGCCGCCGCGGCCAGGCAGCGCGGCTTCGACGCCGTCGAGCTGCACGGCGCGCACGGATACCTGATCGACCAGTTCTTCTGGGACGGGGTGAACGTCCGCGAGGACGCCTATGGCGCGAAGGACATCGCCGGCCGCGCCCGCTTCGCCGCCGACATCATCCGCGCGGTGCGCAAGGCCGTCGGCCCCGACTTCCCGATCATCATCCGCATCAGCCAGTGGAAGCAGCAGGACTTCGCGGCCCGGTTGGCCGAGACGCCCGAGGGGCTGGAGGCTTGGCTGGGCGCCCTCGTCGACGCCGGCGCCGACTGCCTGCACTGCTCGCAGCGCCGGTTCTGGGAGCCGGAGTTCGACGGCAGCGACCTCAACTTCGCCGGCTGGGCCAAGAAGGTCACCGGCGTCCCGACCATCACCGTGGGCTCGGTCGGCCTCTCCGGCGAGTTCGTAGCGAGCTGGGGCGGCGAGGCCTCGCAGCCGGCGTCGCTCGACCGCCTGGAGCAAATGCTCGAGCGCGGCGACTTCGACCTCGTGGCCGTGGGCCGCGCCCTGCTGCAGGATCCCGAGTGGGTCGTGAAGGTCCGCGACGGCCGCCGCGACGAGCTCAAGACCTACGACCGCAGCGCGCTCGCGACGCTGTACTAGCCGTCGGGGCCGCCGAAGCTGGCGTCGCTGCGCTTGCGCTCGTCGCCGCCAAGGGCCGGGAAGACGAGCACTATGACGATCGCGATCACGATCACGGCGACGCCGATCGAGATCGCGATCAGCTCAACTCTGTCCATGTGAGACTCAGCAGCTCCCGCCGCCGCCGTCGCTGCAGCCGCCGCCGTCCCCACCGTCGAAGACCACGGGGCTGGAGGCCACGACCGCCGTGGAGCCGTCGTCCGCGCACCGGCGGCGCGCCATGCGCCGGTCGTGGCGGGCCGCGAAGGGCATGATGAGGATCACGAGGACGAGAAGGGCGCCGATGCCGATCGCGGCGCCGAGGTCGAGGCCGTCCATGGACGAAGCTCCTCTATGGAATCCCACGTCATCACGGTTTCACGACAGTTCGATGACGATCGCTAAGCGTTGAAGTTCAGCTTCAGCCCCGGCCTGGGCCACTTCGCCTTGTAGAGCTTGCCGGTCGACGAGGCCGTCACCCACGCGGTCCGCATGTCCCGCCCGCCGAAGCAGATGTTCGTGCAGAGGATGTCCGGGAACGCATAGTGCTCGGTGGTCCCCGACGGGTCGAAGGCGGTGACGCCGCCGTTGATGATCGTGGCCACGCAGACCTTGCCGCCGGCCTCCACCGCCAGGCTGTCCAGCAGCTGGTAGCCCGGCAGGTTGCAGATCACGTTGCCCGGCGCGAATCCCGGGCCCGGGCCCAGCACCCCCGGCTCGGCCACGTCGAAGCCCCACAGCCGGCCGAGCTGGGTGTCGGCCACGTAGACCGTCCGCTCGTCTGGCGAGAGGCCGATGCCGTTCGGCGAGATCATGTGCCCGCGCTGCTGGCTGATGTGGCTGCCGTCGGCCATGGCGTAGAAGATCCCGCCGTTCTTGCGCCCCTCGGGCGTCGAGCAGCCGTGGTCGGTGAACCAGAGGCCGCCGGCCTTGTCGAACACGAGGTCGTTCGGCCCCACCAGCCGCTTGCCGTCGCAGGCGTCGTAGACGGTCTCGAGCTTGCCGGACTCTAGGTCGTAGCGCTGGATCATGCCGCCGGTGTGCGACGGCGGCGTCGGGCCGGGGATGGTCAGGCCTTGGTTCTCCAGCCACTCGAAAGAGCCGCCGTTGTTGGTGATCCAGATCGCGCCCTCCGGACCGATCGCCGCGCCGTTGGGCCCGCCGCCGGTCTCGACCACCGTCTCGCGCTTGCCGTCCGGCGTGATCCGCGACAGCCGCCGGCCCTTGATCTCGGTGAGGATCACCGAGCCGTCGGCCATGGCGATGGGCCCCTCCGGGAACTCCAGCCCCTCGCAGACCAGTTCGATTTCCATCCCAAGCCTCCCGCCGTTCGTCGGGCGTGACCTTAGCGCGCCGCGGACGGGGTTCCAGCGTGACCCCGCGTCAGCGCCGGTCCAGCACCCGCACGGTGAAGGGATACTGGTCCACCTCCGAGGCCTCGTGGCGCTCGGCCCGCACCTGCGTCCACCGGCTCTCGTCGATGGGCGACAGCGTCACGTCGCCCTCAACCTCGGCGTCCACCTCGGTGAGGTACAGCCGCCGCGCCTTGGGCAGCGCCAGTTCAAACAGCGAGGCCCCGCCGATCACGCAGACCTCGCCCACGCCGTCCTCCTCGGCCTGCTCGCGGGCGATGGCGAGCGCTTCGGAGAACTCCTCGCACACCACCGCGCCCCTGGGCTCGAACGAGCCGTCGCGGCTGAGCACGATGTTGGTCCGTCCCACCAGCGGCTTCTTCGGCAGGCTCTCCCAGGTCTTGCGGCCCATGATCACCGGCTTGCCCATCGTCACGGCCCGGAAGATCGCGAGATCCGTCTTCAGCCGCCACGGCAAGGTCCCGTCCTTGCCGATGACGCCGTTGCGGTCGCGGGCGATCGGCCCGGCGGCGAGGATCACGTTCGACATCGGGTCTGCCTTAGCAGATCAGCTCACCGGCTCCAGCCACTGAAGCCATTTGCGCCGCACGGCCTGGTCCGGGTCGATGCCGAACCTGCGGCAGTAGAGCAGCAGTTGGCACAGCAGGTCGGCGGCCTCGTCGGCGCGGTCGTGCTCGCAGGCCTCGCCGCGGCCACGGCTGGAGAGGCGCAGGTGGGCCTGGGAAAGCTCGCCCAGCTCTTCCTGCAGTTTCAGCAGGTACCAGTCGTCGTCGCGGGCGATGCCGAACTTGCCGGCGTAGATGTCCGAGATCCGCGCCGCCGCATCGCTCACTTCCGAGAGGGTCAGCGGCGGCTTCATGCGGGCCTATACAGCGATGGGGGCGGCGATCGAGGGGTGGGCCTGGTAGCCCTCGAGCTTGAAGTCCTCGTACTCGAAGGCGAACAGGTCGTCGCGGTCGGCCACGCGCATGACGGGCAGGGGCAGGGGATCGCGCGTCAGCTGCAGTCGCGCCTGGTCGAGGTGGTTCAGGTAGAGATGCGCGTCGCCCAGGGTGTGCACGAACTCGCCCGGCTCCAGGCCGGTGGCCTTGGCCATCATCAAGGTCAGCAGCGCGTAGCTGGCGATGTTGAACGGCACGCCCAGGAACACATCGGCCGAGCGCTGGTAGAGCTGGCAGGAGAGCTTTCCGTCGGCCACGAAGAACTGGAACAGGCAGTGGCAGGGCGGCAGCGCCATGTCCTCCACCTCGGCCGGGTTCCAGGCCGAGACGATGTGGCGGCGGCTGTCGGGATTGGTCTTCAGGCTCTGCACGACGGCGGCGATCTGGTCGATCACCCGGCCGTCCGGCGCCGCCCACGAGCGCCACTGCTTGCCGTAGACCGGCCCTAGCTCGCCCTCCGGGTCGGCCCATTCGTTCCAGATGCTGACGCCACGCTCCTGCAGCCAGCGCACGTTGGTGTCGCCGCGCAGGAACCAGAGCAGCTCCAGGATGATCGACTTGCGGTGCAGCTTCTTGGTGGTCAGCAGTGGGAAGCCGCGGGCCAGGTCGAAGCGCATCTGGCGGCCGAAGACGCCCAGGGTGCCGGTGCCGGTCCGGTCGCCGCGCTGCACGCCGTTCGCCAGGATGTCGGCGAGCAGGTCGAGGTACTGGCGCTCCGGATGATTCGGGTCGGCCGCGTACTCCGTGGCGATGGCGACATAAGCATTCATCGTCGGTTGAGCGTGGGTGATTCGCATCGGATCGAACAGCGTGCGCCGTTGCCTTCTCCACAGACGCCGTACTTGATCCACATGACCGTTCGTCGATTCAGGGGTTGGCGTACGATGTACGCTTCGTTAAGGGGCCTCTACAGTTTTTATGTAAGGTGGGGTTCCTATGCTCGCTACCGCGTTCGCGGCGATGCTCCTGTTCGCTGCGCCCGAGGCCGCTCAGGCCCAGTCGCCGGCGCCTGAAAAGTCCACGGAGGCCGCCAAGGAGGCCCCGAAGAAGCACTGCTACACGGCCACGCCCAGCGGCTCGCGCATGCCCCGCAAGGTCTGCGTGACCCAGGCGCCCAAGCGCGAAGAGGCAGAGAAGTCCCAGAAGCCCGAATAGGCTTCAGCCGCCGAAGCCGCCCCTGGGAGCGGCTAGCCCGCAAAGCCACCGTCGTCGAGGAACTGCCGTTCCTCGGCGGTGGTCGTGCGCCCCAGCATCGGGTTGCGGTGCGGGAAGCGCCCGAACCGGACGATGATGTCCCGGTGGATGGCGTGCCACTTGGTGAGCTCGGCGTCGCCCAGCGCCTCGGCCAGCGCGAGCCCGTGGTCCTGGTCGGCCAAGTCTTCGGAGTGTTGGAACGGCAGCAGCATGAACTGCCGCATCTGCGGCTCCACCTGCGCATGCCAGCCCTTCCCGGCCGCCGCGCGGGCGATGGCGCGCGCCTTGGGGTCGGTCGCAAAGGCGTGGCCCGACTTGCGGTAGAGGTTGCGCGGGAACTGGTCGAGCACGATCAGCAGCGCCAGCGTACCCTCGGGCGTCACCGCCCAGCCGTCGTACTCGCCGCGCGCGGCCGCGTGGTGCACCGGCTCGAACTTCAGCCGGATCGCCTCGTCGAAGGCCGGCTTGGCCCCGTACCACTGGCCGGGTCCAGCATTCTTCCAGAAGGTCAGGATATCGTTGGGGTTCGCGCTCACGTCGTCTCGTCCTCCCGCCCGCCCAACTGGGCCGAACCGGCCGTCCGTTCAAGCCCGGTTCACCATCCCGCTGCGCACCCTTTTTGCTGATGGGACTGCGGGGTCGCGAAAGTGGCCCAGATCGGACTTGGTACGATGAAGAGATTTGCGATGACGGCCCTGGCGGTCGTGCTGGCCGCCCAGGCGCCGGCCGCGTTCGCCCAGGGCCGCGGCGGCGGCGACCGGGCCGAGCGCGCCGAAGGGCGCGGCGGCGGCCATGGCCGGCCGGATGGCGCCGGCGTTCGGGCCCAGCGCGAGCAGAGCGAGACTCGTGGTGGCGGCGAACGCCGCGGTGGCCGCGAGGTCCCGCAGGCGCGGGAAGCCCCTCAGGCCCCGCAGGCCCCTCGGGCGGTTGAGCCGCGCGTGCGCGGCGACGGCTATCGCGGCACGGGCGGGCAGGAAGGCCGCCGCTGGGAAGGCCGCCGCGACGGCGGCACGGTCCGAGGCGACGGCGTGCGTAGTGGCGGTGGCGGGCGCGGTGACGGCGTCCGTGGCGACGGCGTCCGCGACGGGCGCCGCTGGGACGGCGGTGACGGCCAGCGCCGCGACTGGCGACGCGACAATGATCGGCGCGATGGGGACCGGCGCGATGGCGACCGCCGCTGGGATGGCCGCCGGGACGGCGACGTCCGCCATGGCGACCGCTACTGGGACGGCCGCCGCGACGGCGATCGCTGGGACGGCCGGCGCGACGGCGATCGGCGCGATTGGGACCGCCGTGACGGCAGCCGCCGCGGCGACTATCGCTACTGGGAGCGCGGCCGCTATCCGTCGGTCTATTTCAGCTCGCACCGCTACCGCTATGCATGGCGGCCGCCGTCGGGCTTCTACGTGCGCCTCTGGAGCTTCGGCGACTTCTACCCGCGCAGCTGGTACGGCCCCGGCTACTGGATC
>NZ_DASWTE010000125.1:0-6770 GCF_036402295.1 Phenylobacterium sp.
CCGCCACGACGCGCGCTCGTCAGGCCTGCTGGACGTGACCTTCGAGGCGCGGCCCGGCCAGACCGTGGCCCTGGTCGGCCCGTCGGGCTCGGGCAAGACCACGGCGGTGCGGCTCGCCATGCGCCTCCTGGACCCGCAGGAGGGCCGGGTGACGATAGACGGCGTCGACATGCGTGAGGTCAAGCTGGCGTCGCTCCGCCGCACCGTGGCCCTGGTTCCGCAGGACGTGGCGCTGTTCAACGACACCCTCTACGCCAACGTCGGCTTCGCCCGGCCCGACGCGACGCCGGAGGAGGTGCGCGCCGCCGCTGACGCCGCCGAGCTCGGCCCCTTCATCGACGGCCTGCCCAGCGGCATGCAGACGCGCGTCGGCGAACGCGGCCTGAAGCTCTCCGGCGGCGAGCGCCAGCGGGTGGGCATCGCCCGCGCGCTGCTGGCCAACCCGCGCCTCTTGATCCTGGACGAGGCCACCAGCGCGCTCGACGGGCCGACCGAAGCGGCGATCCAGGAGACGCTGCGCAAGGTGAAGGCGGGCCGCACGACGCTGGTCATCGCCCACCGCCTCTCCACCATCGTCGACGCCGACCAGATCCTGGTGCTCCGCCGCGGCCGCATCGCCGAGCAGGGGACCCACGCCGAACTGCTGGAGAACCAGGGCGAGTACGCCGCGCTCTGGCGGCGGCAGACGCGGGAGAGCTGAGCCCTTCCGCTGGGCGCCCGTCCTCGGGCAAGCTGCGATCCGCACGAGAGCGGGGAGGACGGGCATGCGGAAAGCGATGAGGTTTGGCAGGCGCGGGGTGCTGGCGGCCCTGTGGCTCGCCTGTTCCGTCCTCCCGGCCGCCGCCCAGCCGCGGCGCTGGGACATCGAAGCCCCGCCGCAGCCGCCCGGCGCGATCGTGCTGAAGACGTCCGCGCCGCCAGCTTCCGCGACGCCCGAGACCTGGACGATGTCGAACATGGACAACGTCCCGGTCGTGCAGAACGTCACGGTCCCCACGCTCACGCCGTTCCTGCCGCCGCCAGGCAAGGCGACGGGCGCGGCGGTCGTCATCGCGCCCGGCGGCGGCTTCGTCCTGCTGGCGATGGACCACGAGGGATGGGCCGTGGCGAAGTGGCTGCAGTCGCAGGGCGTCGCGGCCTTCGTCCTCAAGTACCGGGTCCTGCCGACCGAGCCGAAGGCGGCGGGGCTCGACAAGGCGAACGCCGCGTTCTCCGCGGCGGGGCCGGAGGGGCGCCTGCGCCGCATCGCCGACGGTGCGAAGATCGCCACGCAGGACGCGCAGGAAGCCATGCGGGTGGTCCGCGCGCGAGCGACCGAATGGGGCGTCGACCCCGAGCGGATCGGGTTCATGGGCTTCTCGGCCGGCGCCATCACGACGATGGGGCTGGCCCTGGCCGACGACCCGGCGTCGCGCCCGGCGTTCATTGCGCCGATCTACGGCGGGCTCGGCGCTCCGCTGGTCGGGGGATCGATTCCGCAGAATCCGCCGCCGATGTGGGCCTCGCAGGCGGCCGACGACCCCCTGTTCGGCAAGACCGACTTCGCGCTGATC
This sequence comes from Phenylobacterium sp., assembly GCF_036402295.1. Taxonomy (GTDB): domain Bacteria; phylum Pseudomonadota; class Alphaproteobacteria; order Caulobacterales; family Caulobacteraceae; genus Phenylobacterium. The sequence continues at coordinate 1,554 of NZ_DASWTE010000125.1, forward strand.
CCGGCCTGGCAGGCCAAGGGCGGGTCCGTCGAGCTCCACCTCTACGAGAAGGGCGGCCACGGCTACGGCTATCCGGGTCGGCCGGGCACCTCGACGACGCAGTGGCCGGCGGACTTCCTGGCCTGGATGCGCGCGCGGGGCTTCCTCGGGGGCCAATAGCCCCCGCAACCACGCGGTTGCAACGTTGTAGCCGGGTAGCCGTTACGGCGCCTCCAGGCGGAGGAGACATCATGCTTCGGAAGACACTGTTCGCGTCGCTGCTCGCGTCGAGCGCGCTGGCCCTGAGCGTCGCCGGCCCGGCCGTGGCCGACAAGAAGGACCGGGCGCAGGAAGCCATCGCCGCCGCGGAGGCCAAGGTGCGCACCGCCGAGTCCCTCGGCGCCGGTGTAGAGGTCCCGGTCGCGACGGCCCAGGCCCGGGCGGCCCTGGCGCGCGCACACGAAGACCTTGCGTCAGGCCGCAAGTCGATCGCGATCGAAAATGCGATCCAGGCGTCGGCGCTAGCCGACACGGCGATCGGCGAGCTGCAACGGCGCAAGGACGCGTCCGTGCAGGCGGCGCGGGATGCCGCCCGTGAGGAGGCGCAGGCCTCTGCTGCAGCGGCCGACGCATCCGTCGCTGCGGCCCAGGATCGGGCCATCTCTGCCGAACAGCAGGCCGCGGACGCCAAGCTCCGCGCCGAGGCCGCAGAGCAGGCGGCGGCCCGTTCGGCGGTCGACGCGGCGGCCGCGCGCGCTGCCGCCGCCCAGGCGCCCACGCAGGTCGAGACCACCGTCACGACCGAGCGCCGGGCCGCCGCGCCCCGGACCACGAGCAAGGCCCGCGTGACCAAACGCACGACCACCACCCGGACGGCGCCTGTCACGACCGGCACTGACCAGGTCACTACGACCACCACGGTGACGCAGCCGCCACGGTGATCCGTCGGCGGCAGGCTGGCTAGATCGCCTTGCCCATCCGCACCAAGGGCACGGGGACGCCCCCGCGGGCGTCCTCGATGGCCTCGATGTCCTCGTAGCCGCACTGGCTGTAGAGCGTGCGACCCGACAGGGTCGCCATCAGTTCCACCCGCTTGAAGCCCTCGGCGCTGGCGGCGGCCTCGCAAAGCGCCAGGATCAGGCGGCCGACGCCGCGGCGCGCGAAGTCCGGGTGCGTGTACATCGCCCGCACGCGCGCGGCTTCGGTCGCCGGATCGAGCAGGGCGGCGTCGCGGCCGGGCGTGTGATCGCCGCCGTAGAGCGTGGCCCGACGGCTCCAGCCGCCGCAGCCGGCGATGCGGCCATCCGCCTCCACGATGAAGTAGGTGCCGTCGGCCAGAAGCTGGCGGTCCAGACCCATGATCATGCGGCTGGACGCGATCTGCTCAGGGGCGAGGAAGCCCTTCTGCAGCTCGGCGATCGCGGCCTCCATCACGAGGCTGAGCGCCTGCGCGTCCGACGGCGCGGCGACACGGTGCGTCAGCCCGCCCAACCGCTACTCCGCGGCGCGCGGCAGGTCGTCGTTGCCGTAGGCGGGCGTCAGCGGCTTCCGCGCCGGGCGCCGGCCGGGCAGGTGGTCGCGGACCCAGCCGAAGCGCCGCGAGTAGACCTTCGGCGCGGCCAGCATCACCGGCGTCAGCACGAGGGTCAGCAGGGTCGCGAACGACAGGCCCCACACCACCGACGCCGAGAGCTGCACCCACCACGTGGAGCCGGGCGCCTTGTACTCTATGTGGCCGGTGTGGAAGTTCGGGTGGATCTGGAACATCAGCGGCAGGAGGCCCACCACCGTCACCAGCGTGGTCAGCAGCACTGGGCGGAACCGCTGGGCCGCGGCCCGGATCGCCGCCTCGTCGGCCTGATAGCCGGCATGGCGCAGGTGGTAGAAGGTGTCCACCAGCACGATGTTGTGGCCCACGACCACCCCGAACAGCGCCACCACCCCGGTCCCCAGCATGATCACCGAGATGTAGGGGAAGGTGCCGCCCAGATTCACCTGAACGCCCAGCAGCACGCCCACGGTCGACAGGATCACCGCCGAGAGGGTCACCAGCACGCCGTAGAAGCTGTTGAACTGCCAGAGCAGGATCACGAACATCATGAAGAGCGAGGCGGCCATGGCGGTCATGAAGAACACCGCGGCCTCCGCGCCTTCCTCGTCGGCGCCGGTGAACTTCCAGCGCACGGACGGATCGATCGGCGCCTTCTCGAGCCAGGGCCGCAGTTCCTCGATCTTCAGGTTGGAGGCGACGCCTTCGACGGTGTTGGCCTGCACGATCACCAGGCGCTGGGAATCCCGGCGCTGGATCTGGGTGACCTGCTGGGTGGGCACGCGCTTGATGAAGTAGCTGGCGGGCACCGGGCCGGTCGCGGTGGTGATCTTGAGTTGCTCCAGGGCCGCCACATTGCGGGCGCTGGCCGGGAAGCGGACGCGGATGTCGAGCTCGTCTTCGGCGTCGTCGGGGCGGAAGCGGCCCATCAGCACGCCGCCGGTCAGGAACTGGATGGTCTGGCCCACCGACAGCACGTCGACGCCGTAGCGGCCGGCGGCTTCGCGATCGACCGCGAGGTTCCACTCGATGCCGGGGGAGGTGCGGTTGTCCTCCAGTTCGATGAGCTGGCGGTCCTGCGACAGCTTCGCCTTCACGAGGTCAGCGGCGCTATTCAGGGCGGCCGGGTCGTGGCCCTGCAGCTGCACCTGGATGTCCTTGCCCACCGGCGGGCCGTTCTGCGGTCCGCGCACCTCGAGCTGCAGGCCGGCGACTTCGCCCAGCCGCTGCTTGACGGCGTTCTCGATGTCGCGCCCCACGAGGCCAAGCTCGACGCGCTGCTCGTAATCGACGAAGTCGATGCGGATGCGGCCGACGGTGTCGTTGGGCGCCGAGTTCGGCCCGCCGTTGGAGGTGAAGCCTCCTGAGCGGACGTAGAAGGATTCCACGCCCTTGATGCCTGCCAGCCGCGTCTCGACCTGCCGCACCAGCCCGTCCTGAGCCTCGGGCGAGAGGTTGCCGCGCGCCTTGACGTAGACGTCCACGAACTCGGGGTCGTCGGAGAAGAAGAACTCGGTCCGGTGCTTGGTCATGCCGAACCAGAGGACGATCGCCGCGATGATGACGACGGCGCCGAGCAGCGATCGCGTGGGATGCGCCGTCAGCATGGTCAGGGTCCGGGCGTACCAGCCCATGAACCCCTTCATCTCGCGCGGGTCGCCATGCTCGGACTTGGCGATCTCGGCCAGGTGCTCCTCGTCGATGGCGGCCTTGCGGGCGAAGATCGACCCCAGGGCGGGCGTGAAGATCAGGGCCACGAAGATCGACGCGCCCAGCACGAAGAACAGGGTCAGCGGCAGGAAGCTCATGAACTTCCCGGCGATCGAGTTCCAGAACATGAACGGCACGAAGGCGCAAAGCGTGGTCAGGGTGCCGTTGGCCACCGGCCAGAACATCCGCTTGCCCGCCGCGGCGAAGGCCTCCTCCTTGGGCAGGCCCTCGGCCATGCGCCGGTCGGCGTACTCGACCACCACGATGCCGCCGTCCACGAGGATGCCCACGGCCAGCACCATCCCGAACATGACCATCATGTTCAGGGTCACGCCCATGCCGTTGATCATCAGGAACGCCAGCAGGAAGCAGATCGGGATCGAGGCGCCCACCATCAGGCCCTGCCGGATCCCCAGGCTGGCCACGATGATCATCATCACCAGCAGGCTGGCCATCAGCAGGCCCGACTCCAGCACCACCAGGGTCCGGCCGATGAACTCGCTCTCGTCGTAGATGTAGTTGAGGTGGACGGTGGCCGGCCACCGCTTGGCTTCCTTCTCGGTCACCTTCTTCACCGTATCCACGGTGTCGAGGATGTTGGCGCCGCCGCGCTTCGAGACCTCGAGGATGAAGGCGGGATGGCCGTTGTACCGGCTGATCGAGGTGGCTTCCTTGAACGTCCGGCGCACCTCGCCGATGTCGCCCACGGTCACCAGGCGGTCGCCGTTGCGCTTGATCGGCAGCGCCAGGATGTCCTGCGGGTCCTCGACCACGCCTGGCACCTTCACCGCAAACTGGCCGCTGCCCGAGCGGAGGCTGCCGGCGGGGACCAGCTGGTTGTTGCGCCCGATCACCTGGGCGAGCTCGCCCGTGGTGACGTTGTAGGCCTCCATCCGCAGCGGATCGATCTCGACCTCGAGCACCTCCTCGCGGCCGCCGCTCATGAAGACTTCCAGGACGCCTTCGGTGGCCTCCAGCCGGTCCTTCAGGCTGCGCGCCACCCGGTGCAGCTCGCGCTCCGGCGCTGCGCCCGAGATCACGATGCCGATGATCGGTTCGCCCGAGAAGTTGGCTTCCTGGATGATCGGCTCTTCGGCGTCGGGCGGGAACTTGCCGCGCGCCAGGTCGACCTTGGCGCGGACGTCCTCCAGCGCCTTGTCCTTGTCGAAGTCGGCCTCGAACTCCAGCGTCACGATGGCCGCGCTCTGCCGGGCCACGCCGTTCATCGACTTGATGCCCTGGATCGTCTGCAGTTCCAGCTCGATCGGCTTGACCAGCAGGCGCTCGGCGTCCTCCGGCGAGACGCCGGGGTAGGGGACGACCACCGAGATGTACGGCAGGTCGATGTCGGGCTCGGACTCCCGCGGCATCGACAGGTAGGCGAAAAGGCCGAACAGCGCCGCGATCAGCGTCACGCCCAGCACGACCTTGCGCCGCTTGATGGCTCCGTCGATCAGCGGACCGATCATCTTGTGCTCCCCCGGGGCGTACAGGCCCTAGCGGACCTGGGCGACCCGAACCTTCTGGCCGTCGGCCACGAACGACTGGCCCACGGTGATGACGTTGACCGAGCCCCGGAGGCCGCTGATCCACATGCCGTCGCGGGTCTCCTCCAGCACCGTCACCGGTGAGAAGGTCACGCGGCCGTCGGCCAGGACGTAGCGGACGCCCTGGCGGCCGGCGGCGTCCAGCACCAGGGCCGATACCGGCACCAGGTGCGCGGCGCCCGCGCCGGCGGCGATGCGCAGGTCGGCCGAGAGGCCGGAGCGCACGGCGTTGCCCGGGTTCGGGACGGTGACTTCCAGGTGATAGGTGCGGGTCTGCGGATCGGCGTCGCGGGCCACATAGCGGACCCGGCCGGCCAGCACCTGGCCGTCGACCAGCGTGGCCCGGGCGGGCGCTCCGGCGCGCAGGCGCGCGGCCTCGGTCTCGGGCGCGTCGCCCACCACCAGCAGGGGGTTCAGTTCGATCATGGTGCC
>NZ_DASWTE010000126.1:0-13766 GCF_036402295.1 Phenylobacterium sp.
GGCCTCCAGGAACCGCAGCCACAGGCGCTGGTTGTTCACGCCCACCACCATGAAGCCGTCGCCGGTCTTCATGGCTTGGTACGGCGCCGTCAGCCGGTGGCGCGTGCCCATCGGCTTCGCCACCTCACCGGTGGTCAGGTAGAGGCCCGTCTCCCAGACCGTGTAGGCCAGCGCCGACTCCAGGAGCGAGCTCTCCACGTGCTGCCCCTCACCCGTCCGCTCGCGGTTCTGCAGCGCCGCCAGCACGGCCACGGCGGCGAACATGCCGGCGTTCAGGTCGCAGAGCGGCACGCCCGCCGCCACCGGCCGCTCGGCCCCCTGCTCGCCGGTGAAGCTCATGATCCCGCTCATGGCCTGGGCGATCAGGTCGAAGCCGCCGCGGTCGCGGTAGGGCCCGTCCAGGCCGAAGCCCGAGACTGAACAGTAGACCAGCCGTGGATTGATCGCCGACAGCTGGGCATAGCCCAGCCCCATCCGGTCCAGCGACCCCGGCCGGTAGTTCTCCACGAACACGTCCGCGGTCTCGGCCAGCTTGCGCACCACGCCCGACCCGGCCTCGGTGGTGAGGTCCAGCGCGATCGCCCGCTTGTTGCGGTTGACGAAGTCGAAGGCGCGGAAGGCCGCGCCCGGATGCCCCCGCGTGGTCTCCCCGCTGGGCGGCTCGATCTTGACGACGTCGGCGCCCAGGTCGGCCAGCACCATCGAGCACCACGCGCCGGCGATCACATGGGTGCAGTCGAGGACGCGCAGGCCCGCCAGCGCGCCTGCCATCAGAAGTTCGCCCGACGCGAGATCGCCCCGTCGACCACCATGTTGATGCCCGTGGTGAACGCCGAGCGCGGGCTCGCCAGGAACACGGTCGCCGCCGCGATCTCCTCCGGCGTCGCCATCCGGCCGGTCGGGTTGCGCTTGATCATCTGTTCGAAGAACGCCGGCATGCCAGCCTTCACGTTCCCCCAGACGCCGCCCTCGAAGAACACGGTTCCGGGAGAGACGACGTTGCAGCGAACCTTCTTCGGCGCCCACTCGCGCGCCACGCCCTTGGCGTAGTGGATCTGCGCGGCCTTCATCGCGCCGTAGGAGTTGGGGTTGTCCGCCTCGGCCGCCGAGATCGAGGAGGTGATCAGGAAGGCCGCGTCGCCCTTGTCCGCCGCCGCCTTCTCCAGGAAGGGCTTGGCCGCTTCGAACGTCCGCACCGCGCCCATGACGTCGACGTCGAACATCGCCTGCCAAGCGTCCTCGCCGTTGCCCTGCACCAGGGCGCTGGCGTTGGAGACCAGCACGTCGATGCCGCCCAGCGTCTCGCCGGCCTTCGTCACGAACGCCTTGATCGCCGGTCCGTCGGCGATGTCGACCGCCTGGCCGAACGCCCTCACGCCCTTGGCCTCCAGCTTCTTCACGGCCTCGGCCACCTGGTCGGCGTTGCGCGCGCAGATCGCGACGTTCGCGCCCTCGTCGGCGAAGCACTCCGCGATCGACCAGCCGATGCCGCGGCTCGCGCCCGTGATCACCGCCGTCTTGCCCTTGAGCTGCAGGTCCATCGCATCCTCACGTTCGTTGGAGCGGGACCTTGCCCCGATGGCTAGCTTTCGAACAAGTGTTCGTACGTCTGGCGCAGCAGGTTCTTCTGCACCTTGCCCATGGCGTTGCGCGGCAGCTCGTCCACGAACACCACCCGCTTGGGCGCCTTGTAGGCCGCGAGCTGGTGGCGCGCTTCGGCGATCATGGCGGCTTCGTCGCCCTTCCCCATCACCACCGCCACCACGCCCTCGCCGAAGTCCTTGTGCGGCACCCCGATCACCGCGCTCTCGGTGACGCCCGGCAGCTCGTCCAGCACCAGCTCCACTTCCTTGGGATAGACGTTGTAGCCGCCCGAGATGATGAGGTCCTTGGCCCGGCCCGAGATCCACACCCGCCCGTCGGCGTCCTGGCGTCCAACATCGCCGGTGATGAAGAAGCCGTCGGCGGTGACCTCCTCGGCGGTCTTCTCGGGCATCCGCCAGTAGGCCGAGAACACGCTGGGCCCCCGGATCTGGATAACCCCGGTCTCATCGCCGCCGCCAATGCGCAGCTCGACGCCGGGCAGCGGGTAGCCGACCGAGCCGGCCAGCCGGTCGCCGTCCAGCGGGTTGGTGGTTATGATCACCGCCTCGCTCATCCCATAGCGCTCGAGGATCCGCTGGCCGGTGCGCTCCTCGAACTCCGCGAACGTCGAGGGCAACAGCGGCGCCGAGCCCGAGATGAACAACCGCACGCCGTCGGCCTTGGCCCTGGTGAAGCCCGGGCTGGCCAGGAGCCGCGTGTAGAACGTCGGCACGCCCATCATCACCGTCGCCCGGTCGAGGCCAGCGAGCACCTCGGCGTCGGCGAACTTGGGCAGCCACACCATCGGGCAGCCGCTCAGCAGCGCGCAGTGCAGCGCCACGAAGAGGCCGTGGACGTGGAAGATCGGCAGCGCGTGCAGCAGCACGTCGTCGGACGTGAACCCCCACGCCTCGTGCAGCGCCAGCGCATTGGCCGCCAGGTTCCCATGGCTCAGCATCGCGCCCTTCGACCGGCCCGTGGTGCCCGAGGTGTAGATCAGCGAAGCGAGGTCACCCTCGGCGCGCGCCACGCTGGCCGCCATCGGCGCGTGCGCCCGCGCCTCCACCACCCAGGCCGGAGGGTCAGTGATGAACACCTTCGGCTCCGCGTCGCCCAGGAAGTAGTCGACCTCGGAGGCGGTGTAGGCGCTGTTCAGCGGCAGGTAGACAGCGCCCGCCTTCAGGACGCCCAGATAGACCATGATCGACTCGGGCGACTTCTCGGCCTGCAGCGCCACCCGGTCGCCCGGCTGCACGCCCTCGGCGGCCAGCCGCCCGGCCACATGCGCCGCGCCCGCCTCCAGTTCGCCGTAACTGACCGCGCGCCCGTCGCTCAGCAGGAAGCACGGCTTGGAACGGTCGGCCGGGAAGCGGCTGGCGAGGAGGTCGTAGAGGTTCATATCCCTCCCTTAATGGGGAGGGACAGGCCGCGAAAGCGGCCAGGGTGGGGCGGCGCCGACCGGGCGCGGCGCCGAGGTCCGGTCAGCCATTCCGCACTCCGACCCGCACCGCCCCACCCTGCTCGCTTTCGCGAGCTGTCCCTCCCCATTAAGGGAGGGAGGATGACTCCCGCCGAAGCCCTTGCCCGCATCCGCCGCTACGACGGCCGCCTGAAGGCGTTCGTGCAGGTGTTCGATCCGCCCCTGTTCGGCGAGGACGACGACGGGCCCACCCTCGCCGTGAAGGACCTGTTCGACGTGGCCGGCGTCCCCACCGGCGGCGGCGCGCGCGTGCCGCTGGACCCGAACCCCACACACCACGCTCTGGTCGTCGAGCGCCTCTTGCAGGCCGGCTACTCCGCGGTCGGCAAGACCCACACCGTCGAGTTGGCCTACGGGGGCTGGGGCACCAACCGAGCGGTCGGCGCGCCCTGGAACCCCTGGGACGCCAAGGTCCACCGCGCCCCTGGCGGCTCCTCGTCGGGCTCTGCGGTGGCCGTCGCCGCCGGCCTCTGCGACGTCGCCCTGGGCAGCGACACCGGCGGATCGGTCCGCATCCCGGCCGCCACCTGCGGCGTGGTGGGTCTCAAGCCCGGCCGCGGCCTCGTCAGCCTGCGCGGCGTCCACCCCCTCAGCCCCGCCCTCGACACTGTGGGTACGCTGGCCCGCGACGTCACCACCGCCGCCCGCGCGCTGGCCGTGATCTCCGGCCCGGATGGCGGCACGGCGGTCCGCGGCCCCTTCGACGCCGAGCACGCCCTGACTGCCAACGTGCGCGGCCGCCGGCTCGCCGCGATCCCGCTGGACGACCTGGGCGAGGTGGATCCCGAGGTCGGCCGCCTCTACCTCGAGGCCCTGGAACGCCTGCGCGGCGCCGGGCTCGTCATCGAGGTCGTCCAGCCGCCGCAGGCGCTGGAGGCCTCCTTCACACCCAACGGCCTGCTGATGGCCGGCGAGGGCTGGCGCATCTGGAAGGACCGGATCCAGGCCCACGCCGAGGTCATGGACCCCTGGATCGTCCGCCGCTTCGAGGTGGGCCGCGACGTCTCCGACGCGCGCCTGGCCGAGGTCCACGCCGAGCGCGCCGCCGGCCAGGCCGAGTTCCACGCCTGGCTCGCCGCCTATGACGGCCTGCTCTCGCCCACCTGCCCGATCCCGGCTCCGCCACTGGACTCGATCGACGAGACGACCTCGCCGCTCAGCCGGCTGACCCGCGCCGCCAACTATCTGGACCTGCCCGGCATCAGCGTCCCCTGCGGCCTCACCGACGGCGGCCTGCCGGTCGGCCTCCAGATCCTGGGCCGTCCCCGCGACGAAGGCGCAGTGGTGGCGCTGGGCGCGGCCTTCGAGAAAGTGTCGGGGTGGGAAGGCCGCTCGCCCGACCTCAGCGGGTTCGAAGCCTAGCCCACGCCGCGCGTCTGCCCGCCCAGCAGCCGCAGCGCCAGCCACCCCACCAGCGCCCAGCCCGCGCCCAGGCACCAGCCGGCCAGCACGTCGCTGGGCCAGTGGACGCCCAGGTAGACGCGGCTGAAACCCACGCCCACGACGACCAGCGCCGCAAGCACATAGGCCAGCGCCTTGCTGCGCCGCTTCATCTCCAGGCTGGCGATCAGCATGGCCAGTGTCAGGAACGCCGCCGTCGACATCGTCGAATGCCCGCTCGGGAAGCTGCCGGAATAGACATAGACGTCGTGCGGCACGAGGTCGGGCCGCGGGCGACCGAACAGGGCCTTGGTGAACTGGCTGGAGGCCCAGGCAGCCAGCACGGCCCCGCCCATCACCAGCGCGTGGACGCCCTTCTTGTGAAAGATGAAGGCCAGCACCGACACCACGGTCACCACCACGACCAGCGTCGTGCCGCCCAGCGCGGTGATGTCCCGCACCGCCTCCTCGACGGTCCGCGAGCCGATCGGGTCGTTGAGGTCCCCCGGCTCGCGCAGGGCGAGGATCAGCCGGCTGTCGATGGCCTTGGTGTCGCCCTCGGCCATGTCGTCCGCGATCTCGAGGAACGACAGCAGCGCCGCGGCCGCCAGCATCAGCCCGATCAGGACCCGCGCCTCGAACCGTCTCAGGAACTGCCACAAGCGGCGGAGGATTTCGATCATCCGCCGACGCTACCCGGTGTGGGCCTCAGGCCGCCAGTCCCTCGCCGGCCCGGCGCAGCGTCTGTTCCACGGCGGCCTGCGCGGCGGCCTGGGTCGCGTGGACGCCATCGGCCACGGTCACACCATCCTCGTCGTAGACGCTCCAGCGCCAGACGTCGTCGTCATGGCTGAGCGAATAAGCGAACGACTTACTCTCGAGCATACCCGTCCTCCGATATCCGGCGGGTTCTAACTCGCGAGCAAAGCAAACAGTTTCGCACTGCACAATCGCTTTCGCGTCATCGCGGAATCGCGCACGCGCGGCAGGCGAATTACGGCGAAGGGCGCTTAGTCCCGATCCAGCAGCTCCCGGCCCGCGCTTCGGACATCCGTGCAGCCGGTGAGGATCATCGCCACCGCCAGTTCCGCGCGCAGCGTGTCCAGCATCTTCTCCACCGCCTTCTGGCCGCCCGCCCCCAGCGCCCAGGCCCAGGGCCGGCCGACGAAACAGGCCTTGGCCCCCAGCGCCAGCGCCTTCAGCACGTCCAGGCCCGAGCGGACGCCGCCGTCCATGTAGACTTCCAGGTCGCCGCCCACCGCGTCGGCGACCTTCGGCAGGGCCGTGATCGACGAGCGCACCCCGTCCAGCTGGCGACCGCCATGGTTCGAGACGACCAGACCCTGCGCGCCCGCCTTCACCGCCGCGCGGGCGTCTTCCACATCGAGCACGCCCTTGACCACGATCGGGCCGTCCCAACTCTCGCGCACCCAGTCGATGTCCTTCCAGGTGACCGAGCGGTCGAAGTTCCGTGAGATCCACGCCAGGAAGTCCGTGACGCGGCGGCCTCCCTTCACGGCGTCCTGCACCGTTCCCAACGTGTGCGGCCGGCCGCGCGCGAAGAGGTCCCAGGTCCACGCCGGATGCGAGACGCCCTCCCACGCCTGGGTCATCATCGTCTGCAGCGGCGTCCCGCCGGTGAACCCCGAGCGCATGTCCCGATACCGCGACCCCGGCAGCGGCAGGTCCACCGTGAACACCAGCACCGGGCAGCCCACCGCCTTGGCGCGCGCCAGGAGCTCGCGCATGTAGCCGCGGTCCTTCAGCATGTAGAGCTGGAACCAGGGCGGGGTCCCTCCCTGCTTCTTTGCGGCCGCCGCGACTTCCTCGATCGAGCAGACGCCCACCGTCGACAGGCAGAACGGCACTCCGGCCGCCGTCGCCGCCCGGATCGCCTGGGCCTCGCCGCGGCTGGCGTACATGCCGGCCATGCCGACCGGCGCGAGGCCGACCGGCATCTTCAGCGTCTGACCCAGCGTCTCGACCGACATGTCGATCTTGGTCATGTCGCGCATCACCCGCTGGCGGAGCGCAATGGCCTCCAGATCGGCGACGTTGCGGCGCAGCGTCTCCTCGGCGTACGAGCCGCCGTCGATGTATTCGAAGAAGATGTTGGGCAGCCTGCGCCGCGCCAGCTCACGATAGTCGGAAACCGAAGCCGCCCGCATCCAAGGCCCTCCCCGCCTACGCGGTTGTGGAGCGCTCGATGCGGGGGCGCAAGTCAGGCGGAGACTGTCTCGCCTACCGGCGCCGCCGTAGGAACCCGGGGCGCCATGGTGATCCACACCTGGTGTCCGCGCGCCAGCACCCGGCCCTCGCCATCGATCAGCGCCACGCCGGCGGTCTCCTTGCGGCCCTCGCGGGCGATCGGCCAGGCCAGGACCACATACTCCTCCCCGGCGCGGGGCGAGGTCAGCACCTCGCCCGTCATGGTGCCCAGCAGCGCGCCGTGCCGCCCTTCCCTCTCCACCCAGGCGAAGAAGCCGGGGCAGTCGAGCGCCGCCCAGACCACCTCCGACGCGACGGTCCCCTCGGCGTCGGCGAACGCGGCGTGCGGCGTCCAGGTGCAGGCCATCACACCCGTCTCGGCGCCCGCGAGCTGGCCGGGGAACACGCGCAGGCCGTCGCCCTCACCCCGCTCGTTCCCGCAGGTGAAGCAGATCGGGTGAACCCGCTGGCTGTGGCCGATGTAGCCGGCCATCGCCGCGCGCGCCTCGGCCAACGTCGGGACCACCGGCGGCTCTGGCAAATCCTGCGTCGCCGGGCCGCCCTGTCCGATCACCGCTCCCTCGGCGCCGGTCAGGACGCTCGCCCCGTCGCGCGCTCGGAGGTCCAGCTCCACATCGAGCGGCGCCGGCGCGCGGATCACCGCCGTCACCGGCCCCTCGTGGCCCTTCGCGAGGACCCCGCACACGTAGCCGCCATTGCCTGAGTTCGGCGGGCCGCAGAATTGGCGGCCGATGGTGATCTTGCTCAAAATCGGAAGCTCACTGGGAATGGATCAAATCAATGGCCCTGCTTTCTCATGCTGACGCTGCGCCATGGAAGTCAAAAACCTCATCGCGGCGTTGGACGCGGCGGTGGGTCGCGCTAAAGGCAGGAGGCAAGCCGCGCGCTGCGGAATCGGACACCTTCGACGGAGACACTTGGTGAGCGACCGGATCGAACGCCCCTGGGCCCTGATGCGTCACCACGCGGGCTGGGCCGATGTCTTCCACATCGACAGCGAGACGAACGATTCGATCACGGGCTTCTACCCCGATCGCGAGACGGTGGGCCCGCCGGTGAACTACTCCACCCGCGCCGTGCTCGCCCGCTACCCGACGCTGGAGGCCGCCCGCGCCGCGCGCGAGGGCGCGGTCGCAGAGTGGCGCAAGCACGACGCCGCCGTGCGCGACGCCGAGACCCGGCTGCGCGAGGCCGAGAAGCTGCGCGAAGACGCCTGGCTCAACTCGCTGCGCGACGCAGCCGACCGCAGCTAGAAGCGGAAGCCCTTCGACAACGCCCAGGCGATCGCGCCCGCCAGCGCGACGCCAAGGATCAGGCGCCACCACGGCGCCCCGGCCAGCCCGGGGTCGCTGGGCAGCGCGCGCTTGCCCGTGATCATTGGCAGGATCAGGTCGGTGCGCTTCCAAACCAGGTAGTACAGCACCGCCACCACGTGCAGGACGACGAGGCCCTGCAGGATGCGGAAGTTGAGCTCGTGGATCTCGGCGATCTGCCGGCCCACCTCGAAGCTGACCCGGTCCGAGAACGGCCCGGCCTCGAAGGCGTCGATGTCCACCGCGAACAGGCCGGTGCCCACCTGCACCAGCAGCACCGCAAGGAACGCCAGCACGCTAAGCGCGCCGATCGGGTTGTGGCCCGGTACGTCAGAGCCGTCCCGACGGCCGACAGTCCGCAGGTGGGCGAGGATAGCCCGCGGCCCCTTCACGAAGCTCGCGAACCTAGCGGCCCCGCCGCCGGCGAAGCCCCACCAGAGGCGGAACAGCACCAGCCCGATAATGGTGTAGCCGCTCCAGCGGTGCCAGTTCAGGTGGTCCTCGGAGGCCCACCACGAGAATGCGAGCAGGCCGACCAGCAGCCAATGGACGAGCCGGACCGGCCCGTCCCAAAGCTTGTAGCGGGCGCCCGACGCAGGCTCGGCCACCTCAGCCCTTCTTCTCTTGCCGGTACTTCTCGTGACAGCCCTTGCAGGCCTGGAACGTCGGCCGGACCTGGGCCTTGATGGCGTCGATGTCGCCGCCGGCCGCGACGGTGTTCAGCTTGCCGGCCTCGGCGCGGATGTTTGACGCCGCCGCCGTGAAGCCCGCCGCGTCGGTCCAGATCTCGTTCTTGGCCTCGCTCATCGGCCGCGCCTGCACCCCGCTGCCGCGCGGGAACCAGGTGGGAAGCGCGCCGGCCAGCGAGTGGATATTGCGGGCGCTCGAGGCCAGCACGGCCTTGTCGGGCGAGCTCTTCTTCAGCTCGTCGTTCAGCGCCTTGAAGTTCGCGCCGAGCTTCTCGAAGTTCTCGTGCCGCGCATAGGCCGCCTTGGTCGCCGCACTGGCGTTGGCGGGCATCTTGTCGTCGCGGGCGAAGGCCCCTCCGGCGGCGATCGCCGCTCCGATCCCGATCGCCGCGGCCAACGCCGCACCCTTGCTCATCATGGCCGCTACCTTCTCGATCCCCACTTTGGCGGTGGAGATTGAAGGCGTCAGCGCTTGGCCGTCAACGCCTTCGAAGACACGCTCCTGACCGGCGCGCCGTCGGCCTTGGCCTCGGCAATGAGCGCGGCGCAGTTCGCATCCTTGGCCAGCCCGGGGTCGACGAACGGCAGGATCGCGGCCAGCGGCGAGAGCAGCGAGCCCAGGGTGAGCGCCGCGCCGCCCTGCGCGATGGCCGCCCCCGGCTCGACACCCATCTTCGGCGCCATGATCGGCCCCTTGGCGGTGATCGGCAGCAGGACGCGCATGAGCCGGAACTTCTTGTCGTGGCCGCGGAACTTCAGGTCGACGCGTTCGGTCGCCAGGTTGACCGTCCCGCTGCCCTTCACCAGCACCGGGCCGGTATCCAGCACGATGTTGTCCGCGCGCATCACGCCGCCCCGGGTCTGGAAGTTGGCGACGCCGCAGCGGATCGGGGTCATGTCCTTCTTGTTCAGCAGGCCTAGGCCCTTGATCACGTTGACGCCCATCAGCTCGGCGATCGCCTTGCGGATCTCGCCATTGGGCGCCACCACGGTCACCTCGCCGTCAGCGCTGCCAAAGGCGGCGTGTACGCTGTTGCCCGACCCGGTCAGCTTGGCGCGACCCACCATGGGTCCGGTCACCGGCGTGCCGCCCTGGAAGCTCAGCGGGATGATCGTCTCGATGCGGGAGTTCGAGAGCCGCAGGTCGAGATCGGTGCGGGCGACGGCGTTGCGGGCGTTCAAGGTCACGCCGCCTTCCACTCGCCCGCGCGGCAGGTCCAGCCGCATCGGTTGCGCCTTGAGCAGGCCCTTATCGAGCCGCACCCGCACCTCGCCGGAGCTCAGCTTGATCGGCGTGTCGCGGATCGACAGCGCCTTGTAGGTGACGTCGGCGTCCATCGCCCGGATGCGGCTGACGTCCAGCGGCGTGTCGGGCAGCAGCCGCTGCTGGGCCACCATCTTGCGCGCCACCGCCGCCTGCTCAGGCGAGGCGGTCTCGCCGGGGCCGGCCTTGGGCGCCGCGCCGAACGCCGCGCCCAGGTCGTCCCAATCCAGGCTGCGCGAGCGCAGGTTGGCCCGCAGGAACGGCCGCTCGTCGGCGGTGTCTACCGAGAGCTTGCCCGCAAGGTCGCTGTCGCCCACCCGGCCGCCCAGGTTGTCGATCTTCCAAAGCAGCTCGTCGCGCACCAGGCGGCCGCGCAGGTTGTAGGGCGGGGTGTTGGGTAGGGCCACGCCGGTCAGCGGGAACAGTTCGGCCAGGTCGGGGCCGCGCGCCGTGGTGTCCATATAGAAGTGACCCAGGTCGAACGGCTTCGGCACCGCACCCTTGGCGGTGATGAAGGTGCGGCCGGCGCGGATGTCTGCGTCGAACGGATAGGGCTTGTCGCGCTCGATGTTCAGCAGCGGGCCACCCACCACCTCGGCGCGGAACGGCGCGCCATTGATCGTGCCGCGGCCGATCAGCTCGAAGCCCCGGTTGTTCGCGCCAATCTGCTCGCGCGCATTGATCAGGCCCTCGAAGCGCACGTCGCGGCGGGCGTCGAGGTACTTCAGCCGCCCGTCCTGGATCAGGAAGCGCTGGATGGGCGGCAGGTTCATGGGCTCACGCACCCGCCCGTCCGAGAAGTCCCAGTTCTTCCGGCCCTGCTTGTCGGCCAGCAGGCTGAAATTCGGCCGCTCGACGGCCAGCACGCGGATGTCGGCCTTGCCCCACAGCAGCGGGACCAGGCGGATGCGCACGCGCAGGCGGTCGATGGTCCCGAGTTTGCCCGGGCCGGCCCATGCGGGATTGGCGATGGCGACGCCGTCGACGGTGGCGCTGGGCCGCCACGACCAGATGTCGGCGTTGAGGTCGCCGGCGATGCTCACCTGGCGGTTCATACGGGCCGAGGCGATACGCTCGAGCGGGCCGCGGAACCAGTTCCAGTCCCAGATGGCGATGAGGATGGCGACCGCGATCGCGATCACCACCAGGACCGCGCCGGTCCAGCCCAGCGCCTTCTTCGCCGGCGGCGAGAGGTGCGGCGGCGTGAAGTGGGGCCGCGTCAACCGGGAGCGCAGGGGGCGGCGCGCGCCGGGTTGCTCACGGCGGGTGGGCGCGCGACGGCGTCCGGGACTAGGACTTTGGACGGGCTGTTCGCTCACGCGGCCCACAACGCATGGCGTCCGGGTCCGTTGCCCCGCCGCTAGTGGCTGACCCCCCGCGCGGTCACCGCCGCGCGCGCCGTGGCGGCGATAATCGCCAGGTCGAAGCCGAACGACTGGCGCGCCAGATACTCGGCGTCCAACCTCACTTTCTCAGGGATCGGCAGCTCGTCGCGGCCGTTCACCTGCGCCCAGCCGGTCACCCCGGGCCGCAGGCGATGCACGCCGGCTTCGGTGCGCAGCGCCACCAGGTCGTCCTGGTTGAACAGCGCCGGCCTAGGCCCCACCAGGCTCATGTCGCCCACCAGCACGCTCCACAGCTGCGGCAGCTCGTCGAGGCTGGATTTGCGCAGGAACCGGCCGATGGGTGTGATCCAGCGGCCGGGGTCTTCCAGCAGGTGCGTCGCCACGTCGGGCGTGTCGGTACGCATGGTGCGGAACTTGGGCATAGCGAATATGCGGTTGCCGCGGCCCACCCGGCGCGACCAGTGGATCGCAGGCCCCGGACTGGTTAGCCGCACGGCCAGGGCAAGCGCCAATAGTACGGGCCAGCCGATCGCCAGGCCCGCGAGCGCCACCAGGATGTCGAAGACCCGCTTCAGCACCGCCCGTTGTTAGCGCCGAGCCGGCTGAAGCGCCACGTCAGGCTTCGAGGCCGTTCGCCGGCGGCGACTTGCGCGCCACCCGCGGCTTGGCGACCGGCTCGGGCAGCGGGTCGGCGGTCGCCTCGACCATGGGCTCGGGCGGCGTCTCGACGACGGGCTCTGGGGCCGCTTCCACGACCGGTTCCACGACCGGCTCGGGAACCGGTTCCGGCTCCGGCGGCGCCAGCGCCTCGACGGCCGGGCTGATCGGGGCGGATTCGCCGCCCACCGGCATCTCCGGCAGAGCTTCCGCCGCAGCCTCGGCGATCTCGGTTACGGCCGCGGCGGCCTCGGCGACCGGCGCCGTCATGGCCTCGGACACCCTGCCGAACAGCGCCTCGAGGTTGGCCGGCTGGGTCCAGCGGGTCATCCACCAGTAGGCGACGCCGCCCATGGCGGCCGCGCCGAAATAGCCCCAGAGCGGAGACGCGACGCCGACGAGGAGCTGCGGGGACAGCCGGGTGTCAGGCATTTCGGGGAGTTCGAACGACGCCATGGGGGGGCTCCTGCGGCAGAGGTTTGTGCGCTGCAGCGTAACACGCGCGTCGGCTTCGCAGTTGCGAAATTATTGTGGCGAAAGCGGGTAGACCTTGGCCGCGCCGCCATCGCCCAAAGCCGCGGCGACCCAGCCGCAAATCGCGGCAAACGCCTGCGAAAGGTCGGGCCCGTCCACCAGCACCAGGGCGCAGCCGTTCATCTTCATCGGGTCGGAGAGCGGTCGCACGCGCGCTTCGGCGACGAGCATCGGCGCGCTCACCTCGTCCTCCAGGTCGCGCAGGAAGGAATCGAGCGTCTCGAGGTCCTTGATCGGCAGCCAGACCAGCGCCTGCGCCGCCGGGTTTTTGCGCCGGAGCGCCGCCAGCGTCTGGACGACGCGCGCATAGTCGTCAGCCTTCTCGAACGGCGGATCGATCAGCACCAGCACCCGGCCCTTCGGAGGACACTCGGCCACCGCGGCGGCATAGCCGTCAGCGTTCAGCGTGCGCACGGCGGGCCCGCGGCCCTTCAGCGCCGCCTGCAGCGCCTCGTGCTCCTCGCCGCGCAGCTCGCAGGCGATGTAGCGGTCGCCGGGCCGCAGGGCCTCGGCGATCAGCCAGGGCGACCCCGGATAGCGCCGCATCGCTCCGCCGCCGTTGAGGTCGGCCACCGCCTTCCGCAGCGGCGCGATCTCGGGTGGCGCGTCCCCTGCAGTCCGCAGCTTCAGCACGCCGGCTTCCGCCTCCCCCGACCGCTTCGCCTCGGGCCCGCCCAGGTCGTAGAGGCCCCGCCCCGCGTGGGTGTCGATCACCATGAGCGGCCCGCCCGAAGCGGTCAGCTCGGACAGCAGGCGCAGGAGCCCGGCGTGCTTCACCAGATCGGCGAAGTTCCCGGCGTGGAAGGCATGGCGATAGTTCAAGCGAATCCAAGGGCTGCGGGAGGAACCGGCGTGGCCATACCACGTTGCCGCCCCGCCAGTGGAGAGGGCCGGGATGCCGAAGGATACGAACGCCGAGCCGCTCCCCGAGGGCCTCTCCTACGTCTCCGACACGGACCCCGGCATCCGTCGCAGGAAGGCCCGCGGCCACGGCTTCAACTATCTCGACCCCAAGGGCCGGCCCGTCACCGACGAACGGACGCTGGAGCGCATCCGCAGCCTGGTGATCCCGCCCGCCTGGACCGACGTCTGGATCTGCCCCCGAGCCAACGGCCACATCCAGGCGGTGGGCCGCGACGCCCGCGGGCGAAAGCAGTACCGCTATCACCCGCGCTGGCGGCAGACCCGCGACAGCTCAAAGTACGATCGCCTGATCGCCTTCGGCCGCGCCCTGCCCCGCTTGCGCCGGCGGGTGGATGAGGACCTGGCCCGCCGCGGCCTGCCCCGCGA
>NZ_DASWTE010000127.1:0-8478 GCF_036402295.1 Phenylobacterium sp.
CGCCCTTGAGCGTCTCGATCGACTCTTGCTTTTGAGCGCGGTCCATTGCGGTCTCCATACTCAGGTTCCGCGCACGCGCGAATGCGCACGCGGGTAAGCACCTGTCCGATGAGGAAAGCCGCAGCCTCGCGCCCATGCCGCGTTGCGGATGGACGACTAGCCGTCATCTTCCCGTCTCCCTGCGCCTGAGGAGGGGCCCCTCCTCGCGTTACGGCCTCCGGTGACCCCGGCGGCTGCACAGTTCTTGGACAGGATGGGAAATCCGAGGATCTCCCGTCCTCGCCCCTCCCGAGGGAGCGACGAAGCGCGGGCCTATATACGAAGCGCCCGCGGAACTCAACCCGCCGCCAGCCAGGCCTCCAGGCGCGCGGCCCTCTCCAGGTCCTTCGGCCGGCCGAAGAGCCTGAGGATGCGAAGCTGCTCCGCGGACGTCGGTATGGGCGCGACCATTTCCAGCAGCCGCCCCCGGATGCGCAGCCCGCCCATCACCTCCACGGGGCCCCAGGGCGTGACGTATCGCGCGAAGTCCTCAGACCGGAACGGGCCGTCCGGCGCCTTGGGCTCCGCCGCGTCGAGCCAACCGGCCCATGCCGAACGCAGCCGCCCTGCCCCGTCGACGCCCGTGACCACATCCAGGTCCGCCGCCTCTTCCAGCGGAACGCCCAGCAGTATGAGCGCCCCGCTCCCGATCAGGCTCCAGGGCGCCGCGAAGGCGTCCAGGTCGGGGACGACGCGCTCGAACAGCTCCCGGAGCTCCGCCGCCGTCACGCCGCCTCGAAGATCGCCGCGATGCCCTGGCCGCCGCCGATGCACATGGTCTCCAGGCCGTACTTGCCGTCGCGGCGCTTCAGCTCGCGCAGCAGGTTGGCGAGGATCCGGCCGCCGGTGGCGCCGATCGGGTGGCCCAGGCTGATCCCCGAACCGTTGACGTTCAGCCGGTCGCGCTCGTCCCAGCCCCAGCCTTTCAGCACCGCCAGCACTTGCGGCGCGAAGGCCTCGTTTAGCTCCACGAGGTCGATGTCGTCCCACCCCATGCCGGTGCGCTCGAAGAGGCGCTTCACTGCGGGCACGGGGCCGATGCCCATCCGCGACGGGTCGCAGCCGGCCGCCGCCCAGCTCACGAAGTAGCCCATCGGATCGAGGTTCAGCTCGGCCAGCTTGTCCTCGGCCACCACCAGGCAGGCGGCGGCCGCGTCGTTCTGCTGGCTGGCGTTGCCGGCGGTCACCACGCCGTCCTTCTCGATGGTGCGCAGCTTCCCGAGGCTCTCGGGCGTGGCGTCGGCGCGGACGCCCTCGTCCTGGGCGAAGACGATGGGATCGCCCTTCTTCTGCGGCACCGAGACTGGCACCAGCTCGTCGTCGAACTTGCCGTCGGCCCAGGCCTTGGCGGCCCGCTGGTGGCTCATGGCGGCGTATTCGTCGCATTCCTCGCGGCTGATCTGGTAGTCGCGCGCCAGGTTGTCGGCGGTCTCGATCATGCCCGAGATGACGCCGAAACGGCTGACCGGCTGGCTCATCACCCGGCCGCGGGCCAGGCGGTCGTGCATGGTCACCGAGCCGGCGCGGGCGCCGCCGCGCATGTCGAGCGAGTAGTACTCGACGTTGCTCATGCTCTCGACACCGCCCGCGATCACCACGTCGGCCACGCCGGTCTGGACCATCATGGCGGCGTCCACCACCGCCTGCAGGCCCGAGCCGCAGCGGCGGTCCAGCTGGTAGCCCGGAACCTCGAGGGGGAAGTCCGCCGCCAGCGCCGACCAGCGGGCGATGCAGGGCGCCTCGCCGTTGCCGTAGCCCTGGGCGAAGATGATGTCGTCCACCTTCGCGGGGTCCAGCCCGGTCCGCGCCACCAGCGCCTTTAGGATCACCGCGCCGAGGTCCCCGGCGGTCATGGAAGCGAGGCTCCCCTGGAACTTGCCCACGGCGGTGCGGATGGGGCTGACGATGGCGGCGCGTCTCACGTGGGCTTCCTCCCGAACGACTGTTTAAGTCCCCTGGGGCCCTGCGCGCCGGCCGTCAAGCGCCTAGCCGCTCCACGCCGGCGGCCGCTTCTCCATCCAGGCCTTCACGCCCTCCTTGTAGTCGGGCGTCTTCGACATCTCGACCAGCAGCGCCTCGGCCACCTTCACCGAGCTCGCAGCGTCACGGTGCAGGTCGCGGTAGATCTGGCGCTTGGTTTCGCGGGCAGAGCCCGGCGCGACCGAGGTCGCCAGCGTCCGGGCATAGGCCATCACCTCGTCCATCAGCTGCTCCGCGGGGACGATGCGGTTCAGGAAGCCCATGCGGTCCGCCTCCTCAGCGGTGAACACCCGGCTGGACAGCAGGATGTCGTTGGCGTGGCTCAGGCCCACGATCCGCGGCAGCAGCCACGACAGGCCGTATTCGGCCGGGAAGTTGAACCGTCCGTGGGCGGCCGTGAACTTCGCGCCCGGTACGCAGAACCGCAGGTCGGCGTACGCCGCCAGCACCAGCCCCACGCCCGCCGCCGCCCCGTTGATCGCCGCAATCACCGGCTTTCCGATCCCGAAGTGGTAGGCGAACGTCGCGTCGAAGGCCGGATCGACGCCGTAGCCCGGCTCCGCGATGTCCTCGGGCGTGCCCGCGTCGTACTGGCCCCGCTCGGAGTGGCCTTCCAGCGCCTGCAGGTCGGCTCCTGCGCAGAAGGCGTTCCCCTCCGGGTCGCCGGTGACCACGATCACCCGGACAGCCGGATCGCGGTCGGCCTCGCGCAGGATCCAGCGGTATTCCGTGTGCATCCGCCCGGTCCAGGCGTTGCGGCGTTTCGGGCGGGCGAGGGTCACCACGGCGACGCCGTCGCTGACTTCGTAGCAGGTGGCTTTCAGGTCCATAGGTCAGTTGTAGAGCGGCTGGAAGCTGAAGACCCAGGGGGTTTCGGTGTCGACGTTCACCTGCACGGCCTTGAGCTCGGGCGCGCCATAGACCTGCAGGCGGGTGATGTTGGCGTAGAGCGGCGGCTTCTCCTCGCCCTGGCTCACCATGAACGGCCGGTCGATGACCAGGTCGTGGAAGTCGCCGTTGATCAGCAGCACGGGCTTGCCGAACTTCGCGCCCTCGTCGCGGATGGCGTAAACGATCCAGTAGAAGGGCCCGTCGCTGCCGCCGCGGATCTGCCTGTTGGTGAAGTCGCCGCCGCGGCCGTCCACGAACATCCCGGCCTGCAGCGAGAGGACCACCGCCTTGGCGTTCTGAGCCTTGGCCTCGGCGAAGGCGGCCTTGATCCATTCCACGTTGGCGCGGTTGCGGGCGACGGCCTCGCGGGCGCGCGCCTCGTCGTTCAGGGTGAAGCCGTTGCCCGAGCCGGGAACGCTGACGGTCGCGAAGACCACCCCTCCCTTCTCCCACCGCGTGTTCTCGGCCGTCACGACGGTGGGCGTGACGTCCGTCTGCCGCGTGAGCGGCATGGTGCGCTGGCCCAGGCTCTGCGGCTTGTCGAAATAGAGCCTGCGGATCAGCTTCAGCCCGCCCACTGGATCGGCGAAGCCATAGCTCGAGAACGCGCCATCGAACGTCCGCGCAGGGCCCAGAAGGCCCATGTCCTGCGCCGTCGCCTTGCCGGCCACGAAGCGGTGGTAAGCCTCGATGATCTCGGGCTTGCGGCAGTCGGTCCACTCGTTGTCGCCGGGCGTGTAGACCAGCGGATGGTCGAACTTGGCGAACTGGCCCAAGGCGTACTTGTGGCTCTCCTCGGTGCACGGCATCGCGCCCCAGGTGTCGCCCACGTGGATCGAGAACGCCGGCTTGGCCTTGTTGATGCGCTGGATGAGCGCGTCATAGGTCGGCAAGTCCCTGGGCAGGGTGTAGGCCGTGTCGCCCAACGCCACGAAGTGGAAGCTCTCTGCGGCCGCCGGCGACGCCAGCGCCAGTACGGCGGCCGCCACGGCCCCCAGGATCGCACCAAGCCTCATCGCGCCCTCCCCGTTCTCGTTTGGCGGGCAGTCTAGGCCGCGCGCACGCGGGCGTTAAGCAGGTCCGACGTTGAAGCGGAGGATCCACCCGTTCCAGCGATCGGTGGTGTCGAGCTCGTCGACCGGACCCGCCGCCAGCTCGGCCGCCACGCCGCGCCAGAACGCGAGCGCGGCCTCGTTCTTCCGCGCCACGGCGAGCTCCCACTGTCCTTCCCGGCCGGCGATGGCGGCCCGTGCAGCAGCCCTTCCGACGCCGCCGCGCCGGTGCTTCCGCACGACGAAGAACTCGGCGACCGCGAAGTCGGGCGGCAGGCCCGAATGGCTGTGGTCGTTGATGAGCACGAAGCCGGCCAGATGGCGGTCCGCCCGGATCAGAAACGGCTCGCGCTGCGGCTCGGCCCAATAGCTGTCGAGGTAGGGGTAGTCAGGGAACCGCCCATCCTCGCCCAGCTCGCCGCGGTCGGTCCCGGCCCAGAAGTCGCTGAAGTCATGGGTGTAGAGCTGGAACAGCGCGTGCAGCGTGTCCCGGCGCTCGAGCCCCGCAGGCTCTAGTTCGACCTTCGGCATGACGACCCCAAGGAAAAAGGGAGCGGCGTTTCCGCCGCTCCCTCGATCTCTAGCACGGGTCTTCGGGCTTACGCGCCGATCGAGCCGGCCTCCACCTTGAAGCCCGGGCCCATCGTCGACGACAGGCTGATCTTCTTGATGTAGGTGCCCTTGGCGCCCGACGGCTTGGCCTTGTTGAGCGCGTCCACCAGGGCCTTCACGTTGATCACCAGGGCTTCCTCGGTGAACGAGGCCTTGCCGATGCCGGCGTGGATGATGCCGGTCTTCTCGGTGCGGAACTCGATCGAGCCGCCCTTGGCGTCCTTCACGGCCTGGCCGACGTTCGGCGTCACGGTGCCGACGCGCGGGTTCGGCATCAGGCCGCGCGGGCCCAGCACCTTACCCAGACGGCCGACGAGGGCCATCATGTCGGGCGTGGCGATCACGCGGTCGAAGTCCATGAAGCCGCCCTGGATCTTCTCGACCAGGTCTTCGGCGCCGACGATCTCGGCGCCGGCGGCCTTGGCCTCTTCGGCCTTGGCGTCCTTGGCGATGACGGCGACGCGGACGTCACGGCCGGTGCCGGACGGCAGGGCCACCACGCCGCGGACCTGCTGGTCGGCGTGACGCGGGTCAACGCCCAGGTTCACTGCGATCTCGATGCTCTCGTCGAACTTGGCGTTGGCGTTGGCCTTCACCAGCTTCACGGCGTCGGCCAGCGGATGGGCGACGGTGGTGTCGCCGGTCCAGGCCTTCATGCGCTTGGGTTGCTTGGCCATGTCCTAGGCCTCCACGATCTGAAGGCCCATCGAGCGGGCGGAGCCCTCGATGATGCGGGCGGCGGCCTCGACGTCGTTGGCGTTGAGGTCCTTCATCTTCTTCTCGGCGATCTCGCGCAGCTGGGTGCGGGTGATCTTGCCGGCGCTGTCACGGCCGGGCGCCTTGGACCCCGACTTGATGTTGAGCGCCTGCTTGATGAAGAAGGACGCCGGCGGCGTCTTCGTCACGAACGTGAACGACTTGTCCTGGTAGACCGTGATGACGGTCGGAAGGGGCGTGCCCTTCGCTTCCTTCTCGGTCCGGGCGTTGAACTCCTTGCAGAAGCCCATGATGTTGACGCCGCGCTGACCCAGCGCCGGGCCGATCGGCGGCGACGGGGTGGCGGAGCCCGCAGGCACCTGCAGCTTGATATAGCCCAAGATCTTCTTGGCCATCTTTGCTCCTCATGGCCGGAAAACCCGGCCGGTTATGAGCCGTGGTGCGGGGTCACGGTGGCCGCCCCCTCCCACGGATTTGAATTCACGGACCGCAGAACGAAAGAACGCGCCCGTCCGCGAAGGGCGCGCTCCTATCAGGAATGGGCCGCGGCGGCAACCGCGGCGCCGTGTCAGGTGATCTTCTCGACCTGGCCGTATTCCAGTTCGACCGGGGTGGCGCGGCCGAAGATCGAGACGGTGACGCGCAGGCGGGCGCGTTCCTCGTCGACCTGCTCCACCGAGCCGTTGAAGCTCGCGAAGGGGCCGTCGGTGACCCGCACCTGCTCGCCGATCTCGAACGAGATGGTCGGCTTCGGCCGCTCCACGCCCTCTTCGATGGCGCCGATGATGCGCGAGACTTCCTTTTCCGACACCGGGATCGGCTTCGACCCGGAGCCCAGGAAGCCCGTCACCTTCGGGGTGTTCTTGATCAGGTGGTAGGCCTCGTCCGATAGCTCCATCTTCACGAGCACGTAGCCCGGGAAGAACTTGCGCTCGGAGTTCACCTTGCGGCCGCGGCGGATCTCGACGACGTCCTCGGTCGGCACCAGGATCTCGGAGAAGTTCTCCTCCAGGCCCTGGTTCTTGGCCTGTTCGCGGATGCTCTCGGCCACCTTCTTCTCGAAGTTCGAGTAGGCGTGGACGATGTACCACTTGTGGCGGGGATTGCCCTTCGGGGCGGAGACGGCTTGTTCGGACATGGTGTTTGCTTATCCGCCGGTGGCGAGCTTGAGCAGTTGGGCCATCAAGGCCCGAAGCCCGAAGTCGATGATCCCGAAGAACACGGCGGCCAGGACCACCATGATCGCCACCATGACGGAGGTGATCCAGGTTTCCTTGCGGCTGGTCCAGGTGATCTTGCGGGCCTCGGCGCGGACTTCGCGCAGGAACTGCGGGATCGACGTCTTCTTCTTGGGGGCTTGAACGGCCACGCCAGCCGGCGTCGCCAAAGCGGCCGCGGTTTTGGCGGCGCGGTCGCGCATCGCTTGCGGGGACGGTTTCCTGGCCATTCGGCTCTTCAAACTCTCATCTGGAGCAGGCGGGCCGACCCGCGCTCCGGTTCAACGCTTCAGACTATATAGGGTGGTGGCAGGAGTGGAGGGACTCGAACCCCCGGCCCTCGGTTTTGGAGACCGATGCTCTACCAGCTGAGCTACACTCCTTCAGCACCCTTATCCGACCCGTTTCGGCTGGTTTTCGCAAGCGGGGCTAAGCACCCGTCGACCGCGCTCCGGCGGCTAGAAAACCAAGACTCCAACGATGTCGGGTAGGACGCAGGCGTATGACGCAAGCGCCTCGGCATTTCAAGCCTCTTGGATCGATGCGGCGCTCCGCCCGTTAGGCCCGGATGCCGCAGAACCACGACGACGCCTACAACCGCGATCAGGACCAAAAGCCCGGCTCGCCCCAGCGCATGGCCCAGGAGCCGCGCGGCGCCGAAGGGTCGGCGCGTTCGCCCAAGACGGCCACCGATCCGGCCAGCGGCGAACCCCGCCGGGAGAGTCCTGCGCCCAACGCGGCCGAAACCGACCAGACGGACGGGGCCGGCCGGGACCGCTAGGACGGCCGGTTGCCGACGCGGACAGAGCCGCCGCCGGACACTGACTTCGTCACGTTGCCCGTGACCTCCTTCACCCGGATCGAGCCCAGGCCGGAGATCGAGGCGTCGAGGTCGTCGGCCGAGCCGTCGAATTCCACCTGGCCGATGCCCGACACCGAGGCGCGCACCCTGCTCGCGCGGCCGCCGTCGACCTCGATCTGGCCCACGCCGGACACCCGCGCATCGACCGGCCCGCGCACGTCGCCCACCTGCACGCCGCCGGCGCCCGACAGCTGGGCCTCGAGCCCACCGGCGCGGACCCGTGTCGCGTGGATGTGCGCCGCGCCCGACAGGCGGATATCGAGGCGCTCGGAGGCGCCCATACGCACCGCGCCGGCGCCCGACTGATGGATCTGGGCCTCGCCGGCGACGTCGGCGATGGTCCAGGCCGCACAGCCGGAGTTGCGCAGCCGCAGGCTCCCCGAACGGCCGATCGAGCCCTGCACGGCCCCGCCCGCCGACACGTCGACGGCGCGCGGCGTGTAGATCACCACCTGGGGCAGGTCTTCATAAGCGACCTTGCCGACGCCGCGCACACTGATCCGCGGCTTGTCGCTCATGCCGTTGCAGTCGCGGATCCGGCGGCGCAGGTCGCCGTCCACGACCGTTCGATCGCCCTCGACGCGCACCTCGAGCGGCAGCTTGGGGTTCGCCTTGACGATCTCGACCTTGATGTCGGCGCGGTCCTGCGGGACCACCGTGACCCGGGCCACCGCGTCGCGCAGCTCGACCGAGGCGGCGTTGGCCGCGCCCGCGGATAGCGTCGCGGCGGCGGTCAGGATGATCAATCGAAGGCGCATCTCAAGGTCCCCATAAGCCCGGGGAACAGCTACGCGCCTGCCGAACGCCGGTCTGCTTAAATCGAGGTCATGACCTACTTGTCACCTTTCCTCCGCTGATACCCCCCCAGCGTCCGTCATCCCGCGACTTGTTCGCGGGATGACGAACATGGATTGGAGCAAAGCAAAAGGGCCGCCGGATCGCTCCGACGGCCCTTCTGTCAGGTCTCAGGTAAGCGCAGGGCTTACTTGACGATCTTGGTCACCACGCCCGAGCCGACGGTGCGGCCGCCTTCGCGGATGGCGAAGCGCAGGCCCTGGTCCATGGCGATCGGCGTGATCAGCTCGACGATCAGTTCGGCGTTGTCGCC
>NZ_DASWTE010000128.1:0-11616 GCF_036402295.1 Phenylobacterium sp.
CAGGAGGCGCATCTCGCACAGCACCTGGAAGCCGTTGCAGATGCCCACCGTGGCCACGCCGCGCTCGGCGGCCGCCTTGACCTCGGACATGATGGGCGAGAGCGAGGCCATGGCCCCGCAGCGCAGGTAGTCGCCGTAGGAGAAGCCGCCGGGCAGCACGATCAAGTCGATGCCGTCGGGCAGGGCGGTGTCGCCGTGCCAGACCATGTCCACCGAGGCCCCGGTGGACCGTTCGATGGCGACTTTGCAGTCGCGGTCGCAGTTGGAACCCGGGAAAACGATGACGGCGGCTTTCATGGCGCGCGCCCTAGCATTGTTTGTTCCTTCGGGCGAGGTGGCAGTCTGCCGTCCGCGCGGAGTTCGGCTTTGGCGACGGCGATAAGGTCGGTGGCGTAGAAGCCGGCCGGCCAGCCCCGCATCCCGGGATCGGCGATGTTGGCTTCGACGCCCGTACGCAGGCCAAACTCCAGAAGCGCCCGGGCGGTGGCCACGTCGTCGCCAACTGACGCCGCCTTGCCGGCCACGGAGATCGCCTGGTGCGCCGCGGCGTGGCGCTGCGAAGGCGTGGCCAGGACCTCGTAGCGGCGACGAAGACAGGTGAGGGCGTCGGCGTAGCGGCGCGCCGCTTCCGAGCGGCTGACGCAGGCAACGAGCGTCGTCACCCGGTCCGACTCGTTTGAGGTCTCCGCGAGGTAGGTGTCGAGGTTCCCGACGCCGCGACCAGCAGCGATGTCGATCTCGAGCCGCTCGTTTGGAGGCAGGACGGCCAAGGCGCGGGCCTCGGCGACGCGGCCCTCCGCGTGCAGGAGGCGCGCCGTCACCTCGTCGTAGCCGCCGGGACGGGCGCGAGCGTGGTCGGCCGCGGCCCACGGCTGCACGCGCTCCAGCAGGGACGGGAAGCGGTCCGACCTGCCGATCGCCCGCCAGCCGGCGGCGATCTGCTCAAGGTTCTCCGAGCCGTGGCGCGCGGTCAGTCCACGCTCCAGGGATTCCAGATGCGCCGCCGCCACCGCGGGGTCCGATGCGCGCAGGGTGGGCGCAAAGCGATAGAGGTTCTCGTGGAGGCCAGGCGTCGTAAGGACCGCATGGGCCAGCGGCCAGGCGACCCGCGGGTCCCCGGATCGCGCCGCTTGGCGCAGGATCTGGTCCTGCATCATGCCGATTTCCCCGTCGGCACGGGACTGGACCTCGTCTTCGGGGATGCGTGGGATCTCCAGCTTCGGAGCAGGCGCGCGGCGAGCGTGGCGGAGCTGCTCTTCGAAGAGCTCGGCCATGGCCGTGTCGCCACGTCCGCGGGCTTCCCGGACCTGCTGCTCCAGGAACGGTACGATCTGAGCGGCGGCCTGCTGCCGCAGTCGGCCGATCCGTTCGCCTTCGCGACGCAGCTCGGCTCTCGCCGCCACGACCACATCTTCCCGCCGAAGCGCCAGCGCGGCGGCGACGGCCTCTGGCAAGCGGTCAAGCTCCGTCAGCACCTCGATGCGCTGGATCGGGGAAAGCCTCACCTGAAGGCGGTCGAATCCCGAGGCATCGTCGAGGCGAGCCCAGGCGCGCGCGAGGGCCGGAGCGCTGGCCTTGAGCGACGACGGCGCGCCGGGCGCGGCCAGCTCCCGCTCCCAGGCCTGGGCGGCTGCGCGCAGGAAGGCCGTGCTGGCCTTTGGGGCGTCGCTGGGCTCGGCCCGGAAGATCTCCACCCAGGCGACGGTGCGTGGCGAGGGCTCTTCCCCCTGTCCCGCGAAGAAGAGCGGGACGGGCGGTGGCGTGGCGTCCAGCTCCTGGATCGGCCGGAGCGCCTCGGCCGGTGGGCGGCCCGAACGATCCAGAGCCAATGCCTCGGCCACCGCTGTCTCCGCCTCATCCGAGGCGCCGAAGAATGTCCGCCCGGCCGCGTCGCCGCCTCGCGCCGCGGCGACACCCGCGGGGGTGACTCCGATCTCCGCGAGGACCCGCGGCGCCTCGCGCAGGTCGGGGTCCCGCCAGATGTCGCTGCCCCCGTCGCGGTCGGCAGTGACCTTCAGGAGACAGATGGGGCGTTCGGTCGCCTCGATGCAGTCGGCCGCGCTCTCGAGCAGACCTTGGGCGCCGGCGGGCAAGGGCGCGGCGGCGAGCGCAAGGATGGTGAGCCCGGCGGCTAGGCGCATTCGTCCAGGATCGGGATGGCGGGTCGGCCGTCCGGCGCCGGGAACGGGGTCTTGAACGCGAACGCCTCGGGCGTGGGGCCCAGGCGCTCGAAGAGCTCCAGCTTCGCCATGCCTTCCTCGATGGTCGGCGTGTGCCCCACGGGGACCCACCAGAGGCACATGTAGATGTCCATGTGCTCGAACCATTCGCGCCGGCGGCGCATGATGTCACGATGGGCGCTGCGGTAGACGAAACCGGCCAGCGCGTCCATGTCGCTCCACACCGACATGTTGATGGCGAACAGCGGGTCGTCCGGCTTGGGCTGGAGATCGGTGGCGTTGTTGCCCTCGCCGACCAGGCGCCAGACGAACCCGGGCATGCCGTCGGCGAGCGCGTTGATGCGGTCGAGGTTATTCTTGAAGTCGGCGATCATCGGATGATCGACCGGAGCCTTGAGGCGGCCGACGTTGATCTCCGCGAGATGATACCCGGTCATTTGCGCGTCCACTGCTTGAGGCTGTCCAGATAGGCGTGCAACTCGTCGTAGGCCTTCTGGCCGCCGTAGCGGCACCCGGTCGTGACCACGGTTCCCCCGCCCGCCTTCTGCATCATGATGGCCGGATGCGCAGGCGCCGCCGGTTGGGTGATGAGATAGGACGTGCGGCCGTCGGCGCTAGAGTAGAAGCGGTAGGGCTCGGCTGCGACGACCGGCGCGGGGTCGAGCTTGGGCTGGGCGATGATGGCCGCGGCCTGCGCCTCGAACGGCTGGGCGCAATCGAGGCCGAGGTAAGTCACGGCCTCGTCGTCGGGCTTTTCCGAACAGGCTGCGAGCGCAAGGGCGGCGAGGAGAGCCGCCCGCAACCTCACGCCAGCTCCACCCGGTAGCTTTCGATCACGGTGTTCGCGAGCAGCTTCTCGCACATCGCCTTGACCTCGGCTTCGGCGGCGGCGGTGTCCGAGGCTTTCAGGTCGAACTCGATGGTCTTGCCGACCCGGACGTGCTCGACGCCGCCCCAGCCCAGGCCGTGCAGCGCCTGCTCGACCGCCTTGCCCTGCACGTCCAGGACGCCGGGCTTGAGGAACACGTGGACTTTGGCGCGCACTAGTGGAGGCCCCCCTGAATCACGGTGGGCATCTCCTTCATGATCCCGAGCCGGCGCGCAACCTCGGTGTAGCTCTCGATGACGTTGCCGAGGTCGCGGCGGAAGCGGTCCTTGTCCAGCTTCTCGTTGGTGATCGCATCCCACAGGCGGCAGCTGTCGGGGCTGATCTCGTCGGCCAGGATCACGCGGGCGAAGTCGTTCTCCCAGACGCGGCCGAACTCGATCTTGAAGTCGACGAGGGTGATCCCGACCCCGCCGAACAGGCCGGTCAGGAAGTCGTTCACCCGCAGGGTGAGCGCCATCATGTCGTCGATCTCCTGGGTCGAGGCCCAGTTGAAGGCGGTGATGTGCTCTTCCGAGACCATCGGATCGTGGAGCTTGTCGTCCTTCAGGTAGAACTCGATGATCGAGCGGGGCAGGATCTGGCCCTCGGGCAGGCCGTAGCGGGTGGACAGCGACCCGGCGGCGATGTTGCGGCAAACCACCTCGAGGGGAATGATCTCCACCTCCTTGATGAGCTGCTCGCGCAGGTTCAGGCGCTTGATGAAGTGGTTCTGAACCCCGATCGAGTTCAGCTTCGTCATGATGTACTCGGAGATCCGGTTGTTGATGACGCCCTTGCCCTCGAGCACCGCCTTCTTGGTGGCGTCGAACGCGGTGGTGTCGTCCTTGAAGTACTGGATCAGCGTGCCCGGCTCAGGGCCTTCATAGAGGATCTTGGCCTTCCCCTCGTAGATCTTCTTACGGCGGGTCATTTGCGGGCCTTCTCCACTGGCGAGGACTTTCCGGTTCGGCGTAACGAAAAACGCGCGCGATGACGTCCGTCGCGCGCGGGTCCGACTCGGCCTCTCGCCCCATTCAGGCAAGCCGAAAATAGCGTGTGCGACGCTGCGGCGCAAACGAGAGGCGTGGTTGCCGCTTTCCATTGCGGCCCCGTTCGGCGCACGATATGGGATCGCCCGCTCTACGAAGTTGACCCCTGGGACCCGATGACGACCTTCAACGAACGCGAACAAGGCTTCGAGAAGAAGTTCGCCCTCGATCAGGAGCAGGAATTCAAGGCCCACGCGCGCCGCAACCGCGCCCTGGGCCAGTGGGCGGCGGGCCTGATGGGCCTGGAGGGCGCGCACGTCGACGAATACGCCAAGGCCGTCGTGAAATCCGACTTCGAACTGCCGGGCGACGACGACGTGTTCCGCAAGGTGTTCGAGGACCTGAAGGGTTCGGGCGTGACCGTCTCCGAGGGCGAGGTCCGCATGAAGATGGCCGAACTGCTGGCCCAGGCCCGCGAGAGCGTGAAGGCCGGGAACTGACGCTTTCCCTCCCTCAATGGGGAGGGACAGCTCGCGTAGCGAGCAGGGTGGGGAGGCCTGGACCATCCCCGTCCTCAGAGATCACGCACCACACTTCCCCACCCTGGCCGCTTCGCGGCCTGTCCCTCCCCATTAAGGGAGAGAGGCCAAATACGGCCGGCTCACCTTCTTGGGCACGATTTGCGACCACGCCTCTAGCACGAGGTCGGCGAGCTCCGCGTCGTCGAGGCGGGCGATCTCGACCCAGCTCCAGTAGACCGTGGCCACCGGGAACTTCCGGAAGGTCTCGGGCCGGATCTCGAACAGCAGTTCCTGGTGGCCCCGGTCCAGTTTGAGGATCACTCGGCCGTCCAGGACCAGCGCGAACGTCTTCTTGCCCACGTTGAACCAGGGGTTCCCCTTGTAGGTCACCTCGTGGGCGCCCGGCAGGGCTAGGCTCAGGCGGCGGAGATCGTCGACGGTCGGGATGGCCTGCCTTCCTTCGCGGCTACTCCGCCGCGGCCTTGGCGTGAGCCTGCTCGCCGAACACGCGGGCGAAGATCACGTCGACGTTCTTGAAATGATAGCCCAGGTCGAAGAGCTCGCCGAGCTCGGCGTCCGAGAGGGTGACCTCGGGGTCGGCCTTCAGGAAGTCGAGAAAGTTCCCCTCGCCGCGCCACACCTTCATGGCGTTGCGCTGGACGGCCGCATAGCTCGCCTCGCGCGACAGGCCCTTCTGGGTCAGCGCCAGCAGGATGCGTTGCGAGTGCACCAGGCCACCCAGGCGGTCGAGGTTCCTGGCCATGTTCTCGGGGTAGACCACCAGCCGCTCGACCACGCCGGCCAGGCGGCGGAGCGCGAAGTCGAGGTGGACGGTGGCGTCGGGGCAGATGCCGCGCTCGACCGACGAGTGGCTGATGTCGCGCTCGTGCCAGAGGGCGACGTTCTCCATGGCCGGGACCACGGCCGAGCGCACCAACCGCGCGAGGCCGGTCAGGTTCTCGGTGAGGATCGGGTTGCGCTTGTGCGGCATCGCCGACGAGCCCTTCTGGCCCGGGTCGAACGGCTCCTCGGCCTCGAGGACCTCGGTGCGCTGCAGGTGGCGGATCTCGACGGCCAGGCGCTCGATCGAGCTGGCGACCACGGCCAGGGCCGCGAAATAGGCGGCGTGGCGGTCGCGCGGGATGACCTGGGTGGAGACCGGCTCGACGGCCAGGCCCATCTGCTCGGCGACATAGGCCTCCACCGCGGGGGCCACGTTGGCGAAGGTGCCGACCGCGCCGGAGACGGCGCAGGTGGCGATCTCGAACTTGGCCATCGCCAGGCGCTCCTTGGCGCGCTGGAACTCGGCGTAGTGGCCCGCGAGCTTGAGGCCGAAGGTGGTGGGCTCGGCGTGGATGCCGTGGCTGCGGCCGACCGTGGGGGTCAGGCGGTGCTCGTAGGCGCGGCGCTTCAGGGCGGCCAGGACGAGATCCACATCCTCCAGCAGCAGGTCGGTGGCGCGGACGAGCTGGACGGCGAGGGTGGTGTCGTTGACGTCGGACGACGTCATGCCCTGGTGGAGGAAGCGGGCCTCGGGCCCGACGATCTCGGTGACGTGGGTGAGGAAGGCGATCACGTCATGCTTCACCTCGCGCTCGATCTCGTCGATGCGCTCGGCGTCCCAGACGGCGTCGCGGCCCTTCTCCCAGATGACCCGGGCGGCCTCCTTCGGGATCACGCCCAGCTCCGCCATGGCGTCGGCGGCGTGGGCCTCGATCTCGAACATGATCTTGAAACGGGTCTGGGGCGACCAGACGTCGGCGGCTTCCTTGCGGGCGTAACGGGGGATCATGCGGCCGGCATATCCGGCCGCATGATCCCTTAGTCAATGCCTACTGGCCGATGGCTACTGCTTGTAGCTGAGGCGCAGGTAGAAGAACCGGCCCGGCGCGTCGTAGGCGTTCGGGTCGTAGTTGTTCAGGCCGCAGGTGATGCAGCCCGGCGGGTCCTTGTCGAACAGGTTGTTCACGCCGACCGCGAACGAGATGTCCTGGTCCATGAAGTCGGGCCGCCAGCGCAGCTGGGCATCGACGTAGAGGCGCGACTCCAGCTTGTTGGCCGCGCCGGCCTCCTGGACGCTGTGGATGTAGCGGCCGGTGACCGTGGCGCCGAACATGTCCTTGTCCCAGTCCAGCATCCCCGTGGATTTCCACTTCGGATAGGCCTGGTCGGGGCTGCCGCGCTCGGTGCCTTCGCGCTCGATCTTCACGAGGCCGGAGCCGCCGGGCACGAACTCGCTGAACTCGAGCAGGCGGGTGGTGTACCAGCGGAAGCCGAACGTGCCGGCGTCCCACTCGGGCGAGGTCCACACGAAGTTCACATCCACCGCCCGGGTCTTGATCCGGCCGATGTTGATCAGCGGGTTGGCGATGCCGGCGATCTGGCCCGAGGCCGTGCGGGTGATGGTGCCGCAGGCCAGCGAGTCGTTGGTCTGGGCGCAGCGATCGACCAGGCTCTGGCCGTTCTGCGCCTGGATCGCGTCGTCCAGTTCGAGGTTCGTATAGGCGACTTCCAGCGAGACGTTGCGCGACCAGTTGGTGTCACGCAACGCCGCCGGTTCCCACACCCCGCTGAAGTTCCAGCTCTCGCTGGTCTCCGGCTGAAGGTCGCGGTTGCCGCTGGTGATCACCGAGATCTGCTGGTTGAGCTGCACGTAGCTGCCGTTGGCCGGGACGCCGCGGGCGATGCAGTTGGCCCGGATGTTGGCCGGCGTGGCCGCCGTGAGGCCCGAGCAGGGGTCGTTGATCTCCTGGTCGAAGCGCGAGGCCGTGCCGAACAGCTCGCCGATCGACGGGGCCCGGAAGCCCTCGCCCCACGACCCGCGGAACAGCAGATCCTCCATCGGCCGCCAGGCGAGCCCGGCCTTGAAGGTCTCGTCCGAGCCCGACGTCGAATAGTCGAAGAAGCGGGCGGCGAGCGAGGCCTCCAGGCGGTGGAAGAACGGCATGTCGGCCAGCAGCGGGATCTTCAGTTCGCCGTAGGCTTCCTTGACCGTGATCTTGCCGCTGGCGGGCTGGGCCGGGATGTCGGACGACAGGCCGGCGGCCACGATCGCGTCAGGCTGGAAGAAGCCTTCCGTCCGCCGCCGCTCGACGCCCACCGCGAAGGCCAGGGGGCCGGCCGGCAGGTCGAACAGGTCGCCGGTGAGGTTGGCCGAGAAGTCGGTCAGTTCCTGCTGGCTGGAGTCCTGCTGGGTGAAGGCGATGAACTGCAGCATCGCGGGCGTGATCGTGCCTGCGCCGCCGAAGATGTTCAGCGGGGTGCAGGCGCCGGTGCACTGCGAGATGGGGCCGAGGGCCTGCTGCACGCGTTGCGCGTTGACGTTGCCGGTGAAGGTTTGGTTGGCGGTGTTGCGCGAGTAGATGGCGTTGACGTCCCACGCCCAGTTCTTGTCGCCCACCGAGAAGTCCCCGGCCAGCGTGGCGGTCACGTTCCAGGTGTCGACCTCCTGCTCGTAGTGGCGGGGGCCGTTCTCGACGAGGCGGCGGCCGATGAAGGCGTAGGTGCCGGGCTGCAGCGTGAAGCCGAAGGGGTTGAAGGGGTTCGTGGCGTCGACGCTGACGGTGTCGAGCAGGTTGCCGTTGCCGGCGTCGGGGCCGACGAACAGCGGCAGCGGCGCGGCCTGGTTCGCCGACTTGCGCTGGACGTAGCTCGCGCGGGCGCGGAACGTGATGTTGTCGGTGATGTCCTGGCGGACCGAACCGAAGATGCTGTAGCGCTCCAGCGGCGTCGAGATGTAGTTGAACGGCTGGAAGTTGAAGCGGTCGGCGGTGGTGAAGCCCTTGAAGCTGGACGCCGCGCCGGTGGGATCGCCGGGGATGTAGGTGGGCCGCACGCCGGGCGCCAGCGCCTGCTTCAGCGTCAGGTTCAGGTCCTGGCCGGTGTTGGGGTCGCTGACGATGAAGCGGCCCAGCGGGGTCCCGGACGAGCAGCTGGCGTCACAGGCGGTAGCGTAGGGTTGCGGGAAGCGGCTGATCGCGCGATCGCCGGAGAAGACCGGGTCCTGCTTGAAGTAGCCGCCGCCGACGACGATCGACAGGTTGCCGGCGGTGGCGCCCCAGGTGACGTTGTAGTCCTGCGTGAAGCCGTCGTCGTGGTCGGTCTGGCCGATCTGGGCGGTGGCCTGGAAGCCCTCCTGCCGGTCCTTGGTGATGATGTTGACCACGCCGGCGATGGCGTCCGAGCCGTAGATCGGAGACGCGCCCTCCTGCAGCACCTCCATCCGGCTGATCATGGCCGTCGGGATGGTGTTGAGGTCCACCGAGCCCGGCACGCCCGAGGCCGCGGCCCCCGGCACCCAGCGCAGGCCGTCCACCAGCACCAGCACCCGGCGCGAGCTCAGGTAGCGCAGGTCGATCTCGGCCGAGCCCGCGCCCACGCCGCCGCCGTCGGGCGGGTTGCCGAAGTTGCCCGAGTTGTTGAACTTCGCATTCAAGCCGCCCCCGGCCGACGGGATGCGCTGCAGGACATCGACGGTCGACGTCAGGCCCTGCTTGGCGACGAGCGCCTCGTCGATGGCCACGACCGGCTGATCACGTTCCAGCGGGCTTGTGCGGATGCGCGAGCCCGTGACGACGACTTCCTCGACGCTGGCGCTGGCGGTCTGCGCCGCCGATTCGGCGACGCCTGCGCCCAATGCCAGCAGGACCGCCCACGAGGCGGCCTGCGCGAGATTGGATTTCATTTCAGTTCTCCCCTGCGGCCGGCGTGCAGGCGGCCGCTCGTGGGGGGAGGATCACCGATTTGCGACAGTCGGTGTCAAGCCTGCAACACCCGCCTCAGGAGTAGAATTAGCGCTGCGGTTGCAAGCGGAGCACAGCCCGGCGGCGGCGGACGAGGGCGCCGGTCATGCCGAAGCCCATGATCATCAGCGCCCAGGCGCCCGGCTCGGGGACGGCGACGATGGGTTGCGGGGGCAGGGAGGGGCGCACCAGCGGGCCGGTGTTGACGACGTCGCCGAAGGGCAGGTCGGGGGCGGCCAGGCCGATGTTTTCAGAGAACGCGTTATCCGAACCGCCAGCGCCCCAGCCCCACGCGGCGCCGTGGCCGCCCTTCTCGGGCTTGTAGAGCTCCAGCCGCACCTTCAGGTCGCCCAGGGCCGAGTCCCAGTTCACCGTCTCGCCGCCGATGGTGACGAACTCGCCGCCGGACATGCTGCCCACGGTCCAGCGGCCCCAGGTGACCTCGGTCCCGTCGGCGAGCTCGAAGATCACCTTGACGTTGTTGCCCGCCATCGAGCCCATCACGCTGCGGAACAGCGACAGGGACGAGATGTT
This sequence comes from Phenylobacterium sp., assembly GCF_036402295.1. Lineage (GTDB taxonomy): Bacteria > Pseudomonadota > Alphaproteobacteria > Caulobacterales > Caulobacteraceae > Phenylobacterium. The sequence continues at coordinate 9,835 of NZ_DASWTE010000128.1, forward strand.
CACCGTCCCCTTGTGGTCGGCCGCGGAGATGACCTGGGTGAAGGTCTTCTTGTCGCCGCCGAAGCAGCCGTCCTGGGCGCAGAGGCTCGAGGGCCCCACCGACACGTTGGTCGCGGCGCCGGCGCCCGACGCGGCGGCCAGCGTCAGCACGGCGGCCGCGGCTCCAGCAAGAATCGAACGCATCCCTGTCCCCCGACATCGCGAAATCAAGGGGACGCTATGCAACAGGCGGTAGCCCGGCAAACGTTCGCACCGCAGGCGCGACTGGCATTAGGGATTGTTAGCCAAACCCCGGGCGGTAGGCCTTGCGCCGCCGCAGCATGGCGCCTGCCGCCCCGAAGCCCAGGATCATCAGCGCCCAGGCGCCCGGCTCGGGCACGGCGACGATGGGCTGCGGCGGCAGGGACGGCCGCACCAGCGGGCCGGTGTTGACGATGTCGCCGAAGGGCAGGTTCGGCGCGACCAGGCCGCCGCCGCCGCCGACGTCACCGCCGCCGAACGCGTTCTCGACGCCGCCCGCGCCCCAGCCCCAGCCGCTGCCCGCATGGCCCTTCTCGGGCTTGAACAGCTCGAGCCGCACCTTCAGGTCGCCCAGCGCCGAGTCCCAGTTGATCGTCTCGCCGCCGATGGTGACGAACTCATCGCCCGCCATCGCACCCACGGTCCAGCGGCCCCAGGTGATCTCGGTCCCGTCGGCCAGCTCGAAGATGATCTTCACGTTCTGGCCCGCCATCGAGCCCATCACGCTGCGGAACAGCGACAGGGACGAAATGTTGACCGTCCCCTTGTGGTCGGCCGCGGAGATGACCTGGGTGAAGGTCTTCTTGTCGCCGCCGAAGCACCCGTCTTCGCCGCAGAGCTTGCTGGGCCCCACGGACACCTGGGCGGCTGCGTTGGCGGGGGACGAAATGGCCGCCGCGGTCAGGGCGGCGGCGAGAAGCGCGAACGCTCCGGTACGATGCATACGAGAAGCCCCACAAACTAGACTGTTAGCCCCCTACGTCGCCACTAACCCGCCACATTGTGGAAAGGTTGCATCGTTCCGCACCGCGCCGCATCTTTTCTCGTGTGACGAGAAATCAAGCGGCGCCGGACCGGATTCCAGGGGTTTCCACCCCTCGTCAGGCCACCACCTCGCCCCGGGCGCGCGCCATGTCCTTCGGCAGCGTGATCGCCGCCAGGAAGTAGTGCACGCCGGCCCAGGCGTAGATCAGCAGGTTCGAGACGATGCCGGCCCGCGTGCCCTCGGCCATGGCGCTCTTGCAGGCGGCCGCGACGTCGGCCGCCGCGCCCTCCGGCGCCATGCCGCCCGGGCAGGCCGACAGGAAGTCGCCCGCCAGCCCCTTGGCCGCGAAGGCGGCGCGGGCGAACTGGTCGATGGCCCAGCCGCAGAAGGGCGGGCCGAAGCCCAGCGCGATCAGGTTCAGCACGAAGAACAGCACCGCCACGGCGGTGGCGCGCATGCGCACGTCCATGACGTTCTGCACCACCCCGAAGCTGGGGCCCAGGTAGGTGTAGTGCAGGATGCCGGGGATCAGCAGGATCGCCCAGGCCAGCTGGTAGCTCTCGCGCGTGAAGGCGAAGATGTAGATGGGCGTGGCCGCGATCAGGCCGATGGCCGGCACCAGCGCATACCAGCGCGCGCTGCGCTTCGAGGCAAAGTCGGTGAGGAAGCCGCCCAGCAGCGTGCCGGCCCCGTTCGACAGGCCCGCGATCAGGCCGATGGCCAGGCCCACCACGCCCAGGCCCAGGCCGAACTCGCGGATGAAGTAGGCGGGCACG
>NZ_DASWTE010000129.1:0-18303 GCF_036402295.1 Phenylobacterium sp.
ATCTTGAAGACGCGGCCAGGCGGAAGCTTCGGCACGATCACCGCCTCCACGAACTCGCCGGGCTGCCGGTCCTGCTTGCCGTAGGCCAGGAAGAAGGCCTCCAGTGGCATCTCGCGGCGCGCGGCGCCCTTGCGCAGGACCAGGGTCGCGCCGGCGGCGATCAGCGCCGGGGGCATGTCGCCGATGGGCGATCCGTTGGCGATGTTGCCGCAGACGGTGCCCAGGTTGCGCACCTGCAGCCCGCCCAGCCGACGCAGGAGCTCGTCGTACTCGGGATGCAGGGCCGCCAGGGCCGCGTGCGCGTCGGCGTAGCGGACGGCGGCGCCGATGCGGATGGCGCCGCCGAGATCGTCCATGGTGCGGAGGTCGCCGGCGTCGTTCAGCGAGACGACGGTGCGCAGGTCGCGATGCTGCTTGGTCACCCAGAGGCCGACGTCCGTGCCGCCGGCCAGGATTGTGGCGTCGGGGTTGGCCTCCAGAACGGCGGCCAGTTCGTCGCCGGAGCGCGGGGCGAAGAAGCGGCCGCCCTTGTGCTCCAGCGCCAACCCCTCGGCAGGCTGGATCGCCGCCAGCGCCGCGGCGAGGGCCGGGACCTCCTCGGCCTGCGGATCGGGGCCCATCGCTTCGCCAGCGGCCAGGATCGGGCCGTAGCCGGTGCACCGGCAGAGGTTGCCGGCAAGCGCGTCCTTCAGGCTGGCGGTGTCGGTCGCCGCGCCGTCGCGCTGGGCGGCGTAGAGGCTCATCACGAACCCCGGCGTGCAGAACCCGCACTGGCTGCCGTGCAGGTCGACCATGGCCTGCTGCACGGGATGCAGCGCGCCCTCCCTGCCCAGGCTCTCGACGGTGAAGAGGGCGCGGCCGTCCAGCACCGGCGCGAAGAGGATGCAGGCGTTCACGGCGCGGAACCGCACCTTGCCGCCTTCCAACTCGCCCAGGACCACGGTGCAGGCGCCGCAGTCACCCTCGGCGCAGCCTTCCTTCGTGCCCGTCCGGCGCAGGTGGTAGCGGAGCAGGTTCAGGACCGTGAGCGTCGGGTCAATGTCCGCGAGTTCGCGGACCTCGCCGTCCAGCAGGAAGCGGATCGGACGGCCCATCAGCTGCCCCGGTAGGTCGAGTAGCCGTAGGGACTGACGAGCAGCGGCACGTGGTAGTGCGCCGTCTTGTCCGCGATGCCGAAGTCGACGATCACCGTCTCGAGGAACGCCGGATCGGGCAACGGAACGCCCAGGTCGCGGAAGTACTCGCCCACGTCGAACTCAAGTCGGTACGCGCCGGGCGCCAGCGAGTCGCCGTTGAGCAGCGGCCTGTCCAGGCGTCCGTCCAGGTTGGTTATGGCCTCGACCAGCGTCTCATCGCCCCGGCGCAGGCGCAGCGACAGCCCGGCGGCGGGCTGGCCGTGCATGGTGTCGAGGACGTGGGTGGTGAGGCCGCTCATCTGGGTTCCGTTACCGCGGCCGTCCAGATTCCGCCCTGAGGCGCGGAATTGCAACCGTGGCGCAGGATTGCGACGGTGGCCTCCCCGACCATTCGTCGCTTAGGCTGGTTCGGTCTCGGCACGACGAATGGTCGGTTTTTGAGCAAAAGTGTTTGAGCGTTGGCGTTTCCGCCAACGCTCAGGCGAAGCCTGCTAAGCGGTCATCCATGCCCGACCCCTCCTATCCCCGCGATCTGATCGGCTACGGCAAGGATCCGCCGCACGCCAATTGGCCGCGCGGCGCGCGGATCGCGGTCCAGATGGTGCTGAACTACGAGGAGGGGGCCGAGAACTCCGTGCTGCACGGCGACGCCGGGGCCGAGACCTTCCTGTCCGACATGATCAATCCCGCGCCGGTCCTGGGCGCGCGGCACATGAGCATGGAGCAGATCTACGAATACGGCAGCCGCGCCGGGGTCTGGCGATTGCTGCGGCTGTTCGAAAAGTACCGGACGCCGGTCACCGTGTTCGGCGTGGCCATGGCCATGGAGCGCCATCCAGCGGTGGTAGAGGCGTTCCTGGCCGGCGGCCACGAGATCGCCTCGCACGGCTGGCGCTGGATCAACTACCAGGACGTGCCCGAGCGCATCGAGCGCGAGCACATGACGCGCGCCATCGACATCCACAAGCGGCTGACGGGCGAGCGGCCGCTGGGCTGGTACACAGGCCGCACCAGCCCGAACACCCGCCGGCTGGTCGCCCAGCACGGCGGCTTCCTCTACGACGCCGACGACTACTCCGACGACCTGCCGTTCTGGACGAGCGTGGACCGCAAGCCGCACCTAATCGTGCCCTACAGCCTGGAGTGCAACGACATGCGCTTCTCGGGGACCGGGCTGAACACCGGCGAGCAGTTCTTCCAGTACCTGAAGGACACCTTCGACGTGCTCTACGCCGAGGGCGCCGAGACGCCGAAGATGATGAGCGTCGGCCTGCACTGCCGGCTGGCGGGGCGGCCGGGGAAGCTGGCGGGGCTGGAGCGCTTCATCCGCCATGCGCTGGGCCACCAGGACGTCTGGTTCTGCCGCCGCGTCGACATCGCCCGCCACTGGCGGGAGCGGCATCCGCATGGGTGAAAAGGCGGCCTTCGTCGCCCGCTACGGCGGGATCTACGAGCAATCGCCGTGGGTGGCGGAGGCGTGCTGGCCGCCGCCCGAGGGCCTCGCAGCTGCCATGCGGGCGGTGGTGGACGCGGCGCCCCGCGAGCGGAAACTGGCGCTGATCCGGGCGCATCCGGAACTGGCGAGCCGAGCGAAGATGGCCGACGCCTCAATGAAGGAGCAGGCCGGCGCCGGGCTCGACCAGTGCAGCCCCGCGGAGTTCGAGGCCTTCCAGCGCCTGAACGCCGCCTACAACGCCCGCTTCGGCTTCCCCTTCATCATCGCCGTGAAGGGCCTGAGCCGCGCCGACATCCTGGCTGCCTTCGAGGCGCGCCTGGCAAACGACCCCGAGACCGAGTTCGCGACCGCCATGGCCCAAATCCATCGTATCGCGGCCTTCCGCCTCGCCGACCTGTTGTAGAGTCGCGCCATGTTCGAAGACCTTCGCCGCCAGTACGTGGACCTCGCCCAGCCGCGGCTGGGCAGCGAGGTGGTCTACGCCACCGACGACTTCTTCGCCGACAAGGCCCGGCTGATCGACCCCGCGCCGCCGGTGTTCATCCCCGGCAAGTACGACGACAACGGCAAGTGGATGGATGGCTGGGAGAGCCGCCGCAAGCGCACGCCCGGTCACGACTGGTGCGTGATCCGGCTGGGCGTGGCAGGCGTGGTCGCCGGCTTCGAGATCGACACCAGCCACTTCACCGGCAACTACCCGCCGGGCGCCGAGATCGAGGTCTGCCGTTCGGACGAGGCGAACCCCGAGGAGGGCTGGGTGAACGTCACCGGCCGCCTCCACCTCATGGGGAACGACCGCATCTACGTGCCGGTGGAGCATGCCCAGCCGATCACCCAGGTGCGTCTGCACATCTACCCGGACGGCGGCGTAGCGCGGCTGCGCGTGTGGGGACGTGTCGATCCCGACTGGTCGAAGGTCCCGGCGGACCAGGCGATCGACCTGTTGGCCATGGCCTGGGGCGGGCGGGGGATCATCGCCAACGACGAGCACTTCGGCCGCGTCGAGAACCTCACCGCGCCGGGCCGCGGCGTGGACATGGGCGATGGTTGGGAGACGCGGCGGCGGCGCGAGCCGGGCCACGACTGGGCGGTGCTGGAGCTGGGCACGTTCGGGCGAATCGAGGAGGTGATCGTCGACACCGCGCACTTCAAGGGCAACTACCCTGACCGCTGCTCGATCCAGGCGACGGCTCGGGCGCACGGCTCGCCGGCCGAGATCGCGACCCAGGCCGAGAGCTGGCCGGTGCTGCTGCCCGAGGTGAAGCTCCAGGCCGACCACATCCACACCTTCCGCGACGAATTGCAGGCCCTGGGCCCGGTGCGGTTCGTGCGGCTCAACATCTACCCCGACGGCGGCGTCAGCCGGCTGCGGCTGATGGGGCAGATCGTGCGCTAGCTGTTGATGTTGAACGAGAAGCGCCGCGTGACGCGCGCGATCCGCAGCGCTTCGCCGGCGCGGAGGTCGGCGCCGCGGAGCCGCAGCACCTCGTCCATCGCCGCGCGGAGGGCCGGGGAGGCGGCATAGGCGCCCGCTATGGAAGCGCCCGGGGCGTCCTTGCTCGCGAACGACTGATTGAGGTGTTCCAACGAATTCAGGGCCTTCAAACCCTGGAGGAGATTTTCGGCGACCTCGACTGGCTGGCCCGTCTCCACGGCCGCCATCAGGGCGATCACTGGGTAGGCCGCCGGGGTCGTGGCGTCGCCCAGGATCGAGACGCCGTCGGCGCTCAGGCGGCTGCGCACCAGGCGATAGACGTTGAGCAGGCGCTTCACACCTCGCGGTGTGCGGGCGGCGACGCCGGCGATGAACCCCGAGGCCAGGAAGGCGATCTCGTCTTCGGTGAGCTGGATGGTGGCGAGGCTGCGCCGGCGCCGCGACGGCGCATCATCGCCGTTCACCGGGGGAGGTTCGCCCTCGACCTGGATGATCGTCGTGTCGGTCGCCGCGACCGTCTCGATCGTCGGGGCTGGCTCTTCGCGGCGATTGTCTTCTCCCGCAGTCGACGAGCCGGGCTCCGCGGGCGCCATCGACGGGGCGGCGAGGTCGCGGACGTAGCGCCCGAAGCTGCCGCCATCGTCGCCCACGGAGAGGGGCGCGAGCCAGAACGCGACCTGGAAGATCTTCTCGAGGTAGGCCGCCGCCAGCCCCGTGAGGTCTTCGGGATCCATGCCGGTGGCCTCGCGCGGCGCCAGCGCCCGGGCCAGCGCGCCCTGCACCCGCTTCACGTCCACGCCGACCACGACGACGAAGAGCTCGAAGGCCAGCAGCAGATGGATGGCCTGCAGCACGTTGTAGACCTGCTCGTCCGTGCAGCGGTCGAGGTCGTCGATGTAGAGAATGATCCGGTCGGGCGCGCCGTCGCTCCGTTCCGCAGGCGGCTTGCGGCGTTCCTCGCGCACGATGTCGTCGACGGCCTGGAACAGGCGCCGCGTGCGCCCGATCAGGCCGATCTCGGCGGCCAGCGCTTTGGTGTCCGGATCGTCCTCCAGGACATAGCGGAGCAGCCGCGGGGGATTCGGCGAGCCGTCCGGCGAGACGTATCGGGACAGGCGTTGCGAGGCCTGGGCGGCCGCAGCCTGCAGCGCCTCGGCCTCGGCCGTCGCCTCGCGCAGCGCCACCTCCTTCTTGAGCAGTTCGTTCAGCGCGTCGCGGTCGGCCTTGCTCACCTGGAGGGCGATGCCTGCGCTGCGCTGGACGATGCCGCGCACGAGCTTGAACGCCGGGCTCGCAGTCACCGCGGCCGCCGCGGCGCCCAGGGCGCCCAGGGCCGTCAGGCTCGCCACGAGCTCGTTCCAGACCTCCTCCGGATGCCGCACGAGCTCGACCGCGAGCGCGGCGGCGACAACGGCGACGAGCCCCAGCAGCCCGAGGCTCAGCACGAGCCGCCGCTTCGACTTCGCGAGGACCCTCCAGATTGCGAGCGCCTGGCCGCCGATCGAGCGGGCGCTGGACGCCGCCTCGACGATGGCGTCCACGGCCTTGCCCGTGTCGACCCCGCTCACGGCCAGGCCCAGCGCGCTGAGGTTCGCCTTCTGGGCCTCGTACGCCTCGCCCAGCGTGTCGAGGGCCGCCTGGCCCAGCGTGGCGCCGGGCGCGGCCTCGGCGGCGGTGGCGGCGGCGTCGCGCGCCTTCTGGGCGTTGAGCACCGCCTTGCCGCCCGTGGCGGCGGCCTCGCGGCGGGCCTCCACCTCGGCGTTCAGCGAGTGGACGTGCCGGTTCACCCGCTCGACCAGGCCCGCGTGGCGTGCGCCGCTCGAGCGGTCCCAGCCGCCGGCCCGCAGCTGATCGAAGAACTCGGACGTCAGGCTGGCCCAGAGGTTGGCGTCGACGAACTGCCACGCGTTGAAGCGGATCTGGACGACGCGCTCGACGAAGCGGGCGGTCGGGCTTTCAGCCGACTCCGCCCGCGCGTCGCCGGCCTCGTCCGCCGCGATGCGCCGGACCGCCGCGTCAAGGCGGTTCATGAAGGTGGACTTGCCCGAGCCCCAGCCTCCGAACACCGCCACGGCCAGCGGCGCGGCGTCTTCCAGGCACATCAGGCGTGCGAGCGCCTCGGCGTCGTCCTGGGTCCGCAGGGGATCAGTCGGGCTGGGCGGCACGCTGTCGCGGCTGAAACCGGCCACTTCCTCCGGCGGTGGCGGGACCGGCGCGGCCTCCTCCCTCGCCACCGCCGCGACCTGCTCGGGCGTGACGCCGAGGACGGCGCACCAGCGCTCGAGGGTCTCGCCTTTCAGCGGCTCGATCATGACCCGCGACACGAGGTGGGCCTTCAGGGCGTCCATCCGCGGCGTGATGTCGACATCGAAGGCCAGGCGCGCCTGGTCCGCCAGCGCGTCGGTCACGATCATGGCGGCGAACAGGTGGCGCGCCTCGATGGTCGGTGGCCGACCGGTGTCTATCGCGATCTTTTCCGCCGGCTCGCTGAGCGCGCGCACCGACATCGAGGCGATGACGGCGTAACCGTCCGACGCGGCAGCGGCCAGGTCCTCGAGGGCGGTCTTCCGGTCTGGGCCGAGCGCGCGGCCGATGCGGTCCTCGCCGACTTCGCGGCCGATCCACGCTGCGAGCCAAGACGCGGTGTTGCCGAGCGTCTTGGACTCACGGTCCTGCCGCCCGGCTTCCAGGAACCCCAGGAACAGCGCGCGCATGTCGAAGACCAGCTGCCGCGCCCGTTGATCCACCACGAGGTAGCGCGCGCCCCGATGGAGGGCTTCGAGCAGCGTCGCCGACATCCGCGTCGGCAGGCCAACCTGCTGGGCGACCGTCCTGACGATTTCGTCCCATTCGGGCTGAGCAGCGCTGGCCATCGTCCGCCCCCAGGCGACAAGGTGACTCAGCGGGCGAGCAGACGCAATCGCTCGACTAGCGCGTGTGAGCCTCGCCGCCTCGCCCGCTCCAGGCTGGCTGCAGTCTAGGCGGCATGCGCCCGCGGCAGCCCACCGGCGTTCGTCAGGAATGCGACCACCTCGTCCAGGCCCTTGCCGCGCGTCAGGTCGGTGAAGACATATGGCCGCTCGCCGCGTTGGTTGCGGGCGTCAGCGTCCATGATCGCGAGGTCGGCGCCCACGTGGGGGGCGAGGTCCGTCTTGTTGATGATCAGCAGGTCCGAGCGTGTGATGGCCGGGCCGCCCTTGCGGGGGATCTTCTCGCCCTGGCAGACGCTGACGACGTAGAGGGTGAGATCCGCAAGGTCGGGGCTGAAGGTGGCCGCCAGATTGTCGCCGCCGCTCTCGATGAAGATCACGTCCAGGTCCGGGAAGCGGCCGCGCAGATCGGCGATGGCCGCGAGATTCAGCGACGCGTCCTCGCGAATGGCGGTGTGGGGGCAACCGCCGGTCTCGACGCCAAGAATGCGGGCCTCCGGCAGAGCCTGGAGGCGGGCCAGGATCAGGGCGTCCTCCTTTGTGTAGATGTCGTTGGTCACCACGGCGATCGACCAGCGGTCGCGCATGGCCTTGCAGAGCTTCTCGACCAGCGTGGTCTTCCCCGAGCCGACCGGGCCGCCGACACCGACGCGCAAGGGACCGCTCATGAGCCGAAGAGCCTCCCGTTCAGGGTTTCGTGCCGCATGGACGCGACGTCCGAGGCGATGCTGGCCGATCCGAGGTCGTCCAGGGTCGAGGCTGCGGCGCGGTTGGCTGTGCGCAGGATCACAGGCTCGAGCGCCGCGAGGACCTGCAACGCATCGGACTGGCCGAGCGGCACGGCCCGCACCGCCACGCTGACGAGGTTCGCGGAGAAGGCGTGCAGCCAGGCCGTCAGCGCCGGCTCCAGCGGAACGCCTGCTGCGCCCGCCGCGGCGCCCAGCGCGACGGGGTAGGGCGCGCGCAGGATCGGGGGCGGATTCCATGCCGCGACCGCCGTGAGGAACGCTTCGCCCTGGCTCATCGTCTCGCGCCGGCGCTCCACCGAGGGGGCCAGCGCCTCGGCCAGCTCGGCGACCTCGTCGAGCGCCACGTGGTCTTCATGGGTGACGGCGACCCAGGCGGCCTTGACCAGCACCGCGTCGCTCCATGCCGAGCCGTGCTCGAGAAGCGCGGCGATCCAGCCGGTGAGCGTGCGTACGTCGGTCACGGCGTCGTCGCGGATCGCCGTCTCCAGCCCATGAGAGAAACCGAACGCGCCGGTCGGGAAGGCCGGTGAAAGCCACGTGAGGAGCCGGAGCAGGCGGGCCTCAGTGGCCATGGGAATGCTCGTGGTAGGCGCCGCCTTCCGGGTCGAACGGCGCCTCGATCTCACGGATCCGGGCGCCTTGGTGCTCCAGCATGTGGGCGATCACGTGGTCGCGTCGGATCAGGATGCGGCCGTCCTCGACTTGGGCCGCGAGGTGACGGTTGCCGATATGCCAGGCCAGCCGGATGAGCTCGCCGGTCGAGCTAGCCGTGACCTCCAGCAGCGGCTCGGCCTTGGCCACCACCTGGATGACGCCGCCCGCCGCCAGTTCCAGGCCGTCGCCGTCCTTCAGGTGCGCCGCCTCGGCGAGGTCCAGCAGGTAGCGTGCGCCGGAAAGGCCGGTGAGGACGATGCGGCGCCGGTGGCGGCCGTCATAGTCGAGCACGACCATGTCGGCGGCGTTTCCGGTCCAGCCGCCGGCGGGCATGACGCGGGTGATGGGCGAGGGATCGGGCATCAGAACAGGAAGTACCTTTGGGCCATGGGGAGCACGTCGGCGGGCTCGCAGGTCAGCAGTTCGCCGTCGGCGCGGACTTCGTAGGTTTCGGGATCGACCTCGATGACCGGCGTGGCGGCGTTGTGGACCATCGAGGCCTTGCCGATACCTCCACGGACGTTCTCCACGGCCACCATCTCCTTCCAGAGTCCGAGCCGTTCCGGCAGGCCGCGCTCCAGCGCCAGCTTCGAGGTGAAGACGACGGACGAGCGGGCCACGCTCCGCCCGTAGGCCGCGAACATCGGCCGGTAGTGGACCGGCTGCGGCGTCGGGATCGAGGCGTTCGGGTCGCCCATCGGTGCGGCCGCGATGGATCCGCCGAGGAGCACCAGGTCGGGCTTCACGCCGAAGAACGCCGGGTTCCACAGGACAAGGTCGGCCCGCTTGCCCACCTCGACCGACCCGACATGGGCGCTCACGCCGTGGGCGATGGCCGGGTTGATCGTGACCTTGGCGATGTAGCGCTTCACCCGGGCATTGTCGGCGGGCCCGTCGCCGGGGAGGGGCCCGCGCTGCCGCTTCATCTTGTCGGCGGTCTGCCAGGTCCGGATCAGCACCTCGCCGACGCGACCCATGGCCTGGCTGTCGGAGGAGATGATCGAGAGCGCGCCGAGGTCGTGCAGAATGTCCTCGGCCGCGATCGTCTCCTTGCGGATCCGGCTCTCGGCGAACGCGACGTCCTCGGAGATCGACGGGTCGAGATGGTGGCAGACCATCAGCATGTCGAGGTGCTCGTCCAGCGTGTTGCGGGTGTAGGGCCGCGTGGGGTTGGTCGACGACGGGATCACATTCGCAAGGCCCGCCACCCTCAGGATGTCGGGCGCATGGCCGCCGCCGGCGCCTTCGGTGTGGAAGGCGTGGATCGTGCGGCCCTTGAAGGCGGCGATGGTGTCCTCGACGAAGCCGCTCTCGTTCAGCGTGTCGGTATGGATCATCGCCTGGACGTCGAGGTCGTCGCAGACCGTGAGGCAGCAGTCGATGGTGGCGGGTGTCGTGCCCCAGTCCTCATGCAGCTTCAGCGCACAGGCGCCGGCGGCGATCTGCTCGACCAGGGCGTCGGGCAGACTGGCGTTGCCCTTGCCGGCGAAGGCCAGGTTCATGGGAAAGGCGTCGGCGGCCTCGATCATGCGTTGCAGGTGCCAGGGGCCCGGCGTGCACGTGGTGGCGTTGGTTCCGGTCGCCGGTCCCGTGCCGCCGCCTAGCATGGTCGTGACGCCGCTCATCAGCGCTTCTTCGATCTGCTGCGGGCAGATGAAGTGGATGTGGGCGTCCATGGCCCCGGCGGTGAGGATCTTGCCCTCGCCGGCGATCACTTCGGAGCCCGGGCCGATCACGATGTCGACGCCCGGCTGCGTATCGGGGTTGCCCGCCTTGCCGATAGCGGCGATGCGGCCGTCCCGAAGGCCCACGTCGGCCTTCACGACCCCCCAGTGGTCGACGATCAAGGCGTTGGTGATGACGGTGTCGACCGCACCGGCCGCGCGGGTCGCCTGGCTCTGGCCCATGCCGTCGCGGATGACCTTGCCGCCGCCGAACTTCACTTCCTCGCCGTAGACGGTCAGGTCGCGCTCCACCTCCACGAAAAGCTCGGTGTCGGCTAGGCGCACCCGGTCGCCGGCGGTGGGGCCGAACATGTCGGCGTAGGTGGCGCGACCGATCCTCGCCATCAGAGCTTGCCCATCACGTCCTGGCGGAAACCGTAGACCGTGCGGCTGCCGGACAGCGGCACGAGGCTCACCTCGCGCTCCTGGCCGGGCTCGAACCGCACCGCCGTGCCGGCGGCGATGTCCAGCCGCTGGCCCCGGGCCGCGGCGCGGTCGAACCGCAGCGCCGGGTTGGTCTCGAAGAAATGGTAGTGGCTGCCCACCTGGATCGGCCGGTCGCCTGTGTTGGCCACGCGCAGGACCGTCACGGGCTGCCCGGCGTTCAGCTCGATCTCGCCGTCGGCCGGGATGACTTCGCCGGGGATCACTTGCGGGCCTTCGCGCGCCGCCAGAACCAGCGGCCGGTCACCGCCAGCACGACGAGACCGGCGGTCGCCAGCACGTGGTCCGGCTGGGTCAACAGGTGCCCCACCTGCTCGGCCAAGGCCAGCGTCTCGTGATGCCCCTCGTGGGCCAGGGCCGGCGTGGCCGCCAGGGCGGCGAGGGCGGTGAACGTCACGCGCATGGGCGTCTCCTCATCGTATAGGGTGGTGGACGGTCACCAGCTTCGTGCCGTCGGGAAAGGTGGCCTCGACCTGGACGTCGTGGATCATCTCGGCGATCCCCTCCATGACCTGGTCGCGGGTGATCACGTGGGCGCCGGCTTCCATCAGCTCGGCGACGGTGCGGCCGTCGCGGGCGCCTTCCACGACGAAGTCGGTGATCAGGGCCACCGCCTCGGGGTGGTTCAGCTTGACGCCGCGGGCCAGCCGTTTGCGGGCGACCTCGGCGGCCATGGCGACCAGCAGCTTGTCCTTCTCGCGGGGTGTCAGGTTCATCAGAGGCTCCAGACCCGCGGCAAGGGCGCGCCGTCGCGCAGGATCGTCAGGGCCGGAAGCAGGGCGCGGCGCAAGGTGAAGCCGTCCGCCGCCGTCACCCGGGCGTAGAGCCGACCATCGAAGGCGCTGGCGCCGCCCAGCGGGCCCAGCGCGGCGCGAAGCGGCTCGACGAACCGGCCGGCGTCGTCGGCCACCAGCAGGAGCGAGGCGAAGGCCCGCGCGCCGGCCAGCACGGCTGCCTGCGCGGCAAGGTCGGCGACCGGCCCCTCCAGCCGCAGATCGTCGGCGAACAGCAGCCGGCCCTCGCGCCGGATTCGCCAGCGGTCACGGAGGGAACCGGCCCGCACCGTCTCGGCCATGGCGGTGCGGCCCAGTACGACGGCCTCGACGGCCAGCAGCTGCGCGCCTGCGGCAAGGTCGGCCTCCAGCCGGCGGCTGAACGCGGCGCCGTCGAACAGGATGGTCTCCTGCGGCAGCCAGTCGATCCGGGCGCGCTCAGCCAGCGTCAGCGTCGTGCTCACCTCGGCGGCGCCGTCGCGGGCGCGGTAGACCTTCTCGCAGGCTTGCGTCGTCAGCGTGAGGTGCGCTTCGGGCCCGGCCTCGGCGCGCCACTCCAGGCGGTCGCCACCGGTGACGCCCCCGGCCGTGTTGATGAGGACCGCTTCGAGCGACGCCGCCTTCGGCAGGCGGATCTTGGCGCAGCCGTCCTGGTAGAGCCCCTGGAGCCGGGTGCGCCCGGTCACGGCGTGGACGGCGATCCGGCCGCAGCCGCGAGCCCGCTGCAGCACGGGCAGGTCAGGCAGCGAAGCAGGGCCTTGAATCATCGATACACCCTGGGGTGGTCCGGGAAGGTGTCCAGACAGCGCGGCCCGGCACATAGGCGTCAATCGCGGGCGCCTGTTTTTTGGGCGACGGCTCAGGCGCCCGGCGGCTGGCGTCCCCCCGATCGGTTCTCGCCATCGGTCGGCAGGAAACGGCGCGCGTCAAGGCGGCCCGAGGAGCGCCGTTCAGCACTTCTTGCCAATTCCGGGGCGTAGGATCACTGTTCGCCCTCAAAGGCCCTGCGCCGGCGAACCCGGCGGCAGGGCCTTTTCGACTCTGGAGGTTCGACACGCCCATGTCCGGCAACAGGACATCGCATATCCGTTTGACGTCGCATCCGGGCGCAGGCACGCCCAGCCGCTTTCCGCTGACCTGGGACGCCAAGACCGCCCGCGAGCGGGGCCCCGTGGTGGCCACCGCCAACGCCGGGACCGACCGCAACGCCATCGGCGCCCACGGCGGCGCCTACTCCGTCTACCGGGCCCTCGCCGTCGCGTCAGGCGCCATGGATCCGATGGTCCGGCCCGAGCTCGTGAACACGCATCCCGTCGTGCCGGTGGGGCCGCATCCGCAGTGGAGCGAGCCCGGCAAGATCGTCTCGCTCGACCCCTGGGGCGCCCGCATCGCCGAGGACTTTTCCGCCGAGATCGCCGAGGGCGTCGACATCCGCCCGACCATCGCGGTGACCAAGGCGCGGATCACTCTGCCGGAGATCGCCGACGCCATGCGCGCCGGGCGGCTGAGGGCCGACGGAAAGGTGCTGCACACGACCGGCGACGTGGCCGTCACCAAGGCCGCCATCGATCCGGTCTGGCATCTCCCGGGCGTGGCGGCGCGGTTCGGCGTTGAGGAGCAGCAGCTCCGTCGCGTGCTCTTCGAACAGACCGGCGGCATGTATCCCGAGCTGGTCACCCGGCCGGACATGCAGGTCTTCCTGCCGCCGATCGGGGGCATCACGCTCTACATCTTCGGCGACGCTACGAAGCTGGGCGACAGCCACGTCCCGCTGACCTGCCGCGTGCACGACGAGTGCAACGGCTCGGACGTCTTCGGGTCCGACATCTGTACGTGCCGGCCCTACCTCACCCACGGGATCGAGGAGGCGACGCGCCAGGCCCAGGCCGGCGGCACGGGCCTCATCGTCTACAATCGCAAGGAAGGCCGGGCGCTGGGCGAGGTGACAAAATTCCTCGTCTACAACGCCCGCAAGCGCCAGCCGGGCGGCGACCAGGCGGCCACCTACTTCGAGCGCACCGAGTGCGTGGCGGGCGTGCAGGACGCGCGCTTCCAGCAGCTGATGCCCGACGTGATCCACTGGCTGGGCATCCGCCGGATCGACCGCTTCGTCTCGATGTCCAACATGAAGTACGACGCCCTGGTGGGCGGCGGCGTCGAGATCGGCGAACGGGTGCCTATCCCGGACGAGCTGGTTCCGGATGACGCCAGCGTCGAGATGGAGGCCAAGAAGGCCGCCGGCTACTTCACGCCCGAGGGCGCGCCGTCGGACGACGACCTGAAGAAGGTCGTGGGCCGGGACCTGAAGGAATTCTGATTGTCGGACGCTTCTGATGCCCGCCGGCTGCTCTCGGCCGCGGCGGTGCGCGAGCGGGCGCACGAGATGCTGGCTTTGGCGGAGGCCGAGGCGCTGGCCGAGTGGCGGGTGGACCTGTCGCGGCTGGAGGCCGCCGCCGACCTGACCGCCGAGACGGTGCGGGCCAATTACCCGGACCTGAAGGTCCCGTTCCACGCGCGCTGGCGGCACTTCGTCGTCGACGGGCGTGACCTGTGGGCCGACCGGGAGAAGCCGTCCGACCCGAAGGCGCTGGGCCGCGCGGCGTTCGACCTGGTCATCCCGTCGGTGCTGCTGGACGCCGGCGCCGGCATGGGCTGGCGCTACCGCGACCCGGCCACCGGCGCGGTGCTGGCGCGGTCGGAGGGGCTGGGCGTGGCGTCGCTGCGGCTGTTCGAGTCCGGGGCCATGTCGTCGGACCCGGCCGATCCGCTGCGGGCCGACGCGCTGCAGAAGATCGACGCGGCGACGATTGCGCGGGCCTTCCAGGTGACGAACGACAACCCGCTGGTGGGCCTCGAGGGCCGCGCGGCGCTGCTTCGCCGGCTGGGCGACGCGGTGGGCCGGCCGGGCGCGCTGTTCGACATCCTGAGCAAGCATGCGGAGGACGGGCGGCTGCCCGCTCCGACCATCCTGGGCGTGCTGCTGGAGGCCCTGGGACCGATCTGGCCCGGGCGCCTCTCGCTCGACGGCGTGCCGCTGGGCGACTGCTGGACCCATCCGGCGGTCGACGGCTACGTGCCGCTGCATAAGCTCTCGCAGTGGATGAGCTACTCCCTGATCGAGCCACTACAGTGGGCCGGGATCGAGGTGACCGACATCGACGGGCTGACCGGCCTGGCCGAATACCGCAACGGCGGGCTCTTCGTGGACACCGGCGTGCTGGTTCTGAAGGACCCCGAAGACGCCGGTCGCGCACACCCGGTCGACGGCCCGCTGGTCGTCGGCTGGCGCTCCCTGACCGTCGCGCTGTTGGACAAGCTGGCGCCCATGGTGCGCGAGCGGCTGGGCGTGACCGCCGCCGAGTTTCCGCTGGCGCGCGTGCTGGAGGGCGGCTCGTGGGCCGCGGGCCGGCGGATCGCGAGGCAACTGCGGGCGGACGGCGGGCCACCCATCGCCGTCACCTCGGACGGCACGGTTTTCTAGGGGATCAGGACATGAAGGGCGTCACCGTCGTCGACCATCCGCTGGTGCAGCACAAGCTGACGCTGATGCGGAAGAAGGACACCTCCACCAAGAGCTTCCGCGAGCTGCTGCGCGAGATCGGCGCGCTGCTCTGCTACGAGGTCACCCGCGACCTGCCGCTGGAGATGGTGCAGATCGAGACGCCGCTCGAGGTGATGCAGGCGCCGCAGTTGGTGGGCAAGAAGCTGGTGTTCGCGCCGGTGCTGCGCTCGGGCATGGGGATGCTGGACGGGATGCTGGAGCTGGCGCCGGCTGCACGTGTGGCGCACATCGGACTCTACCGCGACCCGGCGACGCTCAACTGCGTGGAGTACTACTTCAAGGCGCCGGCCGACCTCGCCGAACGGGTCGTGATCGTCGTCGATCCCATGCTGGCCACAGGCAACACCGCCATTGCCGCCGTTGACCGCCTGCTGGAGGCGGGTGCGAAGCAGGTCCGCATGGCCTGCCTCTTGGCCTCGCCCGAGGGCGTGTCGAAGTTCCTGGGACACCATCCGGACGTCCGGGTCTGGACCGCGGCGATCGACGAGCGGCTGAACGACCATGGCTACATCCTGCCGGGCCT
Organism: Phenylobacterium sp.; assembly: GCF_036402295.1. GTDB lineage: Bacteria > Pseudomonadota > Alphaproteobacteria > Caulobacterales > Caulobacteraceae > Phenylobacterium. The sequence continues at coordinate 15,387 of NZ_DASWTE010000129.1, forward strand.
CGGCGACGCCGGCGACCGCATGTACGGGACCCGATGACAGCGGTGTCGGCGAGCGCGCTTGCCGGGAATCCGGGCGCCGGAGGGCAGGGCGTGGTTCGAAACCGAGCGTGCCGCGGCAAATCCCGGTCGCGGCTCACGCGGCGGTAGGCCAGCGATGTAATCGGTTGTCAGAGTGAGCTCGCCCTCTCGGGGCGTTCTCCTTCCTCGAACTTCGGGCCGCGCCCGGTAACCTGCGCGGCCCGCTTGTTCTCAGGCCCCTCTTGCTTCAGGCCGGCGCCGAGACGCGCGCCTGGATCAGCTTGATGGCCTCGTGGGCGGCCAGCGCCGCGCCCTCTTGCCAGGCGTTCAGGTAGCTCATGTGCTCGCCGGCGAAATAGAACGGCCCGTCCGGCTTACAGAGCGTGGCGTAATGCGTCGCCCGCAGATTGTCGGGCCAGAATGCCGAGACGCCCAGGCTATAGGGCGTGTCGGCCCACGCGACCGAGAACGGTTTCTCCAGCTCCTTGCCGCGGCCGGGATGGAACTTCTCGACCACCCGGCGCGAGACCGCATAGCGCTCCTCGAACGACATCGCGGCATAGCGCGATGGGTTCAGGATGTTCGAGAAGCCGGCCGAGTACGCGCCCACCAGCACGCCGGTCTTCTCGCCGAAGCCGCCGGACGGATACCAGACCACCTCGTTGGGCTCCTGGGTCCAGCCCAGGCCGCCGAACTGGAAGTCGTCCTGCTCCCAGAACCGGCGGCTCTGCCAGCCGACCTTGGTGGACGTGCCGTAGAGCTTGCCGCCGGCCTCGACGGCCGCCTTCACCGGGGCTGTGAAGTCGGCCGGGATCTTGGCCAGCACGGGGAGCGGGATCGTCACCATCACGTGGTCGGCCGTGATCGTCTTCGTTCCCGTGGCGTCGGCGTAGACGATGCGGCCCTTCGCGCCGTCGCGGCGGAGTTCCTTCACCACCGCGTTGAAGGTCACGAGCGGCTTCACCTGCTCGTAGAGGGCGTACGAAATCCGGTCCATGCCGCCGACCGGCTGCAGCATGGTCGCCTGCATGTCGATGAACTCTTCGAAGAAGCCCGAGATGCCCCAGAAGCGGGCGTCCATCATGTCCTTCAGGCGCAGGGGTTCCAGGCCCTTCGGCGGGTGGTCGTAACCACCCGGGTGGGCCGAGAAGCCGCCGCGGCCCTCGGCGCCGGTGTACATCCGCTTGCGGTCGAGGCCGCCGTAGCCGGCGAGGTAGCCCAGCAGGCGCTGCTTATCGAGGCCGGTCAGCTCCTTGTCCAAGGCGCCCTGGTCGATGGCCTTGGAGAGCAGCTCGGCGAAGGCGCCGCGGGTGTCGTTGATCGCCTGGCCGTTGGTGATCACCTTGCCGCCGTAGTCCAGCTTGGCCACGCGGTTGGCATTGACCATCACCTCCAGCGGCACGCCCAGGTCACGGCAATACCCGAGGATGGCGTGGTGGATCTGGGGGATGCGGGCAGGGCCGGCGTTCATGTAGTGGTTCGGGCCGGCGTCCCAGTCCACGACCTGGTCCGGCCGGCCGTTCTGCTGGATCACCGTGCCGCGCCGCACGCTCCAGGCCCGGCCGCCAGGGCGCTCGCGGGCCTCCAGCACGGTGACCTCATAGCCCGCCTTGCGCAGTTCGTACGCCGCGACGAGGCCCGCGATCCCGGCGCCCAGGATGACGACCCTCACGCCTTGGCCGCTGCCCGCGGGCAGCTTCGGCGGACCGGCGTAGGCGCGGGGCGCGGCCAGCAGGCCCAGGCCGGTCATGGTCACGAACAGCGCACTGTAGCCGCCTGTCAGCCCGACACGCTCCAGGAAGGCTCGTCGCGAGATTCCCATGCCGCTCTCCCCACGTTCCCCGAACGCAGGTTTGACCGGCCACACCGGGGAAGCAAGCCGCGCTGAGATCGGCGGTCGGATTCGGCGCGCGGGCGCCTGCTAGAGCACCGCCGCGATCTCGTCTGGCGTCAGCCCGGCCGCCTCCAGCACCTCGCGGGTGTGCTCGCCGAGGCGCGGGGCGGCGCGGCCGACGGGCGGCGCGCCCTCCGGAAACCGGACCGGCGTGGCGGGCGCCCGGAAGCGGCCGCCCAGTCCGTCCTCCAGCTCGACGAAGCAGCCGGCGAGTTGCGCCCGCTCGGAGGCGGCGTGCTCGGCCAGCGTGCCCAGCGGTCCCCAGGCCACGTCCAGGCTGTTGAGGCGTTCGCCGATCTCCTCGAGCGTGAACTGGGCGAAGCCCGCGTCGCAGATGGCGCGCGCCTCGCGCACCACGTCCATGTCCAGCATCGGCGGCTCGAAGCGTGGGTCCGCCACCACCTCCGGCCGATCGATGGCGATCATCACGTTGGTGAAGCAGTCGACGTTCTTCGGCACAATCACCAGGTGGCGGTCATCCTTGGTCCGGAAGAACCCCGAGATCGCCACGGGGCGGTCGTTGCGCGGGCCCGCTGTCTGCACCTCGCCGTAGTAGAGCTGCAGCGCCAGGTCCCAGCTGATCGCATAGCTGCCGGCGCGGAGCAGGCTGGTCTCCACCAGCCGGCCCTTGCCGGTGGAATGCCGCTCGTGCAGCGCCGCCAGGATGCCGGCCACCGTCGTGATCGCGGTCACGTGGTCGCCGAAGCCCGGGCGCGAGGGGAACGGCTCCTGGTCGGTGGGGATCGTGGCCCGGGCCACGCCGCTGCGGGCCCAGAAGGCGGTGATGTCGAACCCGCCCTCGTTGGCGTAGGGGCCGGTGAGGCCGAACCCGGTGACCGCGGCGTAGATCAGCTTCGGGAACTCGGGCTTCAGGCTCTCGTAGTCGAGGCCGATCTTCTTCAGCGATCCGGGCCGCGTGTTGGTGACGAAGACGTCGGCGTCTTTCAGCAGCGCCGTCAGGGCGGCGCGGCCCTCCGGCTTGGTGGTGTCGAGCACCACGCCTTT
>NZ_DASWTE010000130.1:0-17383 GCF_036402295.1 Phenylobacterium sp.
GCCTTCCAGGCGCCCAACACCGCCACGGGGCTGTCGTGAGCGTGGCCGATCAAGACTGGCGCACGCTGGAGACCTTCGCGTTCGGCGACAGCCCCGCGATGGCCGACCGGCTGCTGGGCTTCGTGCTCACGGGCGCGAAAACGGCCACCTGCTGGTCGGTCCGCGACGGACAGATCACCGAGGTGGGCAGGCGCATGGTGGCCAAGGACGGCGCCGGGCGGCCGCGCGCGGTCATCGAGACCGTGTCGCTGGAACAGGTCCGCTTCAACGAGGTCGGCTGGTCCTTCGCGCTCGCCGAGGGCGAGGGCGACGAGCACCTTGAAGAGTGGCGCGAGGGCCATCGCGCCTATTTCACCCGCAACGGCGGCTTCTCCCCGGACATGATGCTCTGGTGCGAGCGGTTCCGCCTGGTCGAGATCATCGAACCATGAAGTTCACCCTCTCCTGGCTCAAAGAGCACCTCGACACGTCCGCCGACGTCGGCGCCGTGGTCGAGGCCATGACCATGGCCGGCCTCGAGGTCGAGGACGTCGAGGATCCGGGCGGCAAGCTCGCGGCCTTCACCGTCGCCAAGGTCGTGGAGGCCGTGCAGCACCCCAACGCCGACAAGCTACGGGTCTGCCAGGTCGACACCAAGGACGGCCGCCTCGAGATCGTCTGCGGCGCGCCAAACGCGCGGGCGGGCCTGACCACGATCTACGCTCCGATCGGCGCCTATGTGCCGGGTTCGGGCGTCACGCTGGAAGCGCGCCCAGTCCGCGGCGTGGTCTCCAACGGGATGCTCTGCTCCGCCAGGGAGCTGGAAGTGGCCGAGGAGTCCGAGGGGATCATGGAGCTGCCCGATGGCCACCCCGTCGGCCAGTCCGCGGCCGAGGCCCTGGGCCTGGAAGCCGCCATCGACTTCGAGGTGACGCCGAACCGCCCCGACTGGCTGGGCGTGCGCGGCATCGCCCGCGACCTGGCCGCCGCCGGCCTCGGGACCCTGAAGCCCGACGCGATGCAGCCCGTGAGAGGCGCCTTCCCTTGCCCGATCGAGATCAAGGTCGACGGCGACGCCTGCCCGGTGTTCGCCGGCCGGCTGATCAAGGGCGTGAAGAACGGCCCCTCGCCGGAATGGCTGCAGCAGCGCCTGCTGAGCGTGGGCCTGCGTCCCATCAACGCCCTGGTCGACGTCACCAACCTGATCTCGCAGGACCGCGCGCGGCCGCTGCACGTCTATGACGCCCGGAAGCTGACCGGCCCGGTCATCGAGGCCCGCCTGGGCCGCGACGGCGAAAAGGTCGAGGCGCTCGACGGCGAGACCTACGAGGTCGGCCCCGAAATCTGTGTCATCGCCGACGGCTCGGGCGCCATCGGCCTGGGCGGCGTCATGGGCGGCGAGTCCACCAAGGTGCTGGACGAGACCACCGACGTCTTCGTCGAGTGCGCCTGGTTCGACCCGATCCGCACGGCGCAGGCCGGCCGCACCCTTGGCATCATCTCCGACGCCCAGTACCGGTTCGCGCGTGGCGTCGACCCGGAGTCCCCGGTCGCGGGCCTGGAGTACGCCACCAAGCTCATACTCGAGCTCTGCGGCGGCGAGCCGTCGGACGTGCGCGTGGCCGGCCATGCGCCGCCGCCGCCCAAGGCGATCGTCTTCGACCGCGGCTATGTGAAGAAGCTGTCGGGCCTCAATGTCTCGCCCAAGCGGATCGACGACATCCTGACGAAGCTGGGCTTCGCGGTGGACGGCGACGCGGTCACCCCGCCCAGCTGGCGCCGCGACGTGGAAGGCAAGGCCGACCTGGTCGAGGAGGTGGCGCGCATCGAGGGCTTCGACGCCCTGCCAGTCGAGCCCCTGCCCGAGATCGCCCGCCCCGCCGGCGGCGTCCTGACGTTGCGCCAGCGCCGCATGCGCGACGCGCGCCGGACCATGGCCGCCCGCGGCTACGCCGAGGCCGTCACCTGGAGCTTCATGCGCCGCGAGTGGGCCGAGCTGTTCGGCGGTGGCGACGACAAGCTGGTGCTGACCAACCCGATCGCGTCGGACCTCTCCACCATGCGCCCGTCGGCGCTGGCCAACCTGGTCGACGCGGCCGCCCGCAACGCCAGGAAAGGCTTCCCGGACGCCGCCCTGTTCGAGGTGGGCCCGAACTTCCGCGGCGACGAGCCCGGCGACCAGTGGACGGCCGTCACGGCGCTGCTCGCCCCGCACAGCCCGAAGCACTGGGCGAAGTCCGCCGGCGACCCGCTGTTTTCGCTGAAGGCCGATCTCCTCGCCCTGCTGGACGAGATGGGTGCGCCGCAACTGCAGGTAGTCCAGGGCCAGAACGCCGCCTGGTGGCATCCCGGCCGCTCGGCCCGCCTCCAGCTCGGTCCCAAGGTGGTGGTCGCCGAGTTCGGCGAACTGCACCCGCGCATCCTGAAGGCCATCGACGCCGAGGGCCCGATGCTGGCCTTCGAGCTCAACCTCGACGCCATCCCGGAGCCCAAGAAGAAGGGCGTGAAGACCAAGGCGGCGCTCGAGCTCTCGGCGCTGATGCCGCTGAAGCGCGACTTCGCCTTCGTGGTCGGCGCCGACACGCCGGCCGGCGACCTGGTCCGCCCGATCCTGGGCGCCGACAAGGCCCTGATCGCCGACGCCCGCGTGTTCGACGTCTACCAGGGCGCGGGCGTGCCCGAGGGCCAGAAGTCGGTCGCCATCGAGGTGGTCGTCCAGCCCCGCGAGAAGACCCTCACCGAGGGCGAGATCGAGGGTCTGAGCGGTCGCATCGTCGCCGCGGCCGAGAAGGCTGTGGGCGCGAAGCTGCGGGGGTAGCCGGCCGCCGATTGACTTCCGCTGCGGTCACGCTGGCTCAGTCGGCTCCATGGAAGTCAACGGCGTCGCGCACACGTTCATCACGGCGGGCGACTTCGAGAAGTCGGTCGCCTTCTATCGTCAGCTCCTGCCCTTCCTGGGCATGCGGGAGGTCGCCGACAGCCCGGACACCTATTACTGCGTGGGCGGGCGCACGGGCTTCGGCATCCGCCGGCCCGATCCCGAGCACGCTGGGGCGCGGTTCGTGCAGTTCCGGGTGGGAATGCACCATCACTGCTGGCGGGCCCGTGAGAAGGCCGATGTCGACGCGCTCTACGCCTTCCTGCTGCAGATCGGGACCAGGATCGTGCACCCGCCGCAGGACGAGCCCTGGGCGCCCGGCTACTACGCGGTCCTGTTCGAGGACCCCGACGGCATCCGCCTCGAGCTCAACTATGTCCCTGGCCGCGGCCTCTTCGACACCAAGACCCAGCGCGTCGGCGCGTCGCTGGACGAGCGCTAGAACGGGATGATGTTCCGCTTCCGGGTGTAGGCGAGGTAGCCCACGTTGGCGCCGAGGCGCAGGCCGACGCCGGCGCGTATCGGGGCCAGGGTCACGTCCTCGGCGCGCTGGTAGTTCACACCCAGGCCGCCCACCAGGTAGGCCGAGCCCTCGACGCCCGGATAGCGCTGGAAGATCGCCTCCGGGACGTGGAGATTGTAGCAGAGCGTGAAGACGCGGCTGGCGTTGCCGCCCCAGTCCCAGCCCACCGACGGGCCTTGCCAGAAGACCTCCATCGGCTCGCGGTCCTTCATGTACATCAGGCCGCGGCCATAGCGAGCGCCGACCACAAACGCGCCCGAGCCCTCTTCGCCGGCGATGTAGGCGGTGGGCCGGCCGTTCTTGGAGAACAGTCGCTCGACCGCCGCACCGGCCGCCTCGGCCGTCACGCCCAGGAAGTCGGAGACGCTGGTGACGATCTCGTCCTGGCTGTAGGTCGCAGCCTGCCCGGGCGGTGGCGGGGGCGCGCCCGTGGGGCCGGCCGACGGGTAGGCGGGCGTGGAGTTCGGTGGCGGCGGGGCCGCGGCGGGCTCCGCCGGCGGCAGCGGCTGCGAGCTGACCGGTTGGGCCCGGGCGAGCGCGGGCGCGCCCAGCGTCACGAGGCCCGAAACGATGAGTGTGCGACGATCCATGGGCGCTTCTTTCGCCTCCAAAACCTAGAATCAGATCCCGCCCAGGCGCCTTCAGTGCCGGACGTCGCCTTAACGGTGGATTAACCACGTTCGCATGGCCGGATCGCGGCGAACCTTCGTGCGCTCCAGGGTGACAAGCGGCCGCCTAGGTTGCGGCGCAATATGTGCTAAAGGCGCGCGGCTATGACCACGCCTCTCGACAAGATCCGCAACTTCTCGATCGTCGCGCACATCGACCACGGCAAGTCCACGCTGTCGGACCGTCTGATCCAGGAGACCGGGGCGCTCACCGCGCGCGAGATGTCCGAGCAGGTGCTCGACAACATGGACATCGAGCGGGAGCGGGGGATCACCATCAAGGCCCAGACCGTCCGCCTGCACTACAAGGCCGACGACGGGGAAACCTATGTCCTCAACCTGATGGATACCCCCGGCCACGTGGACTTCGCCTACGAGGTCAGCCGCAGCCTCGCCGCCTGCGAAGGCTCGATCCTGGTGGTCGACGCGTCCCAGGGCGTCGAGGCCCAGACGCTGGCCAACGTCTACCAGGCCATCGACAACAACCACGAGATCGTCCCGGTCCTGAACAAGGTCGACCTGCCGGCCGCCGAGCCCGACCGGGTCCGCCAGCAGATCGAAGACGTCATCGGCCTCGACGCCTCCGACGCCGTGGAGTGCTCGGCCAAGACCGGCCTCGGCATCCACGAGGTGCTGGAGGCCGTGGTCCATCGCCTGCCGCCGCCCAAGGGCGACCGCGACGCCCCGCTGAAGGCGCTGCTGGTCGACGCCTGGTACGACCCCTACCTCGGCGTCGTCGTCCTCGTGCGCGTGATCGACGGCGTGCTGAAGTCGGGCCAGCGCATCCGCATGATGCAGCAGGGCTCGACCCACCTGATCGACCGCATCGGCTACTTCCGGCCGAAGCGGACCGAGGTCGACGAACTGGGCCCCGGCGAGATCGGCTTCATCACCGCCCAGATCAAGGAAGTCGCCCATGCCGCCGTCGGCGACACCATCACCGACGAGCGCAAGCCCGCGGCCCAGGCGCTGCCCGGCTTCCGCGAGGTGCAGTCCGTCGTGTTCTGTGGCCTCTTCCCGGTGGACGCGGCGAAGTTCGAGGACCTGCGCGCCGCCATCGGCCGCCTGCGCCTGAACGACGCCTCCTTCACCTACGAGATGGAGACGTCCGCCGCCCTGGGCTTCGGCTTCCGCTGCGGGTTCTTAGGGTTGCTGCACCTGGAGATCATCCAGGAGCGGCTTTCCCGCGAGTTCGACCTCGACCTGATCGCGACTGCCCCCTCGGTGGTCTACAGGATCGGCCTTACCGACGGCTCCGAGATCGAGCTGCACAATCCGGCCGACCTGCCCGACCCGGTGAAGATCGCCACCATCGCCGAACCGTGGATCAAGGCCACTATCTTCACGCCCGACGAGTACCTCGGGGCCATCATCAAGCTCTGCCAGGACCGCCGCGGCCAGCAGCGTGAGCTCTCGTACGTCGGCAGCCGCGCCATGGTGATCTACGACCTGCCGCTCAACGAGGTGGTGTTCGACTTCTACGACCGCCTGAAGTCGATCTCGAAGGGTTACGCCAGCTTCGACTACTCCATCGAGGGCTACCGCGAGGGCGACCTCGTGAAGATGTCGATCCTCGTCAACGCCGAGCCGGTGGACGCGCTCTCCATGCTGGTCCACCGCGACCGGGCCGAGCAGCGCGGCCGCGGCATGGTGGAGAAGATGAAGGAGCTCATCCCGCCTCACATGTTCCAGATCCCCATCCAGGCGGCGATCGGCGGCCGGATCATCGCCCGCGAGACCGTCCGCGCGCTCCGCAAGGACGTGACGGCCAAGTGCTACGGCGGCGACGCCACCCGCAAGCGCAAGCTCCTCGACAAGCAGAAGGAGGGCAAAAAGCGCATGCGCCAGTTCGGCAAGGTTGAGATCCCGCAGGAAGCCTTCATCGCCGCGCTGAAGATGGACGCGGACTAGCGCTCTCCCTCCCCTGATCGGGTCCGCCGCCCCTACGCGCCGCCCCACCGCCGCACGCGGCCCGTGTCCACGTGCACGAAGTTGGAGACCGGGTAGTAGCCCACGCCCCCGCGGCCGAGGTCGAGGGCGGCGTTGCGCACGTGGGCAAGCTGCACGCCTTCGACGCGGATGTCGGTGGCCATGCCCTGCAAGTGCAGGCTCTTGCTGGCGACGCCGGAGCTCCTCGCGTGCAGGGCCGCGTTGGTGGCCGGCGAGCGGTAGCCGGAGATGATCTGGAACGGCCGGTCGGTCTCCAGGCGCGCCCCGAGCTCGTGGAAGATGTCGAACAGGCCGGGGTCCATGGCGTGCTGCTGGCCGTTGCGCCAGTCGCGCAGCGCGAAGCGCGCTTCGGCCAGGGCGTCGTTGAGGTAGCGGCCGTTCTCCCAGTAGACGGTCTTCACGGTGTCGCCAGTGTGTAGGTTGTGCAGGAAGAGCCGGCGCACGTCGGCGGCGGGACGCGTCTGGACGGCGGGCGCGGCCAGGGCCGGCGGCGGCGTGACGGGAGGCGCGACCGTGGGCGCGCGCGGCGGGAGCTTGGCGGCCGCGCCGAGGGCGGCCGAGCCGATGAGGGCGCCGCCGCCCAGGATGAAGGCGCGTCTCTGCGGATCCAAGGATCGCTCCGGGTGAAGGCGCGAAGGTGCGCGGGGCTCCCCCAGGTGCGCACTGGAGCCGGAAGATCAAGCGGAGCCGGGCTTTTGTGCGTCAAGCCGCCGCAGGACCTCGGCGTCCCAGCCGTAGACGTCGGGGCGGAAGGCCGTGACGCCGCCTGCCTGCGCGAAGGCCGTCATGTAGGCTAGGATCACCTGGACGGGACGGTCGAGCTTGACCTCCGTCGTCTCCCCGCTCGCCAGCGTCGTGGCGATGCGGTCGGGCGACCATCCCGGCTGGGTCGAGAGCAGGAGCTGCGCCAGGTCCAGCGCCCGCTCCAGGCGCACGCAGCCGTGGCTGACCGAGCGCTGCTCGCGCGCGAAGGCGGCCTTGGCCGGCGTGTCGTGCAGATAGACGGAATAGCGGTTGTCGAAGAGGAATTTCACCTGGCCCAGCGCGTTCTCAGGACCCGGCTGCTGGACGAGGCGCACGCCTTCCTCGCCGGCCGTCTCCACGAAGCCGAGGCGCTGCAGATAGCCCGGCCCCTTCGGCAGGATCTCGTCGTTGGCGATGCTGTCCGGCACGTTCCAAGTGGGGTTGAGCACGATGCGATCGACCTTCGAGGCCAGGAGCGGCGTCTCGTCGCCGGGCTTGCCGGCGGCGGCGCGCATGCTGAGCACCGGCCGGCCGCCGCGGTAGACGTCGACCAGGCCCGCGGCGCTGTTGGCCTCGATCCGGTCGGCCTCGAGACGCCGCGGCAGCCAGCGCAGGCGTTCGAGGTTGGCGCGGATCTGAGCGAGGCGCGCCTCCACGGGCGTATTCAGGGCCGTGCGCAGGTCGGCGTCCGCCTCCCCGGTCGGGTGCTGGCCGTAGCGCAGCTGCGCGCGCCGCACGGCCTCGGCCAACGCCGCGTCGAAACGGTCGCCGGCGCCCGCGTCCGCGGCGGGATCCTCGACTGCGAGCCTGGCCCGCAGGCTCGCCACCGCCGGACCGCCGGCGCCCGCCCGCAGCGTCCCGCTGTCGGACAGTTGCGGCCAGCCGCCGGCCGCCTGGATCTTCTGGTAGTCGGCGTAGGCGGCGCGCAGGGCCTGGTACTGCGACGACGACGGCGGCAGCGCCTTCGCCCAGGCGTCCAGCCTTCCCGCCTGGGCCGCCGCCGTGAACTCGGCCTCAGCGTCGTACTGCGCCGACCGGGCGCCCCACGCGGGGTCCATCGCGCGTCGGGGGATCGCGTAGCCGCGCAAGGCCCGCGCGTAGGCCAGCGCCGCCTGCCGCAGTTGGGCCCGGGCGGCGCGGTCGCCGTCATCCAGCCGCTCGGCAAGGCCCTGTTCGCCGAAGGCGCCGGGCTGGAAGCCGTGACTGGGCGCTTCGGACAGGGCGCTGAGCAGGACCTGGACCTGTCCCGGCTTCAGGTCTGCGGCCCGGCCCGAGCTGGCGGCGCCGGGCAGCCGGTCGCAGGCCGGCGTCGCGATGGCGGTTGCCGTGAGGACCGCGGCGAAGACGAGGCGGGGGAGGCTGGCAGGAAGACGCGGCATGCAGGCCCTTCACAAACGTTGAGAGCCATCAACGCCGCAGCCACGCTTGGGGTCCCGCGCTGGCCCCACGCTCGAGGTTTCAGGACTCAGGGCGCGACCACGCGGCCCGCCTTCATCACGCCCGCCACGCGCTCCAGCACCGAGACGTCCACGAGCGGATCGCCCTCTACCGCCACCAGGTCTGCCGCGAACCCAGGCGCCGCCTGGCCGATCTCGGGCTCCAGCCCCAGCGCCGCGGCGGCCTCGGTGGTCGCCGCGCGGATCGCCTGCGCCGGCGTCATGCCGTAGCGGACCATGTAGGCGAACTGCCTGGCGCCCAGCCCGACGGGATAGACCGCCGCGTCGGTGCCGAAGGTCAGCTTTGCGCCCGCCGCCACGGCCTTCCTGAACGCCTCGCGCTGGACATCGGTGGTCTCGCGGTTCTTGCGCAGGTATTCGGCCGGCCAGCCTTCCTTGGTCCCGAACTCCGCGATCCAGTCGCCGTTGTAGATGTCCATGTCGAGCCAGACGCCGCGCGCCTTGGCGAGCGCGATGCCCTCATCGTCGATCAGGCTGGCGTGCTCGATCGTGCGGGCGCCGGCACGGATGGCGGCCTTGACCCCCTCGGCGCCGTGGGCGTGGGCGATGCAGTACTTGCCCAGCGTCCGCGCCTCGTCGCAGGCGGCCTTGATCTCGGCCTCGGAGAGCTCCAGCGCGCCGGGGTCGCTGCCCACCGCCAGCACGGCGCCGGTGGCGATGATCTTGATGAAGTCGGCCCCGCCGCCGATCAGCCGCCGCACCGCCGCGCGCGCCTGCGCCGGGCCGCTCACTTCGCCGATGCGGAACTCCGGCGGCGGAACCTGGCCCTTGGGCAGGCCGGTGACCGCGCCGCCCCCGCCGGGCTTCGTCACATAGCCGCCGGAGACGAGCATCCGGGGGCCCTCGACCCAGCCCTGCGCGATGGCGTCGCGCAGCACGACATCCGACAGCCCTCGGTAGACGCCCACGTCGCGCACCGTGGTGAAGCCCGAGCGCAGCATGATGCGCGCAGCCTCGGCGCCCTTCAGCGCCGTCTCGCCCGGCCCATGCTTGAGCGGCTCGGTCGGGTCGCGGGACTGACCGAAGCCATCGGCGAGGTGGGTGTGCAGGTCGATGAGGCCGGGCAGGACCGTGTAGCGCGACCAGTCAATGACCGGGCCATCCGCCGGCGCGCCCGTCCAGGCGGACACGGCCGCTATCCTGCCGTCGACGATCCGGATGAGACGGTCGGGCTGGGCCTCGCCCCCGACGGGATCGATGAGCCGCCCGGCGTGGACGTACGACGTCTCCGCCTGCGCGCCCGGCGCGACGAGGGCGACAATGGCCAGGGCCAGCCCGGCGAGCGCGCGCGTCCCACCCATGCCGCCTTCTTCTCCCGCGCCGACTAGGACGGCAGGCTTCCCGACTCTGCGGCAGGGGGCAAGTGCGGTGGCGCTATCCGGCCTTGGCGAAGCGAGCGGCGCGTTCGATCGCCCGGTGCTCTTCCTGGTCGGCGAGCTCGGTCCAGACCAGGGCCGCCCGCGCATGCTTGGCGCGCACCTGCTCGAGTGGCGTGGCGGCGACGGCCGCCTCTTCTGCGGCAGCGCGGGCGCGATACTCTTCGGACCGGATCGGGTATTGGCTCACGCAGCCTCCTTCGCGCCTCACGCCAAAGTGGATCAGCGCCGTTCGCTCTATATATAGGTAGCCCCGAAAGCTTTTCCAGTCTTAGCGACCGCATGAGCGAAAATTCAAGTCTCGCTTCCACTCAGAAATCGACCTTGTCTTCTGAGATTCTGAATTTGTCACGCTACGATTACCCCGAAGAGTGGTACCATCGAAAACTTGGTCGTCCGCTCTTGGAGGACCTGAAATCTTGGAGTCTTGGCATGGCTAAGGGTCAGAAGCGGTCCAGCAAGGAGCCTCGCAAGCCCAAGCAGCCCGTCGCAAAAGCCGCCGTCCCCGCGCACAACAGCGCGCTGGCCGGCGCGTTCCGGAAGGCCTGAAGCATGGGACTGCGCTCATGGCTCGCCGGCCTGCGTGAGGATGACGCCGCGGTCCGCTCCGAGATCTGGCGGCTGGGCAATGCCCATCGCGGCGAACCGCTCGAGGGCGCGCTCCAGGAATTGAAGGATCCCGACATCGGCGTCGAGCAGGCGCTGCTGCTACGGGCCTGCATTCGCCAGCTCGAGGCGCGATAGCGCCGCACGCCGGTCAGATGATGGATTGGCCACCCGCCAGCCGGGCGAGGTAGGCGATGCCGGCCGTGGTGATGTCCCACCCCTGGCGGCTGCGGCTGGCCAGGCCCAGCTCGGTGAGTTGCTGGGCGTCGGCAATGCGCAGGAAGGGCGTGACGTTGCCCCCGTGCTTGTCCGAGAGATTGCGCAGCGCCGCCAGTTCTCCTGTGGTCAGCGCCCGCATGGTCAGACCCTGACTTCGACGAAGACGTCGCCGCCGCCGTCCGAGTGGCCCAGCATGGTCATTCGCAATTGTTCGCCGCTCTCGAGCATCAGCGTGCCTTCACCGGCCTGGAAGGCCTGCCGGGCCAGCTCGGGACTGACGCTGATGGAGCCGCGCAGGCGGGCCACACCCAGCCGCAGGCGCGTCGGGTCGCCCTCGATCGCGTAGTCGGCGGGGCCGGAGTGGCCCAGGAACTTGATGTGCCCTGCGCCCTGGAAAACGGGCAGTTGCTTGCGGATCACGCTGCGGCTCCCGGCCTAGAAGACGGTGGTCGAGACGCCCCACAGGCGCCGGTTGATCTCGCTGGCGAGCGTCTCGGCGTCGGTGAGGGACACATCCGGCCGCAGGTCCAGCGTGAAGAGCGAGTTGCTGTAGGAGGAGACAAGGCCCGTCGTCGGCTCGAACGCCAGGTAGGGGGATCCGTCCGCGCGGGTCTGAACGGTACATCGGTGCTGCTGCTCGGGGGTCATTGCAGAATACTCCTGTCGCCCTGCGCGCGGCGACGGTTGAGGCGCTCGATCAAGTCCTCGGCGTCCAGCCAGGCCATGCCGGCCTGCGCGGCGCCCGAGAGCACGACCGCCTCGCCCGTCCACCGATCGAACACGGTCCACCCGTGCGGATCGCGCCGGACGTCGTACTGGATCGCCAAGGTCGGACCTCCGTCCGAGAGGGGGCCCGCAAGGGGCCACCCCGGGACTGGCGTCAGGCGGCCTGAAGCTGACCCGCCGACATCTTGCCGCTCTTGCGGTCGCGCTCGAGCTCGAAGCTGACCTTCTGGCCTTCGTTCAGGCCGCTCATACCGGCGCGCTCGACGGCCGAGATGTGCACGAACACGTCGTTGCCGCCGTCGTCAGGCTGGATGAAGCCAAAGCCCTTTTGGCCGTTGAACCACTTAACAGTACCAGTTTGCATATACGTCCCTTTCGGACATGAGTTTTCGCGCCCAGGATGGGCTTGAAGATCAAATTTTCGAAGAGGGTCGATGACGAATCCGGGACTGAAATCTGTGATTTCGGCGCGGATGGCAGACGAGCCAGAGCGAGATTTGACCGGATAGAGATGCGCCTAATCCAGCCCAGTGGCAAGTAACATCTGGAAAAAACTGCCGAAGCGCTGCCGCAATTGTATGCTAGACACCTCAAATGCGCATGCTACCCGATAGGGCGGTCCTGACCGTCACAAGACACGACGGCGTTTGGCGCGTCGAACACGAGGGCGAGACCTTCGGCCACTCGCCGGACAAGGAAATCGCCAAGGCCGCCGCCAACCGCCACGCCCGCGAGATGCAGGATCGCGGCCGCGCCTGCCAGGTGCGGGTGTACGGCGAACACGGCTTCTGGGCGGCTTGAAGATGGCCAAGAGCCCGCCGCCTCGCCCGCCTGTCACGCCCGACGCCCGCTTCCGCGGCCAGATCGAGGCGGCCGTCGCCGAGGGCGTCGCGCCCGAGGACATGACGCTGCGGCTGACGCTCCGCGACACCCACCTGATGAGCCGCGACCCGACGACCCCGGTCGCCGACATCAGCTACGTGGGCGGCGTGATGCGCTTCCTCGGCGTGCGGATCGAGAAGGGCGGCGTTGACGCCAGCACGCTCGACCGCGGCCCGCGCTAGGCGCCGGTAAGCGCGCTCGGGCGGTTCTCCGCGATCCAGCGCTTCTCATCCTCGGTGTTGGGCAGCGGCGGGCGGACGCCCTGGATCGACCACAGCTCGAACGACGTCTCGTCGATATGGAATTCCCAGTCGAAGCCCTTGTCGCGGATGAACGGCGCCAGCGCCTCGTCGCACTGGCCGATCCACCAGGTCCGCGCCTCGGGCGTCGGCAGGGTGCGCGCGATGTGGTCCACCCAGATGCGCACGAAATTCGTCGCCGGCTGACCGCCGACGAAGAACGCGTCACCCGCCACCTCCTGGAACACCACGCCCACGTAGAACTTCGGCAGGCGCGAATATAGCGCGGTGATCCGCTCCGAGAGCTGCTGCTTGTCGTCGGCCGTGAAGGCGCCGACCGGGTGGTAGATCTTCCAGAGGGGCATGGCTGTCTCGCTTCGCCTTAATAATGACGATCATCATTTATATCGACAGGCAGCCTGTCAACGTCAATAATGATGTTCATACGCATAAGGACCGGACGGAGCGGATGCGGATCAGCAAGGAGCAAGCGGCGCAGAACCGCGAACGCGTGGTCGAGGCGGCCTCGGCGCTATTCCGCGAGCGCGGGTTCGACGGGGTGGCGGTGGCCGACCTAATGCGCGCCGCGGGCTTCACCCACGGCGGCTTCTACAACCACTTCCCGACCAAGGAGGCGCTGGCCACCGAATCGCTCACCCGCGCCTTCGACGACATGGCCGCCGTCCGCGCCAAGAGCGCCGACATGGCGGAGATGCTGTCCGGCTACCTCTCGAACGCCGCCCGCCGCGCGCCCGGGAAGACCTGCCCCGCCGCCGCCCTCGCCGGCGACGTGGCGCGCCAGCCCGCGCCCGTCCGCACCGCCTTCGCCGACGGCGTGGACGCCATGATCGAGAGCTTCGCCGCCCAGATCGGCGGACCCGGCGCGCGCGAACGGGCCACCGCCCTGCTGGCGAAGATGGTGGGCGGGCTGATGCTGGCCCGCGGCGTCCCCGACGATCACCCGCTGGCCGACGCGCTCCTGACGGCCACGCTTGCGAGCTGCTTGGACGACGTAGCTTAAGCCGGCGGCGGGGCGTGCTCCGCGGCCGAGACAAAGCCGTCCTTGTCCACGTCGCGCTGCGCGAACATCGACTCGGCGAGCTCGGCGTAGCCCAGCGACGCCACCATCGCCCGGAACTCCGGCGCATCGAGCCGACCGTCGCCGTTGCGGTCATTCGCCTTGAACGCCGCAAGCCGCACTGGCTCGCTGGGCCGGCCGTTGAAGACCGGTGGCAGGGCGGCCACGCGCCCATCCTTCGTCCGGAACGTCGCGCGCTGCAGGATCATGCTGGTGAGCTGCGAGGCCCGGCCGGGCGGCGCGACGTTGGTCAGCACGACCACGACTGCCTGCCCGTCCCCCACGATCCGCAGCTCGCCGTTCATGCCCGGTGCGCCGCCGCCATGGCCGTAGACCCGAAGCTCATCGGTCGATGAGTCCATGAAGCCGAAGGCATAGCTGCCGTTGACCTTCCGCGTGGTGAGCAGCCGCGTATGCGCCGCGTCGAGCAGGCGATGGCTTGTCAGCGCGTTCGCGAAGGCCAGGAAGTCTCCCACGGTGGAATAGCCACCACCGGCCGACGTGCCGCTGTAGGGCAGGCTGTCGGCGTTCGAGCGAAATCCCTCCGCCGTCACTGTGTAGCCCTTGGTCCGGCCCTCGACCGCCACGTCCTCGGCTGCAAAGCCCGAGCGGGTCATGCCCGCCGGCCTGAAGATCCGGTCGCGGACGTAGTCGGCGTAGGGCTGTCCCGAGGCCTCCTCCACGATCCGGCCCAGCAGGATGAAGCCGTAGTTGGCGTACTTGTGCCGGGTCCCCGGCGCGAACTCGGGCCCGCGGTCGCCATAGAGCGCCACGTAGTCCTTCAGCGTCTTCACCTCGAGCCGCTTCTCGAAGTACTTCGGGCCGAAGATGTCGCCCACGCCGCCGGTGTGGGTCAGGAGCTGCCAGACGGTGACCTTCTGCGCGACGTCGCCGTTGGGGTAGTCTTTCAGGTACGCGCCCACCGGCGCGTCCAGTTTGACCTTGCCCGCCTGGACCAATTGCAGGATCGCCACGGCGGTCATCATCTTGTTCATCGAGCCCACGCGGAAACGGCTCTCCAGCGTGTTGGGCGTCCCGGCCTCACGGTCGGCTAGGCCGCGGGCCGCCGTGAACACCGGCTTGCCGTCGCGGGCCACGACCACCGCGCCCGAGAAATCGGTCTTGGTCATGTAGTCGCTGATGAAGGCGCCGAGCGCCTTGTCGTCCAGCCGTCCGACGGCCGGCGCGCCGGGCGGCGGGGCCATCGCCGCGCCGCGCCAGTTCGTCAGCGCCCCGTCGGGGCCGAACGACCAGGTGGCGCGCATGTAGCGCCCCGAGATCCGCTCGCGCACCACCGCCACCACCTGGGCGTCGGTCGCCTGCTCCACCGCGACGAGGTCCAGGCCGCCGGATTCCGCGCGCATCGGGAATGCCCGCGGGTCGACCTTCACGAGCGCCGCCGGGTCCGGATCGTTCATGGCGTCGAGCCACCGCCGCACGTACTGGCCCGAAGGCGCCTGCGACAGGTCCTGCGCAACCGCCGGGCCCGCCGCGAGCATCACCGAAAGCGCAATCGCCGCGCCACGTACGCGTCCACCCATGCCCGTGTTCCCTCGAATCCCGGAGGCAGCAGGCTTTCCAATTACGGCCGTAACTTGGCGACGCGCTTGCGCGCCCGTTTCCAAACCACGTCAGCTCGCCCGGCCCTACTCGCCCACCTCGACCTTCTCGGGCGCCTTGCCCTCGGCCTCGGCGCGCCGCGCGCCGCCGAGGATGCCGGGGAGCGCGTAGTTCCCCTCGTGGCAGGCGTACTCGTAGACCGGCCCCTTGGCGGCGTTCAGCGGCATCTCGCCCCGCCAGGCCTTCGTGTAGACGGCTGGGTCGTCCACCGTGAACTGGTAGAGGATCTGCCGCTCCGAGATGCGGGTGAACCGCTCGGTGACCTTGGCGTCCTTCGACACGAAGAAGGTGGTCGGGATGCCGGGCCGCAGCTGTTCGCCTGGATTGAAGTGGGTGGTCTCGACGACCAGCGTGTCGCCTTCCCACCAGCCGACGCTGTCGCCCATCCACAGCCGGATGTGCGCCGGCGGCTTCTTACGATCGGCCAGGCGGATGATGCGCGCGTCGTGGTTCATCTCCACCACGATGACCACGTGATCCTTGGCCTGCTGGATCTGGTAGGTGTTGTTGTAGAGCACGTTCATCATCGGCGGCCCGGCCGTCGAGCCGAAGCCCATCAGGCAGCGCTCGGCCACCTGCCGCGCCTCGGGGCCGTCGAAGTTGGTCTGGATCTTCACCACTTCGGCCATGAACGCCTTCCGGCCCTCGGGGCTGTAGGGCAGCTTGCCGTCCGCCGGCTCCACCAGCCACGACGAGCGCCGCTCGGCGCCGATCATGCCCACGTGCGTGCCCGGATCGATCCAGAAGGCGTTGTAGCCGCCCACGTCCTGGCCTGCCTTCGGCGGCGGCGCGTTGGGATCGGTGTCGCGGGCGTCGGCCGAGCGCATTAGAGCGTAGCCCTGCTCCAGCGTCTTGGCCTGCGCCTCGCTGATCACCAGCTCCTTGAACTGGTTCGGCCGTTCCAGCTGGGTGACCGAGGCGTTGGACCAGGTCCCGGAGAAGTCGGGCTGGCCGAAACCGTTGCGCGGGGCCTTGTAGTCGCCGGCCCAGGCCGAGCCGGCCAGCGCCACGGCGACCACGCCCGCCAACGCATACCGAAGGGTGGAAGCCGCCATCCTGGTCCTCCGAACTTTGGTATTCAGAGTATGCGCCGTTCCGGCCGCACGAACCACCACAGCGCCACGACGTAGGCGAACACCGCCACATACGCCGCCGTGAACGCCCACATCGGCAGGGGCCAGAAGATCACGCTGTTGACCCAGCGCATGATCAGGGGATCCTCGGTCCCGCCGCCGGTGAGGGCCCCTTGCCAGTCGGTGAGGAAGCAGGCGCGTCCCAGCACGGCCTGCAGCGCCACCACTGCCAGCGAACCAAGGTGCAGGAGGCGCAGCCATCGCAGCCGCACCCAGCGCCAGCGCAACGCCGCGCCCACCGGGACGAGCACCAGGCCCGCGACGTTGAAGGCAATGACGACGATGTGGACGGCCAGCACCAGCTGGCCGAGGGTGGGGTTCATACGCCCACCCTACGCTTGAAAGGGCTAGAGCTGGTTGAACTCGCCGCAGCGGCAGCGGACGACCACGTCGGCCAGGAAGCTGCGGTCGGCGCGGATCAGCTCCTCGCCGCACGCGCCGCAGGCGAACGCCGAGCCTTCGCCGTCACGGGGGGCCTCGTCGGCCTGGAGGACGGTGCGGCGGCCCACGAACAGGCCGGGGAAGGTACGCAACTCGATCATCACTCTGCTCCAGGATGGGCCACCGGCCACGACGTCGCTCTTCGCACTGCAACATCAATACCGCAAGCCATGTTGCGCCGCGATGACAGCGTTCTGCGGCAAAGCTCGAAAGGGACAGGCTGAGCTCAGTCTGGAACCGATTGCGCGAGCGGAACGAGCTTCTGCCGGATGAAGTCGACCCGGCTCAGCAGCATCTCCGCATGCTCGGCAGTCGGCGCGACCTCGATCGGATAGCTGTCGGACAAATCCCGACCCGCCAGCACGTTGTCGGCCCAGTCCTGCGCAATCGCGCAGTACAGCCGCAGCGCCCGCTCCGGTGTCAGCATATCATCCGTTTCGAAATGCATTGACGGCAGATCGCCGACGACCACCCACCGCTCCGAGTCCTCGGGCTTCCCCCCCGGCACGAACCTGACAAGAAAGAGCCCCAGCATGGGGGCGACGCCAAACGCCAGCACGAGATCGTCGATCTCGGGCGCCCAGCTATCAGCCTTCATGAAGGCGCGCGCCTCGGTCGCCAACTTCTCGAGTTCGGCGACCTCCTCCGCACTCTCGTAGTCGATGTCGAGACCGACGGGGAATTGGGACGTGTCCACGAGCGTGACCATGGCGAGACGATAGCCATGGCCACTCGACTCGGAAAGAACAAAAAGACAACTGGCGAGGTCCGACTCCGTCGACGCCGTCAGGCAATGAGATCCTCGCGAGGGAGATCATCCTCGCTCGAGTAGCCCAGCATGTCGTTCCAGAAGTGCACGGGGGT
>NZ_DASWTE010000131.1:0-3087 GCF_036402295.1 Phenylobacterium sp.
GTGGGCGGCCATGGAGACGTGGTCCTCTTGGTTGGCCGAGGTCGGGATGGAATCGACGCTGGCCGGGTAGGCCATCTGCTTGTTCTCGGAGACCAGCGCCGCGGCGGTGACCTGCGGGATCATGAAGCCCGAGTTCAGGCCCGGCTTTGGCGTCAGGAAGGCCGGCAGGCCCGACAGCGCCGGGTCGACCAGCATGGCGATCCGCCGTTCGGCCAGCGAACCGATCTCGCAGAGGGTGAGGGCGATCATGTCGGCGGCGAAGGCCACCGGCTCGGCGTGGAAGTTGCCGCCCGACAGCGCCTCGTCGGTGTCGGCGAAGATCAGCGGGTTGTCCGAAACGCCGTTGGCCTCGTAGCCGAGGGTGGTGGCCGCCTGGCGCAGCACGTCGAGGGCGGCGCCCATCACCTGCGGCTGGCAGCGCAGGCAGTAGGGGTCCTGCACGCGCTCGTCGTCCTTCAGGTGCGAGGCGCGAATGGCGGAGCCGGCCATCAAGGACCGCAGTGCATCGCCGGCCTCGATCTGGCCCGGCTGGCGGCGCAGGACGTGGATGCGGTGGTCGAACGGGGTGTCCGAACCCTTGGCCGCCTCGGTCGATAGCGCGCCGGTGACCAGCGCCGACTGGAAGAGCCGCTCGGCCTCGAACAGGCCGGCTAGGGCATTGGCCGTGGAGAATTGGGTGCCGTTCAGCAGCGCCAGACCCTCCTTGGGCCTGAGCGTGAGCGGCGCGAGACCGGCGTCGGCGAGCGCCTTGGCGGCGGGGGTGCGGACGCCCGCGACGTCGATCTCGCCGACGCCGATCATGGCGGCGGCCATGTGCGCGAGCGGGGCCAGGTCGCCGGAGGCCCCGACCGAGCCCTGGGCCGGGATCACGGGCGTTAGGCGTTTCGCCAGCAGGGCTTCGAGCAGCGCGATGGTGGCCGGCGCGACGCCCGAGGCGCCCTGGGCCAGGCTGGCCAGCTTCAGGGCCAGCATCAGCCGGGCGATCGGCTCGGGCGACGGTTCGCCCACTCCGGCGGCGTGGCTGAGCACGATGTTGCGCTGGAGGGTGGCCAGATCGTCGGCGCCGATGCGCACCGAGGCCAGCTTCCCGAAGCCGGTGTTGATCCCGTAGGCGGGCTCGCCCTTGGCCACGATCCGGCCCACGGCCGCGGCGCTGGCGGCGACCGCGGCCGCGCAAGCGGGATCCAGCCGGACGTCGGCGCCGCGGTAGATCGCCCGCCACTCGGCCAAGGGAACGTCGCCGGGGCGCAGGGTCACCGCGTCCATGTGGTCTGGCCTCCGAGTACGCGGGCGTGAAGGGGGTTGAAGCCGATGCGGTAGACGAGCTCGGCGGGCCGATCGATATCCCAGACGGCGAGGTCGCAGCGCTTGCCGGCCTCGAGCGTGCCGGTGGCGTCGAGGCGGCCCAGCGCGCGGGCGGCCTCGCGGGTGACGCCGGCCAGGCACTCGTCGACCGTCATGCGGAACAGCGTCGCCGCCATGTTCATGACCAGCAGCAGCGAGGTCATCGGCGAGGTGCCGGGATTGCAGTCGGTGGCGAGCGCCATCGGCACGCCGGCTGCGCGCAGGGCTTCGATCGGCGGCAGCCTGGTCTCGCGGACGAAGTAGTAGGCGCCCGGCAGCAGGGTCGCGACCGTGCCGGCCTTGGCCATGGCCGCGATCCCGGCGTCGTCCAGGTGCTCGAGGTGGTCGGCCGACAGGGCCCCGAAGTTGGCGGCCAGCGCGGCGCCGTGGAGGTTGGAGAGCTGTTCGGCGTGCAGCTTCACGGGCAGTCCGTGGGCGTGGGCGGCCTCGAAGACGCGGCGCGTCTGGTCGGGCGTGAAGCCGATTCCCTCGCAGAAGGCGTCGACGGCGTCGGCCAGACCCTCGGCGGCGACCGCTGGGATCATCTCTCGGCAGACGAGGTCGATGTAGCCGTCGGCGTCGTCCCTGAACTCTGGGGGCAGGGCGTGGGCGCCGAGGAACGTCGTGGCGATCGTGACCGGCCGGACCTCGCCCAGCCGCCGCGCTGCGCGCAGCGACTTCAGCTCGTGCGCCAGCGACAGCCCGTAGCCTGACTTGACCTCGACGGTGGTGAGGCCCTCCGCGATGAGGGCGTCCAGGCGCGGGAGGGACTGGGCGACGAGGTCGTCCTCGGAGGCGGCGCGGGTGGCCGCCATGGTCGAGACGATGCCGCCGCCCGCCAGGGCGATCTCCTCGTACGACGCCCCGGCCAGCCGCAGCTCAAACTCCCGGGCGCGGTCGCCGCCGTAGACCAGGTGCGTGTGCGGGTCGATCAGGCCGGGGGTGATCCAGCGGCCTTCGCAGTCGATCGTCTCGGCCGCCTCCGGCGCGTCGGCTTCGGCCCCGACCCAGGCGATCCGGCCGTCGAGGGCCGCGATAGCGCCACGTTCGATCTCGCCCAGGCCAGGCCGGCCGGGCGCGAGAGTGGCGAGGCGGGCGTTCCGCCAGACCCGATCGCAGCGCATGTGGCCTTACTAGCGACGCGCCAGGATTTTGTATAGACATATTCCCAAGCGAGGTTTGCGATGTCCCACTGGTTCGAGACCGCACTGCTGCCGGAGGGTTGGGCGCGAGGCGTCCGGCTGGTCGACGAGGCCGGACGGATCGCGTCGGTCGCGACGGGGGTCGCGGCCGAGCCCGGCGACGCCCGGCACGTCATCGGCCTGCCTGGCATGCCCAACCTGCACAGCCATGCCTTCCAGCGCGCCATGGCCGGCCTGACCGAAGTGCGGGGCCCCGAGGGCGACAGCTTCTGGACTTGGCGCGAGCTGATGTACCGCTTCGTGGAGCGGCTGACGCCGGACGACGTCGAGGCCATCGCCGCCCAGGCCTTCGCCGAGATGTTGGAGGCGGGATTCACGCGGGTCGGCGAGTTCCACTACCTGCACCACGAGGCCGATGGCGCCGCCTTCGCCGATCCCGCCGAGATGGCCGCGCGGATCGCCGCGGCGGCCGAGGCGACGGGGATCGGGCTGACCCTGCTGCCGGTGTTCTACGCCCACTCGGGCTTCGGCGGCGCGCCGCCCACGGCCGGCCAGCGGCGGTTCGTCAACGACCTCGATGGCTACGCCCGTCTGCTCGAGG
>NZ_DASWTE010000132.1:0-10378 GCF_036402295.1 Phenylobacterium sp.
TCGACGTCCAGCTCGGTCCAGCGCAGCCGGAACGCAGGCTCCTCGCTCCACCAGCCCTCCGCCTCGGCGATCGCGCGGGCCGCCCGCAGCTGGGCCCGCAGGCCGCTGGCCGCCGCCCCGCCGCCGCGCTCGAACTCCAGCAGCGCCTTGGCGACCGTCCAGCCCTGATGCTCCTCGCCGACCAGATTGGTCACTGGGATGCGGACGTCGTCGAAGAAGACCTGGTTCACCTCGTGCTCGCCCGAGATCGAGATGATCGGCTGCACGGTGATGCCGGGCGCGTCCATCGGGGTGAGCAGGAAGCTGATGCCAGCCTGCGGCTTGCCCCCGGTCGCGGTACGCACCAGCAGGAACATCCAGTTCGCGTAGTGGGCGTGCGTCGTCCACAGCTTCGAGCCGGTCACGCGGTAGTGGTCGCCGTCTCGGACCGCTCGGATCTGCAGCGAGGACAGGTCCGACCCCGACTGGGGCTCGGAATAGCCCTGGCACCAGTAGTGCTCGCCGGACAGCATGCGCGGCAGGAAGAACGCCTTCTGCTCGGGCGTGCCGTAGCGCATCAGCACCGGACCGCACATCTGCAGGCCCATCGCCGGCAACACCGGCGCCCCGGCCTTCACGCACTCGTCGGCGAAGATGAAGCGCTGCATGGGCGTCCAGCCCGGCCCGCCGTACTCCTTCGGCCACGAGGGGGCCGCCCAGCCGCGCTCGTAAAGGATCCGGTGCCAGCGGCGGCACAGCTCGCCCTCGGAGAAGACACCGGCCTGGCGCGCCGTCAGCGCGCGCAGCTCCGGCGTCAGGGCTTCATCGAGAAACGCCCGCACCTCCGCCTGGAAGGCGGCGAGGTCCGTATCCAGGGCTTCGCTCATCGTGGTCGTCCAGCCTTCAGGCCGCGACCTGCCGCGACGCGGCCGGGGCGGCATACTTGCCGAGCTCCATCCGCGCCACGGTGCGGGCGTGCACCTCGTCGGGGCCGTCGGTGATGCGGTGGATGCGGTTGGAGGCGTAGAGCTCGGCCAGGCCGAAGTCCGCCGTGACGCCCGCGCCGCCGTGGGCCTGGATCGCGTCGTCGATCACCTTGCAGGCGATCCGCGGGGCGGCGACCTTGATCATGGCGATCTCGCCGCGCGCGCTCTTGTTGCCGGCGACGTCCATCATGTAGGCGGCCTTCAGGCAGAGCAGGCGGCACATCTCGATGTCGATGCGCGCTTCCGCGATGCGCTGCTCCCAAACCGAGTGCTCGGCGATGGCCTTGCCGAACGCCACCCGCGAGAGCAGGCGCGTGCACATCTTCTCCAGCGCCACCTCGCAGGCGCCGATGATGCGCATGCAGTGGTGGATGCGCCCCGGCCCCAGGCGGCCCTGGGCGATCTCGAAGCCCCGCCCCTCGCCCAGCAGCATGTTCTCGACCGGCACGCGCACGTTCTCGAGCAGCACCTGGGCGTGGCCGCCATGACTCTCGTGCTCGTAGCCGAACACCGGCAGCATCCGCTCGATCGTGACCCCGGGGGTGTCCGGCGACACCAGGATCATGGACTGCTGGTTGTAGGTCCGGGCGCCGGGATCGGTCTTGCCCATCAGGATGTAGACGTCGCAGCGCGGATGGCCGGCGCCGGACGAGAACCACTTGCGCCCATTGATCACGTAGTGGTCGCCGTCGCGGTCGATGCGCGTCTCGATGTTGGAGGCGTCGGACGAGGCCACCGCCGGCTCGGTCATCAGGAAGGACGAGCGGGTCTCACCGTTCATCAGAGGCCGCAGCCACCGCTCCTTCTGCGCGAGCGTGCCGTAGCGCATCAGGACTTCCATGTTGCCGGTGTCCGGCGCCGAGCAGTTGAACACCTCCGAGGCCCAGCCCACCTTGCCCATCAGCTCGGCGACCGCGGCGTACTGCAGGTTGGTCAGCTGCAGTCCTTCGAAGACGAAGGTGTCGTCCACATGGACCTGGCCGCTGTGCGGCGGCATGAACATGTTCCAGAGGCCCTCGGCCTTGGCCTTGACCTTCAGCTCGTCGACGATCGGCACCGCCTTCCAGCGGTTCCCTTCGTGCTCCTGGCGTAGATAGAGCTCGCGGTTCGGATAGATGTGCTCGTCCATGAACCGCTGGACGCGATCGATCAGCTGCTTGGTCTCTTCGGAGTGTTCGAAGATCACGTGAGGGCCTCCCTGGCCGCTTTGGTTTGGTTTTCAGGCTTCCAGGATCACGACGCCGGACAGGCCGGGCGCGCCGTAGACCTGGCTGTAGCCCATCCGGGCGCCCTCGACCTGGCGGCCCTCGGCGCGGCCGCGCAGTTGCTGGACGTTCTCGTAGACCTGGCGCAGGCCGGAGGCGCCGATGGGCTCCCCGCACGCCAGGCAGCCGCCGTCGGTGTTCACCGGCAGCTTGCCGCCCAGGCGCGTGGCGCCCTCCTCGAGCAGCCGCTCCTGCTCGCCGTCGGCGCAGAAGCCGTTCTCGGCCATGTGCATGATCTCGGCGCCGCTCTCGGTGTCCTGCAGCTGGGCGACGTCGATGTCCGACGGGCCGACGCCGGCCATCTCGTAGGCGGCCTTCGACGCCAGCTGGGTCGGCGAGGGCCCGCGCTCCACGTCCAGCGACGGCGAGAACACCTCGAACGAGCCGTTGACCCGGGTGCGCACGGCCGCGCCGCGCACCTTGGGACCCGCGAGGCCGAGTTCCTTCATCTTCCGATCCGAAGCCAGGATCAGCGCCGCCCCGCCCTCGGCCGGCGAGCAGAACATGTATTGCGTGAGCGGGTCGGAGATCATCCGCGAGCTCATGATCGCGTTCAGGCCGACGGGCTCGCGACGCCAGGCGTGCGGCGTGCGCGCGCCGTTCTCGAAGGCCTTCTCCGCTACCCGGCCCAGCGTGGTCGGGGTGATGCCGTGCAGGCCCATGTAGCGGTTGATCTTGTTGCCGAAGAACTGGGTGGTCAGCATCAAGCCGATGTCGCCGTACCAGTCGGGCAGGCCCCAGTCGGCAGGCTCCGGGTTGAACGCGCCGCGCGGGTGTTTGTCGAAGCCGACCACGACGCCGAGGTCGAACTCGCCCGACTTGATCGCCCAGTAGCCGGCCAGCAGCGCCGAGCCGCCGGTGGCGCAGCCGTTGGCCACGTTGACGAACTGGATGCCGGTCAGGCCCAGCCGCGGCAGCACCGCGTCGGCGTTGCCGGCAGCCGACGAGCCGCCGAAGCCGAACTGCATGTCGGTCCAGGCGAGCCCAGCGTCCGCCAGCGCCTCTCGCGCGGCGAAGACGCCCTGGTCGAGGCCGGACTTGTCGTCATGGCGGCCGAAGGCATGGATCCCCGCGCCGACGATGTGGACGTTGGTCATGACGGCTTCCTCAGGCGACGGGTTCGAAGGCGTAGGCGAGCACGTCGCCCCCGGCCTTGCGGAACGGGACGAGCTTCAGGCGCATGGGCGCGCCGATCTTCAGGGCGGCGAAGTCGTCGGTCTCGATGCGGCTCTCGACGATCACCTCGCCGGGCAGCTCCACGTAGCCCAGCGCATAGGGCTGGAAGCTCTTGTCGTCCTCGGCCCCCGCATAGGGCGGCGACTTTGGCCGGAAACGCTGGACGGTGAACGACCACAGCCGGCCCTCGGGCGACAGCCGCACGGCGTCGTAGTTCCCGCCCTCCGAGCCGGTCGGCAGCGGAAAGACCATCCGGCCGTCGCTCTTGCGCCGGCCGCCGATCAGGTGGGCGACACCGTCGGCGACCTCGAACAGGCCGTCCGCGATGGGCGTAAGCGCCATCTCGTGCTCCTCCCTCGAACACTTGTTTTCAGCATATTGATCATGATGATTATGAGAGTCTATAGTCCTCGTCAGAAAAACAAGAACGGGAGGCGCGCGGCTCGAATGGGCTGCTAGCTTCTCCAAAAGAAGCGCGGTGCGCAGAGGGAGCGGCGGTTGACCAGCTTTGCGATCATCGGCGGGACAGGTGCGCTCGGCGCGGCCCTCGCCGGCCGCCTTGCCGCCGCCGGTCACGAGGTGTGGGTGGGCTCGCGCGACGCGGCCAAGGCCGAGGCGTTCGCCGCCGAACGGCCGGGGCTCTTCGGGGCAGGCCTGTCCGAGGCGGCGGCCAAGGCCGAAATGGTGGTGCTCACCGTCCCTTACGCCGCACACGCCGAGACCCTGGCCCAGATCCGTGACGCCGTTCAGGGCAAGATCGTCGTCGACACCACCGTCCCGCTGCGCCCGCCGAAGGTCGGCACGGTGCAGTTGCCGGCTGTCGGCTGCGCGGCCGTGGAAGCCGCCGCGGCCCTGGGTCCTGACGTGCGGGTGGTCTCTGCCCTGCAGACCATCGGCGCCGAGAAGCTTGCGTCCGGCGGCGCGATCGACGCCGACGTGCTGGTGGCTGGCGACGACGCCGAGGCGGCGGAGGCCGTGCGGGCGATGCTCGGTGAACTGGGTCTGCGGAGCTGGCACGTCGGTCCGCTGGCGAATTCCGCCGCCGCCGAGGCCATGACCTCGCTGCTGATCCAGATCAACCGCCGCTACAAGATCGCCCAGGCGGGCGTGCGCATCACCGGCCGGCCCAAGGACGCCCCGGTCGCGGCGTCCCTCTCGGTGCGGGCCGTGGCCGGCCTGCCGCTCTTCTCGGCCGGCGACGATCTCGCGGGCGCTATCGCCGCCGCGCTGTCGGCCGGCGGCGAGCCGCTGCAGGACGGCGACGTCGTCGTCGTCGCCCAGAAGGTGGTCTCCAAGGTGGAAGGCCGCACTGTCCGGCTGTCAGGCGTGCAGCCCGGCCCGGACGCGCGCGACACCGCCGCCCGCGCCGACAAGGACCCCGCCGTCGTCGAGCTGATCGCCGCCGAGGCCAGCGAGCTGATGCGCGTCGCGCCCGGCGTGATCATCACGCGGCACCGCACCGGCCACGTGCTGGCCAACGCCGGGATCGACGCCTCCAACGTCGGCGACGCCGAGGATCCCAGCGTCCTGCTGTGGCCACAGGATCCGGACTCCAGCGCCCGCCGCCTCCGGGCCGCCCTCACCGCCGCGACCGGCGTCCGGCTAGCGGTGATCATCTCCGACAGCCTCGGCCGCGCCTGGCGGATGGGCACCATGGGCTCGGCCATCGGCAGCGCCGGCCTGAAGCCGCTGCGCGACCGCCGTGGAGAGCCCGACCTGTTCGGCCGCGAGTTGCAGGCCACCGTGATCGGGGTCGCCGACGAGATCGCGGCGGCCGCTTCCCTGGTGATGGGCGAGGCCGCCGAGGGCACGCCTGTCGCGATCGTCCGGGGCGCCACGTATGATCCTGACGACGTAGCCGGGATCGGCGAGCTGCTGCGTCCTTTGGACAAGGACCTGTTCCGATGAGCGGACATGTCATCGCCCTCTGCGGCGGGGTCGGCGGAGCCAAGCTGGCGTTCGGCCTGACCCGCATCCTGCCACCCGACGACCTGACCCTGGTGGTCAACACGGGCGACGACTTCGTGCACATGGGCCTGCACGTCTCGCCCGACATCGACACCGTGGCCTACACACTCTCGGACCTGGCGGACCGCGAGCGCGGCTGGGGCCTGGCGGGCGAGACCTGGACGTTCATGGACCAGGTGAAGCGGCTGGGCGGCGAGGGCTGGTTCAATCTCGGCGACCGCGACCTCGCCATGCATGTGGAGCGCACCCGGCGACTGGCCGAGCGCGAGACCCTGTCCGAGATCACCGCGGCCCTGACCAGCGCGCTCGGCATCCGCCACGCCGTGGTTCCGATGTCGGACGATCCGGTGCGGACCATCGTGCAGACCGCGGACGGTGAGCTGGCCTTCCAGCGCTACTTCGTGGGCAAGCAGTGCCGGCCGGTCGCCACTGGCGTGCGCTTCGACGGCGCGACGGCTGCAAGGCCATCGCCCGCGCTGCAGGGGGCGCTTGCGCGGCGCGACGTGGCCGCCGTGATCGTCTGCCCGTCCAATCCCTACCTCAGCATCGACCCGATCCTGGCCGTGCCCGGCGTCCGCGCCGGGCTGAAAGCGCTGAACGCGCCCGTCGTGGCAGTGTCGCCGATCGTCGGCGGGCGGGCGCTCAAGGGGCCGGCGGCGAAGCTGATGCTGGAGCTGGGCGCCGAGCCCAGCGTCACGGCGATCGTCTGCCACTACCGCGGCCTGCTGTCCGGCCTGGTCGTCGATGGCGAGGACGCCGACGAGGCCGAGGCCTTGCGCACCCTGGGCCTGCCGACCCTGGCCACGGGCGCGGTGATGCGTTCCGACGACGACCGCATCCGCCTGGCGCGCGAAACCCTGGCCTTCGCGTTCGAGCTCGAGCCACGCACGCAAAGGAGGGCTTCGTGAACGCCGATGTCGTGATCGCCGTCCGCGGAGGACCCAGCGCGAAGTCCCGGCTCGCGGGACGGCTGGGCCCCGAGCAGCGGCAGGCCTTGGTCGAGGCGATGCTGGCCGACATGCTGACGGCGCTCGCCGCCTGCCCGGCGGTGCTGCGGACCTATGTGACGACCCCGACACCGTCGCTGGCGCGCCGCGCGGCGCGGGCCGGCGCCGTGGTGATCCTGGAGCAGGACACGGGCGACCTGAACGCCGCCTTCGACCGCGCCCGCCGGCGGATCGCGGCGGCCGACCCCGATGCCACCCTGGTGCTGCTGCCCGGTGACCTGCCGGACCTCGACCCGGCCGAGTTGGAGGCCTGCCTGGAGGCGGCCGGTCCGGATCGGCTGGTTCTGGCGCCGGCTTGCGCCGACGGCGGCACGGGCGGACTGGTTCTGCGCGCGGACGTCCCGCTTCCCCTGGCCTTCGGGCCCGGCAGCTTCGGCAAGCACCTGGCGGCGGCCCGCACACTCGGGCTCTCCGCCGAGGTCGTCCGCGCGGCCAGCCTCGGCTTCGATATCGACCGCCCCGCCGATCTCGACTCCCACCGCGCGATGAGCCGCGGCGGGGCGACGGCGGAACTGCTGCGCGGCTGGAGGGTGGCGGCATGAGCGACGCGGTCCTGCGCCACCGGCTGCTCTCCGCGCGCCTGGAAGACCTGACCGCCGAGGCGCGCGGGGTCCGTGACGCGCGCGGGCCCGAGCGGATGACCTACTCGCGGAAGGTCTTCATCCCGCTCACCCAGCTCTGCCGCGACGTCTGCCGCTACTGCACCTTCGCCAAGGCCCCGCGGCGGCTGGCCTCGGCCTATCTGAGCCCGGACGAGGTGTTGCAGATCGCCCGCGACGGCGCAGCGGCCGGCTGCAAGGAGGCCCTCTTCACCCTCGGCGACAAGCCCGAGCTGCGCTACGCGGCGGCGCGGACCGCGCTCGAGACGATGGGCTTCGCCACCACGGTCGACTACCTGGAGCACGTCGCCGGACGGGTGCTCGCCGAGACCGGCCTAATCCCGCACATCAACGCCGGTGTCCTCACGGCCGACGACTACGACCGGCTGCGCCGCGTCTCCGGCTCGATGGGCCTGATGCTGGAGAGCGCGTCAGACCGGCTCTGCCGGCGCGGCGGCGCCCACTTCGGCTCCCCGGACAAACAGCCGGTGGTCCGGCTGGCCTCGATCGACGCCGCCGGCGCGGCGGGGGTCCCGTTCACCAGCGGGCTCCTGATCGGCATCGGCGAGACCCGCGCCGAGCGGATCGACGCCCTGATCCTGTTGCGGGCGCTGCACCGCCGCCACGGCCATCTGCAGGAAGTCATCATCCAGAACTTCCGCGCCAAGCCCGGCACCGGGATGGCCGACTGGCCCGAGCCGTCGGAGGAGGAGCTGCTCTGGACCGTCGCCGCGGCGCGGCTGGTGATGCCGGCCGACGTGAGCGTCCAGTCGCCGCCCAACCTCAATCCCGGTCGCGCGGGCGCCCTGATCGACGCCGGCCTGGACGACTGGGGCGGCATCTCGCCGGTCACCATCGACCATGTGAACCCCGAGGCGCCCTGGCCGGAGATCGCCGCGCTGGGGGCCGAGTGCGCGGCCGCCGGCCGGCCGCTCGTGGAGCGCCTCACCGCCCATCCAAGGTTCGTGCAGGACGCCGCCCGCTGGCTCGACCCGGGGGTCGCCAAGGCGGTGCGCAAGCTGGCCGACGCCGAGGGCCTGGCGCGCGATACGACGTGGAGCCCCGGCATGGCCGAGACCGCTCCGGGGACGCCGGAACGCCCGCTCGGGACCGCGCCTGCCCTGGTTCCCAACCCAAGCCTGGACGCCATACTCGCCCGCGCGGCGGCGGGCCGGACGCTCGCCGAAGCCGACATCGTGCGCCTCTTCTCCGCCCGCGGCGCGGCCGCCGAGGCGGTGGTCGCTTGCGCTGACGAGCTGCGCCGCAGCGTCTCGGGCGAGACCGTGACCTACGTCGTCAACCGCAACATCAACTACACGAACATCTGCACCTACAGCTGCAGCTTCTGCGCCTTCTCCAAGACCTCGGCCAAGGCTGGCCTGCGGGACACGCCCTACGACCTTCCGCTGGACGAGATCGGAAGCCGAGTCCGCGAGGCCTGGGCCAAGGGCGCCACCGAAGTCTGTCTCCAGGGCGGCATCCATCCGAAGTACACCGGCGACACCTACATCGCCATCCTGCGCGCGGTGAAGGCGGCCCAGCCGGACATGCACGTCCACGCCTTCTCGCCGCTGGAGGTGAGCCAAGGTGCGGCGACCCTGGGTGTTCCGGTGGCCGACTACCTGCGCCGGCTGAAGGACGAAGGCCTGGGCTCGCTGCCCGGCACGGCGGCGGAGATCCTCGACGACGAGGTCCGGGCGCAGATCTGTCCCGACAAGCTCTCCACCGCTGGATGGCTCGAGGTGGTCGGGGCGGCGCATCAGGTCGGGCTGCCGACCACGTCGACCATCATGTTCGGCCACCTGGACCGGCCCGAGCACTGGGCCCGGCACCTGCTCGCCATCCGTGGCCAGCAGTTCACCACCGGCGGCTTCACCGAGTTCGTGCCCCTGCCTTTCGTGCACATGGCCTCGCCCGTCTATCTCCGCGGCCAGGCCCGTCGCGGGCCGACGTGGCGCGAGAGCGTGCTGATGCATGCGGTCGCCCGCATCGTGCTGCACGGGGCGATCGGCTCGATCCAGGCCTCCTGGGTGAAGCTGGGTCTCGACGGCGCCGCCGCCCTGCTGAACGCCGGGGTCAACGACCTGGGCGGGGTGCTGATGAACGAGTCCATCAGCCGCGCGGCCGGCGCCGCCCATGGCCAGGAGACTACCGTCGCCGACCTGCGGCGCGCGGCCGCGTCCGCAGGCCGGCCGCTGCGCCAGCGCACCACGCTCTACGGCGAGCCAAGGCCGCGGCCCGAGGCGGTCGCGGCCGAATGACCGGCTGCTACCGCCGCGCGATCCGCATCCGCGCCGCGGACGGCCAGGCCGTCGCCCAGATCGAAGACGACTACCACCACTTCCTGGTCACCGTCCGCCACGCGCACGGCCGGGTCACCCACGCCGAGGGCCAGGCGGTGCGCTATCCCTGGAGCCTGTGCCCGATGGCGGGCGCCGCCCTGGACGACCTGCGCGGGCTGGCGGTCGACGCCCACCCCACCGCGATCTACCGCCACCTCGACCCCCTCGGCCAATGCACCCACATGCTGGAGATGGCGGGCCTCGCCGTCGCCCAGGCGGCCCGCGGCCCTGGCGCTCGCCGCTACGATGTCACGGTCACCGACCCCGTCGCCGGCCGTGTCGAGGCGGAGTTGCTGTGCGACGGCGCCCCGCTCGCCGGCTGGACGCTGCAGGATGGGGTGATCGCCGAGCCCGCCGAACGCCGCGGCCAACGGCCGGCCGCCTTCCGCAGCGGCGCGCTCAAGAGCCTGCCCGCCGACGAGGCCGAGGTCCTGCTCATCTTGCGCCGCGCCATCGGGCTCGCAGCCGCGCGCGGCCTGGACGTCGACCGCTTCCCTACCGCCGAGGCGATGCGCCGTGCGCCGGCCTGCTTCGTCTTCCGCCCCGGCGTGGCCGAGCACGCCGCCCGGCGCTACGGTTCGGTGCGCGACTTCTCGACAGGGCCCGGCCCATTGGCCGCGCCGCCGCCCGGAGACCTGCCATGAGCGATGTCCTTTTGATCGACGAGCCGGCGCCGATGGTCCGGCGGCTGACCCTGAACCGACCCGACAAGCGCAATGCGCTCTCCAACGAGCTCCGCGGCCAGGTCTTCGCGGCCCTGGAGGCGGCCGACGCCGACCTGCATGTCCGCGTGACGATCCTGCGCGGCGCCGGGAGCTGCTTCTCCGCCGGGTATGATCTGGCCGGCGGCACGCGCCCGCCCTTCCCATATGACACCGCCGGCGGCCCGGGGCATTGGGCCCGGCATGTCGTGGAAGGCTGCTTCAAGGTCTGGGATCTCGCCAAGCCGGTGATCGCCCAGGTGCACGGCTGGTGCCTGGCCGGCGGCTCCGAGCTCGCGACCGCCTGCGACCTGGTCTACGTCGCCGAGGACGCCCAGATCGGCTACCCGCCGGT
>NZ_DASWTE010000133.1:0-12676 GCF_036402295.1 Phenylobacterium sp.
GCGCGACGGCGTCGAAAGGCGCCTCGTCGCTTCGGGCTAGGGCCTGCGTCATGGATCCCACATGCATTGAGAGACGTCAGGCCAGATGCCGCAGCGCACACCGGACCACATTGATCTTCGTCAAGGCGGCGGCGCGGCCCGTCGGCGAGATGGGAAGGTTCGCGGAGAGAGGTTCCGATGCGCCGCCAGCCGGCCCCGACCGAAGATCAAGCCTTCCGGCTGGGTGCAGGCCTTACTGGGCTCGTCCTTACGGCCAGCGCCGCGCTGGCGGCTGACCTCGCCCGCGAGCACATGGCGTTTGTCGGCGCCATCTGCGGCGCCAGCTCCAATCCCCATTGTGGCTGGTGCTACGGCGCGGCGGGCCTCGTCCTGGCGGGGCTCGCCGCGTTCGCCGTGGCCCTGTGGCCGGCCGGTTTGTCGCAGATCAAAGCCGAGCTTCCCCCGCTCTGACAAAGCCCCCCCCGAGCGGCCCAAGGCCGCCAAGAAGGGGATAGTCAGATGATCATCAGAACCACGACCACGGCCTTCGCGGCCGCCCTCGCCATCGCGGGCGCAGCCCAGGCGCAGGACTTCCAGCCCAAGGAAAAGGGCGGGATCGTCCTCAACGTCCGCGTGACCGACGTCGCGCCGCAGGGCAGCGACCCGATCACGACCCTCGCGGGGGCGTCGACGGGACTCCGCGCCAAGGCGAACTACGACGTGATGCCGACGATTGGCCTCACGTACTTCTTCACAGACAACCTGGCCGTCGAGGCCATCGCTGGCACGACGCAGCACACCATCCGCGCCAAGGGCGGAGCCACGAACGTGAACGTGAAGGACACCTGGGTCCTGCCGCCCGTCGTCTCGCTGCAGTACCACCTGGCGCCCAAGGCCAAGGTCAGCCCCTACGTCGGCGCCGGGGTGAACTACATGCTGTTCTACGGGGGCGACGACAAGAACGGCTTCGACCTGAAGATCGACGACGGCTTCGGCCTGGCGCTGCAGGCCGGCGTCGACATCGCCACGCACGAACGCTGGAGCGTCAACCTGGACGTCAAGAAGATCTTCTTCGAAACGGACGCCGTCGACCGGACCAACCGGATCAAGACCAAGGTCACCCTGAACCCGTGGGTCGCCTCGGCCGGCGTTGGCTACCGCTTCTAGACTAGCGAGGTTGATCCTGCGCAAGGCCTGCCCGCGCCCGTCGGCCTACACTTTTCGCATCCGGTACAGGAGGCGACGATGAACAGGCTGACGGGCAAGGTGGCGGTGATCACCGGCGCGGCCGTAGGGATCGGCTGCGCGACGGCGATGCGGATGGCCGAGGAAGGCGCCGCCGTCGCTTTGCTCGACACCCGCACCGACGACGGCCAGATGCTGGCCCACAACCTCGAAGCGCGGGGTCTTACCGCCCGCTTCTGGCAGCTCGACGTCAGCCGGGAGAAGGACGTCGAGCAGGTCCTGTTCGAGGTGGCCGAGCACTTCGGCCGCATCGACATCCTGGTCAACAACGCCGGCGTGGCCGGGGCCAACAAGCCGACCGACCAGATCACCGAGGCCGAGTGGGACTGGGTGCAGGCGATCAATGTGAAAGGCGTCTTCTTCTGCACGAAGCACGCGATCCCTCATCTGCGCCGCGCCGGCGGGGGCAGCATCATCAACCTGAGCTCGATCTACGGCTTGATCAGCGCCCCGGACGTGCCGCCTTACCATGCATCCAAAGGCGCCGTGCGGCTCATGACCAAGACCGACGCCCTGCTCTACGCGGCCGAGCGCATCCGCGTGAACTCCATCCACCCGGGCTACATCTGGACGCCGATGGTGGAAGGCTTCCTGCGCGAGCAGGGCGACCTGGAGGCCGGGCTGCGAGCCGCCGGCGAGGCCCATCCGCTGGGCCACGTCGGTGAGCCCGACGACATCGCTTGGGGCTGTGTCTACCTGGCCTCGGACGAAGCCAAGTTCGTCACCGGCGCCGAGCTGGTGATCGACGGCGGCTACACGGCGCGCTGACCATGCCGGGCTTCAGCCTTCCCGCCCTCCTCCGCGCCCTGGCCGTGTGGCTGCTGTTCATTTTGGCCGAGGCGGTCCAGGGCGGTCTGCGCCAGGTGCTGACCAGCCCCGAGTTCGAGTACGCCGTCCGGCAGGCGTCGGTGTTCGCGGGCGCGCTGATCCTGTTCGCGATCACCTGGTTCAGCCTGGGCTGGATGCGGATCCGCACGACCCGCGAGGCGCTCTCGGTCGGACTGACGTGGGTGGCGCTGACCTTGCTGTTCGAGATCGGGCTGGGCCGGGTCCTCGGCCTCGGGTGGGACCGCATCCTCGCCGACTACGACCTCGTGCACGGTGGGCTCATGCCGCTTGGGCTCGTGGCGATGGCGCTCACGCCCTGGGCCGTTCGGCGCTTGCAGGCGCGTAGGCCGCGATCCCCGGAAGTCGGTTGATCGAGGTCAAGGCGCGCAGGCTCCGCGCGAGGGACTTCTGTCGCGACCCGATCGACAGGAGGCTTTCGTGCCGACCGCCAACGCTCCGATCTTCGCCCCGTCGCGACCGCCGGCGCCTGACGCGCTCGGCTGCGGAGTGACTAGCTCGGCCCGCTCCTTTCTGGACGCCCTTGTCGCGCCCTTTGACGACGTTCCGCACCGCATTCAGGTCGACTGCGATCCCGCGCTGCGGCTATCCGCCGACGAGCTGGCGCCCTTAGGCGCGATTGTCGGAGAGGCGATCACGAACGCCCTGGCGCATGCGTTTCCGGCCGGGCGCGAGGGCCGGATCTGGGTAGGCCTGGCTGAGGTCGAGGGACGCATGAGGCTCACCGTACGCGACAACGGAATCGGAATGCCGGACTTGCCGCCCGACGACACCCGCGGACGCGGACGCATCGAGGCGTGGGCGCACCGCCTGGGCGGCTATGCCCGCCTCGGCAGCGCCCCGTTCGGCGGCGCGCTCGTCTCAGTCGTCTTTCCGCGGACCGCCTGAAGCGTCCGGAACGCCTCCAACAAGGGACCTGACATGGCCTTATCGAGCGAGACCGCCGCCCCGGAGCACTTCGACGTCCTGATCGTCGGAGCCGGAATCTCCGGCATTGGATCCGCCTATCACCTGCAGCAACAGTCGCCGGGCCGGTCGTTCGTCATCCTCGACGCCCTTGAGGGATTCGGCGGCACCTGGCTGACTCATCGCTATCCCGGCATCCGATCGGACAGCGACCTCTACACCTTCGGTTACCGCTTCAAGCCCTGGACCGGCGATCCGATCGCCAGCGCGGAGGCCATCCAGAACTACCTTGGGGAGGTGATCGAAGAGAACGACCTGGCCCGCCATATCCGATACGGCCACAAGATCACGCAGGCGGAGTGGTCGAGCCAGGAGAACCTCTGGACGGTGACGGCTGTGCGCACGGACACCGATGAGAAGGTCTCGTTCACCGCAGGCTTCCTCTGGATGTGCCAGGGCTACTATCGGCACGCGGAGGGCTACACACCCGACTGGCCCAACATGGACGCCTACAAGGGCCGCGTGGTCCATCCGCAGACGTGGCCGGAGGACCTGGACTACAAGGGCAAGCGGGTTCTCCTGGTCGGCTCTGGAGCGACGGCCGCGACCCTGCTCCCCGCTATCGCGCCCGAGTGCGCCCACATCACCCTGCTCCAGCGCTCGCCGACCTATTTCATTCCCGGCCGCAACGCGAACGACCTCGCCGACCAGCTTCGCAGCCTCGAGGTCGATCCGGCGTGGATCCACGAGATCACGCGCCGCCGCATCTTGAAGGACCAGGACGACTTCACGCGCCGCGCCTTCGAGGAGCCGCACGTCGTCAAGCAGGAACTGCTGGCGGGCGTCAGCGCGTTCGTCGGGCCCGAGGCCACCGAGAAGCACTTCACGCCGCGCTATCTCCCCTGGCGGCAGCGGATCGCCTTCGTCCCCGATGGCGACCTGTTCAAGTCGGTCACGGCGGGCCAGGCCTCCATCGTCGACGGCGAGATCGAGACGTTCACGGAGTCGGGCGTGCGCCTGAAGACCGGGGAGCTGCTTGACGCGGACATCATCATCACCGCGACGGGCTTCAACATCAGCGTCCTCGGCGACATCGCCTTCACCGTGGATGGTGAGAGGGTCGATCCTGCCGAGACCGTCACCTATCGCGGCTTGATGTTCACCGGACTCCCCAACCTCGTCTGGGTGTTCGGCTACTTCCGCGCCAGTTGGACCCTCCGTGTCGACATCGTCGCAGACTTCGTCTGCCGGCTTCTCAACCATATGCAGGCCCGTGGCGCAGAGAAGGTGGAAGTTACGCTGCGCCCGCAGGATCGGGACATGCCCCGCCTGCCCTGGGTCGACCCCGAGAACTTCAACCCTGGCTACCTGCTGCGCAGCATGGACCTCATGCCGCGCCGGGGCGACAAGCCGGAATGGCAGCACACGCAGGACTACTGGGCCGAGCGCACGGCCCTCCCGGCCGTGGATCTCGACGGGCCGGAGTTCCTGTATGACGACGGCGTGGCCGACACGCGGTCCCTGCCGTCCGCCGCCGCGTAGGTCCGGCTGACCGAGGACCGAAATCGAGTTTCGGCGACCATTTGATCGAAGTCATCGCAGGAAGCGCGATGGGGCGTCTTCGTAGGACGTATGTTGATCACCTACGAGTTCTACGTGGCCGACGCCGAAGGCGCCGAACCACGCTTCGTGCCGGTGCTGTGCGAGTCCGAATGGGAGCTCGTGCGCCGGGCGCGGGAGCTCCTGGCCGAAACCCACGCCGCCTTTGTCGAGGTTCGCCGCGCCGGGGAGGTGCTGTTCAGGCTGGTCGGCTGAGCCCTGTGGACGTCTTTGCAAGCGCTGCTGGTGGGGCTGACAGGCTTCATGGCGGCCGAGGCGTGAGCGTATCGCTTCTTAGGTCGACCCTGCGGGCACGAACAGGTATCCGGCGCCGCGCACGGTCTTGATCGCTTGGGGCGTCGTCGGATCCACCTCGACCTTCTTGCGAAGGCGGGTGATGCGGGTGTCGATCGAGCGGTCGAAGCCGTCGGAGTCCTTGTGGTGCGCCAGGTCCAGCAGCCGGTCGCGGCTGAGCACACGGTTCGGGTTGCGGGCAAAGGCCTCCAGGAGGTCGAATTCCATGGCGGTGATCGGGACCGCGCTCCCGTCCGCTGCATACAGGCTGCGGCTTTCGAGGTTGAGGACGCAGCGGCCGATCCGCACCTCGCCGCCCATGGTCGCGGCCGAAACCTCGCCGGGCGCCACGCGTCGCAGGACGGCGCGTACCCGCGCGAGCAGCTCACGCGGCTCGAACGGCTTGGGGATGTAGTCGTCGGCGCCGACCTCTAGGCCGACCACACGGTCGACGCTGTCGGCGTTGGCGGTCAGCATGATGATGCCCAGGCGGCCGCGCTGGCGAAGGTCGCGGGCGATGGATATGCCGTCCTCGCCCGGCATGTTCACGTCGAGGATGACGAGGTCCACGGCGCGCTCGGCCATCAGCGCCCGTAGCGCCGCGCCGCCTTCCGCCTGGCTCACCGCGTAGCCGTTCCGCAGCAGGTATTCCTGGACGGTCTCGCGGACCATCTCCTCGTCGTCGACCACAACGATGTGCGCGTTGCCGCCCATGCGAGCCTTCCCCCGGTCGCCGCAGACACAATTGTAACACGACGCCGTTCGCCGAGGCATACGACTGACACTTCGGGCCGTATCTATACGCGCCATGATCAAACAAGCGCCAAACTCCCTCACGCCCCGCCAGATCGCGCGCGTCCGCGAGACCTTTGCGATCGTCGCCAAGACGCCCCGCGAGGCGGCCGCGACGTTCTACGCGCGGCTCTTCGAACTCGACCCCTCGACGCGGTCGATGTTCCCGGCAGACCTGGAGCCGCAGGGGCGCAAGCTGCTCGGCGTCCTGGCCCTCGTGGTCGACCGCCTGGATGACCTGGAGGCGCTCGGCGCCGAGGTCGAGGCCCTCGGCCGGCGGCACGCAGGCTATGGGGTCGAAGCGCGTCAGTACATGTCGGTCAGAGACGCCCTGATCTGGACGCTGGAAGACGCGCTGGGACCGGAGTTCTGCCAGGACGCCCGCACGGGCTGGCGCACCGCCTACGTCCTGCTGAGCGCGCGAATGATGGGGGCGGCGCGCGCGGCCCTCGCGGCTTAAGGCCCCTCGCCTGCGCGGATGCGGGCGACGAAGTCGGCCACGCTGGCCGGCGTGAACGGCTTCTCCAGGTAGGGCCGGCCCGACTCCGCGAGGAACCTGGCCGCTCCCGCCCCCAGCGTGTCGCCGGTGACGAAGCCCACCCGTCCGCACAGCTCGGGCCGCGACGCCTGCAGCCAGGCGAACAGGCCCGGGCCATCGAGGCCCGGCATCCTGATGTCCGAGAGGATGATGTCGAAGGGTTCGCCGTCCAGCGCCCGCTTCGCCGCGTGGCCATCCGCGGCCGTGGAGACGTGGAATCCCTGCCGCGCGAGCAGTTCGGCGAGGGTCTCCGAGACCGCGGCTTCATCGTCGACCACCAGCACGCGTCCCCCATTGGCAAGATGGGCCTCGGCGTCTCGGCCGGCGGGCTGCGGCGTCGCCGACTGGCTGGGAAGCTCGATCTCGAACGCCGCGCCGGCGATTGACGGCGCCAACCGAAGCTTGCCGCCGTGGGCCTCGATGACCCCCAGCGAGAAGCTGAGTCCGACGCCGGTGCCCTGCCCCGACTGCTTGGTCGTGAAGAACGGATCGAAGATCCGGCCGGCGATCTCGGTGGGCACGCCGGGGCCGTTGTCGGCCACGCGGATCAGGACCGACCCGTGCGTAGGGCCGCGCCGGGTGGTCACCTCCAGCCGCCGCACGCCGGGCTGGCTCTCCAGCGCCTGCTGGGCGTTGACGATCAGGTTGGCCAGCACCTGGTGCAGCTGGTCGTTGTCTGCCATCAGCTCGGGCAGGCTGCTCGCCAGGTCGAGGCGCACCTCGACGCTGCTGGTGCGCAGGCCGTAGTCGGTCAGCTCGAG
This sequence comes from Phenylobacterium sp., assembly GCF_036402295.1. Lineage (GTDB taxonomy): Bacteria > Pseudomonadota > Alphaproteobacteria > Caulobacterales > Caulobacteraceae > Phenylobacterium. The sequence continues at coordinate 6,961 of NZ_DASWTE010000133.1, forward strand.
CACGCTGCGGACGAGCTCGTTGACGTCGACGCGCGACCGGTCGGGTTTGCGCTGGCGGGCCATGGCCAGGAAGGTCTGGACGATCTTGCCGCAACGCTCCGCCGCGGTGCGGATCTTCCGCGCGCGCTCGGCGAGGGGTGAACCCAGGGTGTCCTCTTCGAGCATCACCGCCTGGCCGATCACGGCCGAAAGGGGGTTGTTCAGCTCGTGACTGACGCCGGCCAGCAGGGACCCCAGGGCCGCAAGCTTCTCGGCCTGGTGCAGCGCCTCGCGTGAGCGCTCCAGCTCCGCCTCGGCCGACTTGCGCGGGGTGATGTCGGCGACAATTCCATTGGCCATGGCCGGCTCGCCCGCCGCGTCGCGGTGGCCGACGCCGCGGGTCACGACCCAACGGACCTCGCCGTCGGGCATCAGGACCCGGTATTCAAGGGACGCCTCGCCCACGTCCTCCACGACCCGGCGCACCGCCTCGGCCACCGCCGCGCGATCGTCCGGATGCACCAGCCTGTCGCGCAGGTCCTGCGTCACCTCGCCCTCGGCGGGAAAGCCGAAGATCTCGCGGGCCCGCGGCGACCACCAGCTGCCGCCCGTCTTGAGGTCCCAGCTCCAGGTGCCCAGCTGGGCGCCCTCCACGGCGAATCGCAGGCGCTCCTCGCTCTCCCTGAGGCGCTGCTCCGCCAGCTTCTGGGCGGTGATGTCCCGCATATAGGCGACGAACACGGCGTCGCCCGCGCCGGCGGTCCGCACGATCGCCAGCTCGAGCGGAAAGACCTCGCCGTCCGCGCGCAGCCCTTCGATCTCGATCCGACGGCCGACCATTCTCGGCGGCGCCCCGGCGGCGAGGCGCGCCATGCCGGCCTGGTGGGCGGCGCGGTGGGCCTGGGGGATGATGGTGTCGGCGAGGCTGCGGCCGATGACATCGGCGCGCGCCAGCCCGAAGGTCCGCTCGGCCGCGGGGTTGAACTCGACGATGATGCCCTGGGCGTCGGCCGCGACGATGCAGTCGAGCGCCGCGTTCATCACCGCCGACGTAAATCCACTCGAAACCGGCATCCTCGCCCCCCGGCCAGCAGCTTGGCGAACCGCATTCTGCGGTGGTCGCCCGAGAATGGAAATCGCCCGTCGACGCCGGAGCGTCGCGGGCGTGACAAACCAACGGGCGGAGGCCGAAGAGGCCCCCGCCCGCCACCTGAAGTCGACACGTCCTAGAGCAGGAAGTCGGACGCGGTCAGGGTGTGCATCCCGTTGATCTGGATGACCATGTCGGCCACGCCGTCGCCCGTCACCTCGATCTCGATCAAGGTCTTGGCGTTGGCGGCGTCATAGGAGAGCCGCATCTGGTCGGGGGCGGTGGCGCCCCCGGTGGCGAAGGCCGCGTTGCCGATGAATTGCAGGTTGATCTCTTCGGCGCCGTAGAGCGTGAGGTCCGACAGATTGGAGAAGTCGATGCGGGCGCCCGCAACCCAATCGACTTGGTCGATGCCCCACTCGGCCGAGCTGTCGTCGAGATAGCGGTACACGATCGTGTCCAGGCTGTCGGGGACGATCAGGTCGGCGCCGTAGCCGCCTTCGAGCACGTCCTTGCCCGCGCCGCCCACGAGCTGGTCGGCGCCGTTGGAACCCTGGATGCGGTCGTCGCCATCCCCACCGGAGAGTTTCCCCGAGCCCTGGATGGTGTCGTTGCCCGCGCCACCCGAGACGAGGTCGACGCCCCCCGCGCTGTGCAGGTCGTCGTCGCCGGCGCCGCCGTCCAGGACATCGTTGCCGCCGCCGCCCCACAGGGTGTCGTTGCCCTCGTCTCCGAAGGCTTTCACGTCCTTCCCGCCCGGGGCGAGCGAGTCGTTGCCCAGGCCGCCGTGGAACTCGATGCTCTGGTAGAGGAGGGCCCCCTGGACGCTGTCGTTCCCATCGCCGGCCCAGATGGTCATGGAGCTGGGCGCGAGGCCTTGCGGCAGATCGAAGACGTTCAGGTCCGTGTATTCTTCTTCGAACGGGTCGAAGTAGGCGATGGGCGTGGCGTTCTCCACCCAGATCGCGACGGCGTCATCGAACTCGGCCTTGTCGCCGCCGTAGAGCCCGCCCATGAAGACGTCGTTCCCGGCGCCGCCGTGCAGGACGTCATCGCCCCCGTAGCCCCACATGGTGTCGTTGCCCTCCAGGCCGTGGAGGGTGTCGTTTCCGGTCCATCCGCGCAGCTCGTTGGCCGCTGAGGTCCCGATGCCGGTGAAGCCGCCCTCCCCGAAGAACCGCAGGTTCTCGACGTTCGGCATGGTGCGCAGGTCGAGCGACGACGTCGTGACGATCTCGTCGATCCCGCCGCCCGCGGCCTCCACGATCGTGTCGAGTCCGTCGGCATAGTAGGTGTCGTTGCCGGCGCCCCCGATCAGCTTGTCGGCGCCGCCGAGGCCGACGATGACGTCGCCGTACGCGCCGCCGACGATGGTGTTCGCCTTGTCGTTGCCGGCCAGTCGTGCGTAGCCGTCGCCTGTGTAGGTGAGGTTCTCCACCTCCGGCGTCTCCAGCAGCCTGGTGACCCAGAAGTCCGTTTCGATGCGGTCGACGCCGCCATTGCTCAGCTCGACGATGGTCTCGTAGGGCGAGTCGATGATGTAGACGTCGTCTCCGGCCCCGCCGTAGAGTGTGTTCCCGATCGTGCTGCCAGTGCTGCCGCCGTCGAGGGTATCCGAGCCTTCGCCGCCGTAGAGGCTGTCCCGGCCCGCGCCGCCGTAGAGCTTGTCGTTGCCGGCGAAGCCCTGCAGCACGTCGCCCGAGGCGCCGCCCCAGATGACGTTGTTGAGCGCGTTGCCGTAGCCCGAGAACTCGCCCACGCCCGAGAAGCGCAGGTTCTCCACCGACGAAGGCAGGACGTAGGACGAGAGCGTGGTGAAGACCTCGTCGGTCCCCTGGCCGCTGAACTCGATGACCGTGTCGCCGGTGGAGTCGACGTTGTAGCTGTCGTTGCCGGTCCCGCCGTACATGGTGTCCGCGCCGGCGCCGCCGACGAGGGCGTCGTTGCCGTCGCCGCCGAACATCTTGTCGGCGCCGTTGCCGCCGTTGAGGTAGTCGTTGCCGCCCTCGCCGCTCAGCTGGTCGGCGCCGTCGCCACCGTTGACGATGTCGTTGCCCAGGCCGGCGTAGACCAGGTCGTCGCCGCCGTTGCCGTTGATGATGTCAGCCGAGCTCGTGCCGGTGATCGCGTTGTCGAGCCCATCGCCCTGGAAGGTAGCCATTGTCGTTTCGCCCCGTGTTCGGACCCTGATTGGTCGTGTGGGGTGGTTATCGACGGGACCATTGTCTGTCTGAGGTCGCGAACGGCGGAGAATTGTTACAGCTGTGTCTGAGGCCTCCGGCCGACGGTGGACTGTCGGCACGCCCGCTTCGGAGCCTAGCGAAACGTTCCAAAACGGTTGGTCCACGCGAACCAGCTTCCCGGCCGCGGCTTGCGGCGCGCAGGGCGGCTGACGACTGGCGAAAGGGGGGCTCCAGATACGAGAAGCCCCGGCTGAGGTGTGACGTCCTCAGGCCGGGGCGGTAGGTCTCGTGCCGGTGACTGGAGAGCCGACGCGCGCTGTTCGCAGCCCGAGCCGGCCGCGATCAACGGCTGCACAGTAGCACTGTCGGCGGATAGGGCCAAATCTGAACTTCGCCCTGCGACAATAGGCATGGGGCGCGGCCCCGGCGTCTCTCCCCGCCGGGACCGCGCTCAGCCTTGCAAAGCGCGACCTTGGGCTCGGAATGCGCGCTTCGTTTGACTGTGTGCGCCGGTCGCCCGGCGCCTCGTATTGTCGACCCAAGGCTCTCCAGAAGTCGCAGGTCGCGGGGGAGACGTCGCGGGTTCCCATCACCCCTAGGTCGGAGCGAAATTTTTTTCAGATCGCCGCAGAAATCGTCACGCCGACGGTGACCGGCCGCTGGGGCGTCACCTGGCGGACCTGGTCGGGATTGAAGGGATTGCCGAAGGCGAAGGTGTCGCTGGCCGAGTCGAGCGGGTTCACCACGAAGACCTGGACGCCGAAGGTCCGGCCCGTGAGCTCGGCCGACAGTTTCGTGCGCGCATAGCCGCCCGTCTTCGGGCGCGTGTCGTCGAAGGTGACGCGCGAGGGGCCGATATAGGTGGCCTGGCCCACCAGCCGCAGCGTCCAATCGCCGCCCAGCACCGGGCGCTCGTAGCTCACCAGGCCGCCGGCCGAGACCGCGGGGGCCCCGGGCAGGCCATCCACGAGGGCGCCCTGGAAGTCGGGATTGGCGTTGTCCGTGCGCACACGCGCGTAGCGGCCGTTTAGCTGCGCCTCGAGGCCCCAGTCGGTGCGCAGGGCCACCTCGGCCTCGAAGCCCGCGATGTGCGCGTCGCCGGCGTTGGTCGTGTAGGGAATGCCCGAGGGGCGGAACTGGTCGGTCTGGATGTCCTTCCAGACGTCGTAGTAGGCTGCGGCGTTCACCGCGAGGCGGCGCTCGAACCGCTCGAATTTCAGGCCCAGCTCGTAGTTCAGCAGCCGGTCGGCGCCATAGGTCTCGCGCCGTTCCGGCAGTGGCTGCGCCCCGCCCGAGTTCAGGCCGCCCGAGCGGTAGCCTTCCGAGATCACCCCGTACACGAGGTCGCCCGAAGCGAACTCGTACTGCACTGAGATCTTCGGCGAGAAGCCGGTGAAGCTGACGTTGCGGTCGAAGCTGCGCGGGGCGAAGCGCTCGGAGACCACGTCGGAGCGGGTGCGGGTGTCGATGTGGAAGACGCGGCCGCCGACCGCGACGGTCCATTCGGGCGTGAGGCGGTACGAGGCCTCGCCATAGGCGGCGAGTTCGCGGACATCGTCCCGCCGCTGGTCGCCGTAGACGAGGAAGCCGTCCTGCGCGATCGGCACCTGGGCCAGGAACTCGGTCGGCGTGCGGGTCCGCGTGTCCGAGCCGTACAGGCCGGCGAGCCATTCCAGCCGGCCGGCGCCGCGTGAGGTCAGGAACAGATCCTGCACCAGCATCCGGGTCTTGGTGCGCTCGGAGTACGCCGAGGTGTCGGCGAAGTCCGTGTAGAGAGTCTGGGTGGCGGTGGCGTCATAGAGGCTGCTGTAGGCGTGGCGGATGAACCCCGTGGACGACGTGAGTTCCGCGGCGCCCCACGAACGCCGCACTGTCGCCGTCGCGAGCAGGATGTCGTTCACGTGCGGCTCGGGAATCCGCACGTTGCGCGTCAGGCCGAGGCCCGGCGTCGTGTAATGGGTGTCGTCTGAGCGCAGGTGCTGGCCGGCCGCCGTGGCGGTCACCGACCAGGCGTCGTTGGGCTGGAACAACGCGATCAGCCGCGCGCCCTGGCGCAGGGTGCGGTCCACGTCGCTCCGCATCTGGCCGATGTCGTCGAGGTAGCCCCCCTGGGTCTCACGGTAGCCGGAGAGCCGCACGCCGAGCGTGTCGTCGAAGATGGGCACGTTGACGTAGCCCTCGACGGCATAGCTCGGGTCGCCGCTCTTGGTGGCCGCGCCCGTGGCGCGCATCTCAGCCGACATGTCCTGGAGGTCGGGCTTGCGCGAGACGATCCGGTAGATGCCGCTGATCGATCCGGCCCCGTAGAGCGCGCCCTGCGGACCGCGCGCCACCTCGACCCGCTCGTTGTCCACCAGCCGGAAGTCGGGATCGGGCGCGTTGTAGTTGACTGGTATGTCGTCGAGGTAGGTGGCCACGATCGAGCGGGCGCGGCCGGTGTAGGCGCCGTCAGACAGGCCGCGCA
>NZ_DASWTE010000134.1:0-5963 GCF_036402295.1 Phenylobacterium sp.
AAGTGGAGGCGGCGCAGCTCGTCCATGAAGGCGTCCCACATGGGCGGGCCGCCCTCCTCCAGCAACTGGGCGCGGATCGACAGCTCCTCGCTCACGGGCAGGTGCTTGCGCCCCCAGCCGCCGACCATGGCCATGATCGGAACCAGCTGGATGGCTTTCTCGGTCAGGCTGTAGATGGCCTTCTGCTTGTGGGTCGGGTCGTCGGCGCGGGTGATCATGTCCTGCGCCTGCAGCTTCTTCAGCCGATCGGCCAGGATGTTGGAGGCGATGCCCTCCTCGGACCGGTTGAGCAACTCGCGGAAGTGCCGTCGATTGCCGAACATCATGTCGCGGAGCACCAGCAGGCTCCACCGGTCGCCGAGAACCTCGAGCGTAAGGTTGATGGGACACCCGGAGCGTGGGGCATGTGACTCGGTCATGACTGATTGCATATTTGCATCAGTCTGGCGGATTGCAAGCTCAGGCGGGGCGGTAGCCGTCCTTGAGCTCGCCTTTCATCACCTTGCCAATGTGGCTGCGCGGCAGGGCGTCGACCAGCCTGAGGTCGGCGAGCCGCTGGGTCTTGCCGACCCGGGCGTTGGTCCAGTCGCGGATCTCCTTGGCCGTCGCGGTCGCGCCGGGCTTCAGCGCCACGAAGGCCACCGGCGTCTCGCCCCAGGCCTGCGACGGCACGCCCACCACCGCCGCCTCGGCCACCGCGGGATGCTGGATGAGCTCGGCCTCGAGGTCGCTCGGGTAGATGTTGAACCCGCCCGAGATGATCATGTCCTTCTTGCGGTCCAGCAGGGTGAGGAACCCGTCCTCGTCGAAGCGGCCCACGTCGCCAGTGCGGATGTAGCGCAGGCCCTCTGGGCTGAACCACTCGGCCTCGGAGGTCTTCTTGGGCTGGTTGTGGTAGCCGACCATCATCGCGCCCGAGCGGCCGACCACCTCGCCCACCTGCCCCTGCGCCACCTCGCGGCCCTCGTCGTCGATCAGCCGGATGTCGTGGCCCGGCAGCGGCCTGCCCACCGTGTGCAGCTTTTCGGGGTGCTCGTGGCAGCGCAGCGAGCAGGTGCCGCCGCCCTCGGTCATGCCGTAGAACTCGACCAGCCCGCCCGGCCAGCGGTCCAGCACCTCGCGCTTGGCGGCCGCGGAGAACGGCGCCGAGGTCACGAACTTCAGCTTGTAGGACCTGAGGTCGTAGCGGTCGAAGTCGGGGTGGTCGAGCAGCCGGCGGTACTGCACCGGCACCAGGATGGTGTGGGTCGCGCGGTGCTTCTGCGACAGCTCCAGGAAGGCCGTCGCGTCGAACTTGGGCATCAGCACCGCCGTCCCGCCGTTGCCGAGGGTCGGCAGGAACGAGATCAGCGTCGTGTTCGAATAGAGCGGCGTCGAGATCATCGTCACGGCGTCGTGGCGGTAGCCGCCGCGCCGCACTTGGCCCCAGCGCATCCTGTGCGGCTGGAGGATCCCCTTCGGCGCGCCCGTGGTGCCCGACGAGTAGATGAGGTTGAAGCCGTCGTCCGGCCGCGGCGGGTGGACCATCGGCTTCGCGCCCGCCGGCGCCATCCAGGCCCCCAGCGGCTCGCCGGCGTCGGAGCCGTCCAGCGACACCCGCTTGGCCGTCACCTTGTCCAGCGCCGCGCCCATGTGCCGAGCCGTCGCGGCGTCCAGGAAGAACACCTTGGCCGCGCAGTCCGCGAGCTGGGTGAGCAGGCTCTCGGGCGTGGACGATGGGGCCAGCGGCGCGACCACCGCGCCGGCGCGCAACACGGCCAGGAACGCTGCGCCATACTCCGCCGACGAGAGCGCGCAGGCCGCCGCCACCTCGCCCTTGCCCACGCCGTCGCGCTGCAGGGCCGCAGCGATGCGGTCCATCAGTTCGTCCAGCTCGCCGTAGGGGATCACGCGGCGCGCATCGACCAGCGCCGGCTTGTCCGGCCGCGCGGCCGCCTGGGCGCGGAGCACCTCGGAGAAGGAGCCGAACTCCTGGGCCAGCAACGCGTCGGCGGTCATGCGGGCTCCCTAGCGCCCGCGACAGCCCGCGTCAGCCCAGTTTCGCGCCGCTGGATGCGGGTTCGCCCTCCAGCGTCAGGTCAGCGGCGGCGGCCAGCTTGCGCAGGGTGTCTGCGTGGCTTGCCCGGCTGATGCCGTAGCCGAGCAGGAGCAGCGTCGCGGTCCCGTAGAGCACGACCTGCACCGGCACGTAGATCAGGCCCAGGTGACGCAGGATCTCGATGTCGACCGCGCCCGGCTTGGCCCCGGTCGGGAAGGCGATGGCGCCGATGATCAGGCCTGAGGCCAGGATGCCGAAGCCGGTGGTGGCCTTGGCGGCGAAGGCGATGGCGGCGAAGAACACGCCCTCCTGCCGCCGGCCGGTCTTCAGCTCGGAGTCCTCGACTACATCGGCGATCATCGACGAGAACAGGATGTTGCCGATGATCCCCAGGCCCACCGACAGGACGTTGGTCACCCAGATGATCAGGAAGTTCAGGTGCGGGGTCCACGGGACGCCGCCGAACGAGAACGGGGTCGCGACGGTCGCATCGTTCGGCGGGAAAGCGGCGATGAGGCGCAGGATGATCGGGCCGATGCCGAAGGCCAGGCCCAGGGGGATCAGGGTCATGGCCACCGTCCGCTTCTCGAAGCGCTGCGCCAAGCGGGGCGCGATGATCCAGGCCAGGATCGCCGCGGTCAGGCTGGAGAAGCTGAAGAGGGCGATCTCGCGGGCGGTGAACTCCCAGAAGTAGGTCGAGAAATAGAGGTTGATGGCGAAGCCCAGGCCGATGCCGGCGTAGAGGAAGATGGCCGCGGCGAAGATCATCGCGAAGTTGCGGTTGGCCATGGCCCCGAACAGCTCGCGCGACAGCCGCCCCAGGGTGATCCGTTCCGACGGCGGGGCGCGCAGGTAGCGGATCTGCCCGTGGGTGCCGATCGAGGTGACCAGGATGGCGAACAGCATCAGCCCGCCGGCGAAGATGCCGTAGTTGGCGTAGCCCGCCGGGTTGAGCTGGCCCGTGGCGTACTCGGCGGTGGGCTTGAGGAACACGAACAGCGCCAGGCCGTACATGGCCAAGCCCCCGCACCAGCCGAACAGGTAGCGGTAGCTGAGCAGGCGGGTGCGCTCGTCGTACTCGGTGGTCAGTTCGGCCGCGAGCGCGGCCGAGGGAATCTCGTAGCAACTGATGAAGCTGCGGATCAGCACCGCCACGGCCACCAGGTAGGCCACCTGCGCCGGCTGGCTCCATTCGGTCGGCGGGTTCCACATCAGCGAGTATGAGACCGCCACGGGGATCGCCGCGGCGTACATCCACGGATGCCGACGGCCCCATTTCGAGCGGGTGTTGTCCGACAGCTGGCCGACGATCGGGTCGATGAATGCGTCGATGACCAGCGCCAGCATGATCGCGAAGCCGACGGTCTGGGCAGGCAGCCCGACGACCTGGGCGTAGAAGAACGCCAGGAAGTAGGAGAAGCCGTTGTCCTTGACCCCGAAGGCGACCGATCCGAACCCGTAGAAAAGCTTGGTCGGGACGCTGAGCCGGCGCGCATGGGTCGCCGCCGCCGTGTCGCTGGGCAAGGGATCTTCCTCCGAGGGTGCGCGGCGTAGGCCGTCTGGTTATCGTCGGGAAACCTGCGGGACCCCCGGGACGCCGTCAATCCGTTTGAGCGGCTGGTAGGGGCATCTAGCCTGACGTAACGTTACAGGCGATTTGAGTAGATGGTATCCACGTAAGAACACAACAGGGAGGCGAGGATGGCGGGGAAATTGACGCGGCGGATGGGCGTGGCGGCGGTCGTCGCGCTGCTCGCGGCGACGGCGGTCCAGGCCCAGCCGGCGGCCACGCCGCGGCGCAATCCGGCGGATCCGGCGACGTGGACCACGGGTCGCGCCGCCGACTACAAGGCGCCCGACGACGTCGCCTTCCGGACGGTCAGCATCCTCTCCGAAGGCGTGCGCCTGCACGGCGAGGTCTTCGCGCCCAAGGCCCGCCCCGCCGAGAAGCTGCCCACCATCGTCATGGCGCACGGCTGGGGCGGCACCGCCTCGGGCTTCCGCACCGACGCCGTGCAGATGGCGCGGGCGGGCTTCCAGGTGCTGACGTTCGACTACCGCGGCTGGGGCGAGAGCGACAGCCGCGTGATCCTGACCGCGCCCCAGCCCAAGCTGCCGCCGGGCCGCAAGCTGACCGTCGAGGTCGAGGCCGTGCGCGGCTACGTCGATCCCGTCGAACAGGCGCAGGATTGGTTCAACGTCATCAATTGGGCCGCCGCCGACCCGTCGGTAGACCCGAAGCGCATCGGCGTCCGCGGCTCCAGCTTCTCGGGCGGCATGGTGGTCTATGTCGCCGCGCGCGACCCGCGGGTGAAGGCGCTCGTGAGCCAGGTGGGCTCGGTCCCGTCGCGCCCGCCGCCGGGGACGGCCAATCCCGCCGCCGGGCCGATGCAGGTGCAAGCCGCGCGAATGGCCCGCGGCGAGGTGGCCTACCCCGAGCCGGGGGCCCAGGTGGTCGGCGCGCTGATCGGCGCGCCCATCGGCGACAAGCTGCTACGCTGGACCCCTGGCGACGACGCGCCCAACGTCACCGCCGCATCGCTGTTCATCGTCGCCGAGAACGAGGAGCTGTTCGACAACCGGCCGAACGCGATTCTGGCCAGCACCCGCGTAAAGGGCCCTTCGAAGCTGGTGACCCTGCCCGGCATCAAGCACTACGGCGTCTATGGCGAGAAACGCGAGGAGGCGGTGGACCTGGCCATCGCCTGGTACCGGGAGCACCTGAAGTAGCGGCTGGCCGTGATGGGTCCTCACAAGAGCCGCCGCCTCTCCCCAGGATCGTCAAGGAACCAGGAAAGACACGAAAGGGCATGGGGCGACCCCCGGGGCGGCGTGAGATGACGCAGGCGCTCTAGAGTTCAACCGCAGAAGGACGCGGAAGGGCGCCGGACGCCTTCGACCCGTTGCGGACTTGGAGGCCTGCCTAGCAGGCTGTGCTACAGAGTGTGTTCAATGCAGAGGGGGACGCATCGGTGAAAGCATCAGGAGCAGCGCTGTTGGCCGCTTCGCTGCTTTTGCCTTCGACTGCTCTCACTGCGCCGCTGAACGAGCTTCCTGAGATGCCACCAGCTGCGCCCGGTCCTGACGAGCGGTCGGCCGGGGATGTGCAGGATGAGGTCGTGAGCCGGTGCGCCCAGTTTGCGCAGAAGATGCGCGAAGGAGTAGGCACTCGCCTCGTCAAGGTGGTCGTGACCGACAGCCCCAACTGGGGAACTATCTGGCGAGCAGACAGCGCGTTTCCGGCTTCTGCTGGTGAACCTCCCTACCTTTGGCGGTCAGCATGCTGGAACGGCGGCGTACTCGAACGGCCGGTCGGAATGTTCGACCCCAAAGACAGCGTTCCGCCTCTGTGACCCGGCACCCGGGATGTCCGCGCTCCACCCGTTCCCGACGTTCGCCAGGTCCGCTGAGGCACTGCGCGGGTTAGACGGCTCGCGACCCATCGCGGACGTTGGCGTGGCCTGCCTAAGACATCACTTCAAGAGCTTCTCGATGGGTGAACCCATGAGGACAGCACGGCCTATCCAGAGGGCCGCGCGCGAGAAGTCGCCCTGCACATCATCGACGCTCAACGCAGTCAGGAAGACTTTCTCACCATTTCGGGCAAAGGCGTTGACGGTTATTTTCCCAGCCTCTTCGTCGGTCACCACCTCATGCACTTCCATACGTCACCTTCAGCGTCATCGTGGGCTCGAAGCTAACGTTGGCAGGAGCAAACTCAAGCTGGGTCCCGACGTCCGCAATCCATCTGTGGACGCCCCCTTCAGCGCAAGTTCGGATTTGCGGAGGAGCTGATCGCTTGGTCGGATGCTGCCATCTGTCCGGCCTGTGATGCGCCGCCGTGACGGCGCTGGCCCGTATGGACGTTCGCGGACCGGGACCACATCACCCACTGCGTGCTTGGATGGCACGGTGGAAAGCCCTG
>NZ_DASWTE010000135.1:0-6044 GCF_036402295.1 Phenylobacterium sp.
CATCGGCGTCTCGTCGATGACGCCCTCGTCCTTCCGGCATTCGACGCCCGCCGTGGCGGCCACGTGGTCGTCGACGGTGAAGCGCCGCTTGGCTTCTGCCCGGGACATGGTCCGGCCCGCGCCGTGCGAGCAGGTGCAGAAGGACTCGGCGTTCCCCTTGCCCCGCACGATGAAGGACTTGGCGCCCATCGATCCCGGGATGATCCCGAGCTCGCCGGCGCCCGCCCGCACCGCACCCTTCCGGGTCAGCCAGACCTCCTCGCCGAAATGGCGTTCCTTCACAACGTAGTTGTGGTGGCAGTTCACCGCCTCCTTGTCGGTCTTGAACGCCGGCAGGCCGGCCTCGCGCAGCGCCTGGAGGACGCGGACCATCATCGCCTCGCGGTTCTGACGCGCGAAGTCCTGGCCCCACGAGACCGCCTCGACATAGTCGTCGAAGTCGGCCTCGCCTTCCTCCAGCCAGGCGAGGTCCATGTCGGCGAGCCGCACCCCGACCCGCTCCTTCACCAGCGCCTTGGCGCGGTTGATGAAGAACTGGCCGATGGCGTTGCCGATGCCCCGCGACCCCGAGTGCAGCATCACCCACGCCCGCTGATCGGTGTCGAGGCAGCCCTCGATGAAGTGGTTGCCGCCGCCGAGCGTGCCGAGCTGCACGATGCTGGCGGCGTCGGCAAGGATCGGGTGCTTCTCGACGAGCGCGTTGTAGCGCCGCTCGAGACCCGAGGCGGTCCACCGGTTCACCACCGCGTTCGGCACGCCGTGGCGGCCCTGCTCGCGCCAGCTCCCCTTCACGCCGGGGCCGCCGTGCGGCACCACGCGCTCGATGAGCGAACGGATACCGGCAAGGGTGTCCGGCAGGTCCGACGCGGTCAGGGTGGTGCGCACCGCCATCATGCCGCAGCCGATGTCGACGCCCACGGCCGCCGGGATCACGGCGCCCTTGGTCGGGATTACCGAGCCCACGGTGGCGCCGCGGCCGAAGTGCACGTCCGGCATCACCGCCACGTGGCCGTGGATGAACGGCAGCCCCGCCACATTGCGCAGCTGGTTCTTCGCGGCCTCTTCGACCGGCACGCCCCGGGTCCACGCCTTGATCGGGACCCCGTGGCTTTCGATGACTTCAAATCCGCTCATCTGGACCTCTCCTTGCTCTTGCGGCCCCTCCCGATCCACCGCGGCGGCAAAGCGTCCTTCCGAAACGAAGAACCCCTCCGCGGCTGGGCCGGGAGGGGTTCTTTCGGACGATCTCAAAGATTCTGAGACTTACCGAGGGCCATCCTCCCACGCGCGCATACCCTTCCGCTCGACCTGGCGGTCGAGGCTCTGGGCAGGCAGGCTGTTGAAGACGATCTTCGACATGACTCTCATCCTTGAGGCCGCGGCGGATAGCACGTTCTCCGATGCCGTCAAAAGTGTGTTTCAGATGAAACCAACCTTGGCCGCAGACTGTGGCCGCGGAACCACGGTCACCCGGGCGAGGCGCTGATCCCGCCGTCGACGGTGAACACCACGCCGGTGGTGTAGGCGCTGCGATCGGAAGCCAGGAACGCCATCAGGTCGGCGATCTCGCGCGGCTTGGCGGGGCGGCCCAGCGGGTAGTTCGCCATCAGCTCGCGGTAGCGGCCCCCGTCGCCGAAGCGGCGCTGGGCGGCGGCCTTCATCAGGGTGACGATGCGGTCGGTCTCGACCGGGCCCGGGCTCACGCCGACCACCCGGATCCCGTCGCGCAGCGACTTGCCGCCCAGCGCGCGGGTGAAGGCGTAGAGCGCCGCGTTGCCGGTGGAGCCGGCGATATAGCCCGCGTCCATCCGCTCGCCCGCCGCGCCGATGTCGTTGATGATCACGCCCGACCCGCGGGCCTTCATGTGGGCGTAGATCGCCCGCGTGAGGTTGATGTAGCCGAACACCTTCAGCTCCCAGGCGTGGCGCCATTTCTCCTCGTCCACCGCCTCCAGCGTGCCGCCCGGGATGTCGCCGGCGTTGTTGACCAGGATGTCGGCGTCCTTCCCCGCCTCGGCCAGCGCCCTCAGCTGCCCGGGATCGCGGATGTCGGTGGGGACGGCGCGGGCCTGGATCTGATGCTGGCCCCGCAGCCGCTCGCAGAGGCTCTCCAGCACCTCGCCGCTGCGCGCCGCCAGGATCAGTTGACAGCCCTCCTCCGCGAACGCCTCGGCCGCCGCCGCGCCGATCCCCTTGGAGGCGCCGGTGATCAGGACCGTGCGGCCGGTGAGGTTGAGGTCCATGTCAGGCGTCTCCTTCGGCGCGGCAGGAAAGCGGCGAACGGGCGGAAGCTCAAGCGTTGACTAGCTCGACTTTGTTCTCTTAATGTTCTCACTATGCGGGGCGCACTGACGTGGCTGAAAGACGCTTGGCTGAAGCTCACCAGCCGAGATCGAGGTGTGACTTCCCAGCTGGGGCGCCGCATCGAGGAGCACGGCTGGACCGCCGTGTACGTGGGCGACTACAGCACAGCGCCGACTTGGACCTACACCATTGGATTCGATGAAACGTTGGGGCAGCCCGAGGTAATCGTATTCGACATCCCCCAGGACTCCGCGAACGCGCTGCTCTGGGAGGTGTTTGCGCAGATCAAGGACGGGCGGCTCATCCTTGAGGATGGCAAGGTGTGGCCCGAGGGCGAGGAGCTCGCCGTGCGTCTGGCGCAAGGTGCACGAGAGCCAGCTCGAGAGCGAGATGGGCTGGTTCACGTTCGCGACCATGAGGAGCCTGGCGCGGACGGGAATGCCATTCGGTTTTAACGCTTTCCAGCTGGTCCTGTCGGACAACGACGGCCGGATGCCGTGGGACGACGGCTACGACGAGCGGCTGCGACCATTGCAGCCGGCGCTCTACCTGCCACTGGACGTAAAGGAGTCGCCGCTTGCGGCAGAGGCCGCCCTGTGACACCTCAGCGGCCACTGCCAAGGACTGCCGACATGACCGACACCCAACCCGCCTCCGTTTACGACCTCTCCCACGCGGACCAGGAGGAGAGCCGGGCCACCTTTGCGGTGCTCGTCGACAACGAGCCGGGGGTGCTGCACCGGGTGGTCGGGCTGTTCGCGGCGCGCGGCTACAACATCGACAGCCTGACGGTGGCCGAGACCGACCCCAACGCGCACACCAGCCGCATCACCATCGTCACCCGGGGCACGCCGCAGGTGCTGGGCCAGATCGAGGCGCAGCTGCAGAAGATGGTCTCGACCCGCCACGTGCAGGACGTGACCAAGGACCCTAACGGCATCGAGCGGGAACTGGCGCTGGTGAAGGTGCGCGGCACGGGCGCCGAGCGGGTGGAGGCCCTCCGCGTCTCGGACATCTTCCGCGCCAAGGTGGTCGACACCACCCACGAGAGCTTCGTCTTCGAGCTCACCGGCGCGCCGTCGAAGATCGACAAGTACGTCGACCTGATGAAGGGCCTTGGCCTCGTCGAGGTGTCGCGCACCGGCGTGCTGTCGCTGCAACGGGGCGTCGAGGTCTTCTAGTCGGCGGGAACCTGCCGCCCGGACCGCACTTTTCATGGCGTGTCTGTACGCGTCACCCTTGCTGTATTGATCGCGCTCAGCCTGGCCGCGCCCGTGAACGCGCAGATCCCACTGTTCATCCCTATCCCGCGCAAGGCCAAGCCTCCACCCGACGGGCCGCGCCCCCCGCCGCCCGACCTGCCGCCCGCCGAGGCCGCCGTATGGCCCTTCCCGCCGCCCGACCCGAGGAGCTGGTGGGAGGAAAAGCGGCTGAAGCCCACCGAGGCCTCCGATCCCCTGGGCGGCCGCCGCATCCGCCGCGGCGAGCGGCTGGTGGAGCCGGACAACGGCGTCCAGCCCTCCACCTACCGCCTGTGGGGCCTCATGCCGCTGCAGTGGCAGCTGGTGCGCGGCGACGAGATGATCCTGGAGGTCTGGACCCGGCCCACGGGCAGTACGCGCCAGACGGTGACGCGCATCATCGTGCGCGGCGCGGACGCGTTCGTGCAGGCCCGCGCCGGCATGGCGTGCTGCGAGGCGGTGATCGGCCGGCGGATCGGCTTCGACGAACAGCTTCCGCCCGGCTCGGCCGAGCGGTTCCGGGCGCTGGCGAGGCTGCCCGCGTGGCGCTCCCCGCGCGACGTGAGGGTGTCGGAGGCGGGCGCGGCCGACGCCGTCTGCGTCGAGGGGACCGGCTATGATGTGACCCTGGTCACGCCCGGGCGCTCCACCACCCTGCATCGGGCCTGCGATCCGGCCGAGGTGGGCGAGATCGGCGAGGTGCTGGAGGCTGTGCTGGGCGCCGCGCTGGGCCATGATCCCCGCTTCGATGTGATCTTCCCGCGCGGGGTGAGCTTCGCCAGCGCCCGCCGCGCCCACGAGGCGCTGCTGGCCGAGGGCGGGCGGCTGCGCCCCAATCCCGACGCGCGCCAGGGCCCGCCGGGCGCCGAGCCGGCCCCATCGGCCGAAGTGGACGCCGGCGTGCCGGCAAGCGAAGCTGCGCCGGAAACGCCCCGGAGCTGACCCCGATGAAGACCCTCGCCGCCGCCGCGCTGGCGCTCTCGCTGGCCGGCCCTGCGCTGGCCGCCGACCTCTCGGCCCAGGCCGCCGCCGAAGCGCTGGCCGCCGACCGCGCCTTCCACGACCGCGCCCAAGTGGTGCACCCGGCCCAGGCGTTCCGCGAGTTCATGGAAAGCGACGGCCTGCTCTACGGCACGGGCGGCGACCCGGCGAAGGGCTCGGCCGCGATCTACGCCCTGATGGGCGGCGACAAGCCCCAGCGGGTGAAGGTGGAGTGGGTTCCGAAGCAGGCCTGGGGCGCGGCTTCGGGCGAAATGGCCATGACCATCGGCGACTGGAAGCGCACCTGGCTCGACGGCTCGCGGGTGATGACCGGCAACTACGTCACCGTCTGGCGCAAAACCCAGGACGGCTGGAAGGGCCTCATCGACATCGGCGAGGTCGACGAGGCCGCTGCCGCGTCCACGGCGCCCGCTACGCCGGAAGCGCCGCCTGCTCGGCCTTGAGCTCGCGCATCGAGACGGAACGGACGTGCAGGTACTGCGCCGCGAACAGCGCGAGCTTCGACGACATCGGGAAGATCGCCTTGTAGAGCGGCCATTGCTCGGGCAGCGCGACGGCGAACATCAGGTTGAGCCCGCCGGTGAGCGCCATCAGGCCTGCCCAGACATAGCCGTAGGCGGTCATCACGCCCGCGCCCCGGCCCTGGGAGATCGGCGGCAGGTAGCGCAGCATCCAGCCCTTGCGCAGCATGAAGGCGGCGAGCAGCAGGTAGACCACCGTGGGCTTGGCCATCAGGAAGCGGGGGTCGTGCACCAGGAGGGTTGCGCCGCCGAACACAATCACCAGGCCCAGGCTCGCCCACTGCAGCGGCGCGACCTGGCGGCGCAGGCCGAGCAGCAGAGCGACGTGGCCCACGCCCGTGACCATGGCGATGATCGTGGCCGCGAGCGGATCGACGCCGGCGACCAGCAGGGCGGCGAAGAGGAGGCTGGAGAAGAGGTCGTTCACCAGCGGGCGTGCAGCGTGGACGAAGGTGTTCATGATGCGAGAAACTCCGGGTCTCGGGGAGGCCCTGAAGGCTAACGGCCGCTGGCGTGGGCCGTGAATCCGCCCACGAAGGCCCGGTGGCCGTCCGCGAAAACGGCGCCGCCGTTCGCGCTTCGCGAAGCGCCGGAAGGGAGAGAATTCGTTGAATCTCAACCCCGAGCGCCTATATGTGAGGCGTCGGGTTCGCCCGACTATGGAGATAAACGCGCGCATAATAAGCGGACTGGACCCGGGTGCGATTCCCGGCGGCTCCACCAATCTTCCCCCGGGTTATCGCCGGATAGTGAGTTTCTTACCTGGGAAGCATGGGGCCGATCAGCATCGACAGACGTGTAAAGGCGTTGCTTTCTCTCGGCCTGACCCACCGTCCCGGGTCTTTAAACTAAATGCGAACGATAACTTCGCTGAGGAAGTTCGCCTGGCTGCGTAATGCGGTCCGGTAACATCCGAACCAAGTCCTAGAGGTTCAGATCTCTAGGCGGGGCTCGGGAGGCGCCTGGCAACAGAAGC
>NZ_DASWTE010000136.1:0-12594 GCF_036402295.1 Phenylobacterium sp.
CGGCGGCCTCGTGGAGATCAGCCCGCTCTTCTACCTGGAGAGCACGATCGAGAAGGTGGAGGGCGTCCGTCCCTACACGCCGCTCGAGCAGGCCGGCCGCGACATCTACGTCCGCGAGGGCTGCTACGTCTGCCACTCGCAAATGATCCGCCCGCTGCGCGACGAGGTGGAACGCTACGGCCACTACAGCCTGGCGGCCGAGAGCATGTACGACCACCCCTTCCAGTGGGGCTCCAAGCGAACCGGGCCTGACCTCGCGCGGGTGGGCGGCAAGTACTCCGACAACTGGCACGTGGACCATCTGAAGAATCCGCGCTCGGTGGTGCCCGAGTCGAACATGCCGCCCTACGCCTTCCTGGCCGAGAGGGAGCTCGACTACCGGGCCGTCCAGAAGCACCTGACCGCGCTCAAGACCGTGGGCGTGCCCTACAGCAAGGCCCAGATCGCCAACGCCCGCGAAGACCTGGAGACCCAGGTCGATCCGTTCGCCGGCGAGCAGTCCGACCTGAAGACGCGCTACGGCGCCAAGGTGGTCCAGCGGGACTTCGACGGCGACCCGTCGCGGCTGACCGAGATGGACGCGCTTGTCGCCTACCTCCAGGTGCTCGGCACCATGGTCGATTTCCGCACCTACAAGGCGGAAGACCCGGAGAACCTGCGATGAGCGGCCTGACCTACGAGGCCGTGGCGACGTTCGCCCAGCAGGGCGGCACGATCTACTTCGGCCTGATCTTCGCCGGCGGCCTGACCTACGCGCTCTGGCCCCGCCACAAGGAGGCGTTCAAGCGCCTCGCCCAGCTTCCCCTCGAAGACGACGAGATCGACCATGTCTGAGCGCGAACGCGACGAGCACTCCGGCACCGAGACCACGGGCCACGAGTGGGACGGCATCAAGGAGCTGGACACCCCGCTGCCGCGCTGGTGGCTGTGGGTCTGGTACGGTTCGATCCTCTGGGCCTTCGTCTACTGGATCCTGATGCCGGCCTGGCCGGGGATCAGCGGCTACACCAAGGGCGTGCTCGGCCTGTCCGACCGCGCCGCCGTGGTCCGCGAGCTGGGTGACCTGGCTGAGCAGCGGCGGGCGGGCGAAGGCCGGTTGCGCACGGCCACGCTCCAGCAGATCGAAGGCGACCCGGAGCTGCAGGCCTACGCCATGCAGGTGGGCCAGTCGGTCTTCGGCGACAACTGCGCCACCTGCCACGGCGCGGGCGGCGCGGGCGCGAAGGGCTATCCCAACCTTCGCGACGATGTCTGGCTGTGGGGCGGCTCCCTGGACGAGATCCGCCACACCATCCAGGTGGGCGTCCGTTCGGGCCATGCGCAGGCGCGCGGCGAGACCGTCATGCCCGCTTTCGGCCGCGACCAGATGCTGAACGACGCGCAGGTCTCGGACCTGACCGAGTACGTCATGGCGCTGTCGGGCCGCAAAGCCGACGCCGCGGCTGTGGGCCGCGCGCGGCAGACCTACGCCGACCAATGCTCGGCCTGCCACGGATCCGCCGGGACCGGCGACATCGGCCGCGGCGTGCCGAACCTGACGGATGCCGAGTGGCTGTTCGGCTCGGACCGGACGGCGATCCGCGACCAGATCTGGAACGGGCGCAACGGCGTCATGCCGACGTGGGAGGCGCGGTTCTCGCCTGAGACCCTCAAGGCGCTGGCCGTCTATATCCACGCCAACGCGGGCGGCGAGGCCGAGCCCCTCACCGCGGCGGTTCGGCGGCAGGGCGAGAGCATCGTCACGGGGGCCGCGGGCCGATGACCACGGTCATCAACACGGTCGGCACCACGGCGGCGGAGCGACAGGCGCCGAAGTCCGCCGCGGGGCGCGTGCGTGAGAAGGCCAAGGGAACCGGCGGGCTCTACCAGCCGCGCGTCCCCATCTACCCAAAGCTGGTCCACGGCCGCTGGCGGCGGATCAAGTGGGCGCTGCTGATCCTGACGCTCACCATCTACTACGTGACGCCGTGGATCCGCTGGGAGCGGCCGGGGGCGTTGCCGGACCAGGCCGTGCTCGTCGATTTCTTCGGACGGCGGTTCTACTTCTTCGGCATTCAGCTGTGGCCGCAGGAGGTGCACTTCATCACCGGCCTGCTGGTGATCGCGGCCCTGGCGCTGTTCCTGGTGACGGCGCTGTTCGGCCGGCTGTGGTGCGGCTACGCCTGCCCGCAGACGGTCTGGACCGACCTCTACATCTACATCGAGCGGATGTTCGAGGGCGACCGCAACGCCCGCATGCGGCTGGCGGCGGCGCCGTGGAGCTTCGACAAGCTGTGGCGCAAGGGCGGCAAGCATCTGGTCTGGCTGGGCGTCGCCTTCGGCACGGGCGGCGCCTGGATCTTCTACTTCCGCGACGCGCCCACGCTGCTGCCTGAGTTCTGGACCGGCCAGGCGCCTCTGGCCTCCTACGTCTCGTGCGCCCTGCTGACCGCCACGACCTACATCTTCGCCGGCCACATGCGCGAGCAGGTCTGCACCTATATGTGCCCCTGGCCGCGCATCCAGGGGGCGATGCTCGACAACCATTCGCTGCAGGTCACCTACCGGCGCGACCGCGGCGAGACGCGGGGTCCGCACAAGAAGGGACAGAGCTGGGAAGGCCGCGGGGACTGCATCGACTGCAGCGCCTGCGTGGTGGCCTGTCCGATGGGCATCGACATCCGCAACGGGGCGCAACTCGAGTGCATCAACTGCGGCCTCTGCATCGACGCCTGCGACGAGATCATGGACCGGGTGGGCCGGCCGCGGGACCTGATCGCCTACGACACCGACGCGGCCGTCGCGGCGCGCGCCGCGGGCCAGGCGCCGGTCTACAAGCTGCTGCGGCCGCGCACGATCTACTACGCCGTGGCGCTCGTCGCGGTCTCGGCCCTCGTGGGCTGGGGTTTGCTGACCCGCGCCACCATGGACCTGCACGTGCTGCGCGACCGCAGCCCCACCTTCGTGCGGCTCCACGACGGGGCGGTGCGCAACGGCTACACGCTGAAGGTCGCCAATCGAACCTTCGAGCCGGTGACCGTGGAGGTCGGCTTCCGCGGCGTCGAGGGTGCGCGGCTGCGGAGCCCTGGCGAGGCGTCGGGCGGTCCCGTCCGCGCCACCATCCCCGCCAACGAGGTTCGCGCAGTCCGCGTCTTCGTCACCGCCGACCCTGTGGAAGGCGCGCCTGAGAGCATCCCGGCCGTCTTCGCCATCCGCAGCACCGCTGGGTCGGCGACGGCCCGGACCACCTACTTCACCGGATCGGAGAGCCTGCGATGAGCGCCGTCGATTCGTCCGCGCGCGCGGGCTTCCGGATAAAGGGCTGGCACGTCCTGGCGGGCGTGAGCGCCTTCTTCGCGGTCGTGATCGCGGTGGACGCAACCTTCACCGTGCTGGCGCTGCGGACCTTCCCCGGCCAGGTGTCGGTGACCCCCTACGAGGACGGGCTGCTCTACAACCGCCGCATCGCCCGGCTCCAGGCGCAGGAGCGGCTGGGCTGGCGCGCGTCGGCCGGCGCGGAGCCGGGTCAGGTGGTCCTGGTGTTCCGCGACCGCGAGGGTCGCCCGCTGCCGCGTCTGACTATGACGGGCCGCCTGCAGCGTCCCGCGACCGAGGCCGGCCGGATCGACCTGCACTTCACGGAGACGGCGCCTGGCCGCTACGTCGCGACGACGGGCCGGATCGCCGGCGCCTGGGACCTGACCGCCGAGGCGCAGGGCGCTTCGGGCGGCGGCTTCCTGGCCGAGCGGAGGCTCACATGGCCCTGACCTACGAGGGCGGCGCCGACTTCGCCGCCTTCCTGCGGCGCGGGGCGAACGGGCGCGCGAGCCTGGACCTCCTCGTGCCGGACGTCCGCTGCGCCGGCTGCCTCGGCAAGGTGGAGCGGGCGGTCGGGGGCCTGCCCGGCGTTACGGCGGCCCGGGTCAACCTCACCCAGAAGCGGCTGACAGTGGAGTTCGCCTCGGCCGCCGCCGATCCGGGCGATGTGATCGCCGCCCTCGACCACCTCGGCTATCCCGCCACGCCGTACGACCCGGCCCTGGCCCGCGACGCCCACGAGCGCGAGGGCCGCCAGCTGATCATGGCCCTGGCCGTCGCCGGCTTCGGCGTCATGAACACCATGATGTTCTCGGTGCCGATCTGGGCCGGCCTGTTCGGCCAGGAGCTGGGCCCCGCCACCCGCACGCTCATGATGTGGTTCTCGGGAATCGTGGGCGCGCCGTGCGCCCTCTATGCCGGCATGCCGTTCTTCCGCTCGGCCTGGCGCTCGCTCAGGGCGCGACGCGCCAACATGGACGTTCCGATCTCGATCGGCGTCCTGCTGACGCTCGCGATCAGCTTCTCAGAAACCGTGCTGCGCGGCCGCGACGTCTATTTCGACGCGGCGGTCTCACTCCTGTTCCTGCTGCTCATCGGCCGCTGGCTGGAGCACCGGCTGCGCGCGCGCGCGTCCAGCGCCGCCGCCGACCTCCTGGCGCTGCAGGCTCCGACGGTCACGCTGGTCGGACGAGATGAAGCGCTGACCGCGATACCGCTCAGCCGAGTGTCGCCCGGCGACCTCCTGCTGGTGCGGCCCGGCGAGCGCCTGCCGGTCGACGGCGAGGTGGTCCAGGGCGCTTCGGAACTCGACACCAGCCTGCTCACCGGCGAAACCGCCCCGGTGGCGGTGGGCGCCGGCCAGGTCTGCCGCGCCGGGGCCCTGAACCTGTCGGGCGTCCTGCGCCTGCGGGCCACCGCGCGGTCCGAGGATTCCGCGCTCGCCGCCATCGCACGCTTGATTGAGCTCGGCGCACAGTCGAAGTCGCGCTACGTGCGCCTCGCCGACAAGGCCGCCGCCGTCTACGTGCCCGTCGTCCACACGGTGGCGTTGATGACCTTCATCGGCGCCTGGGGCCTTGGGGTCGACGCGCGCGAGGCGCTGATCCGCGCCGTGGCCGTATTGATCGTCACCTGCCCTTGTGCGCTCGGCCTGGCCGTGCCGGCCGTGCAGATCACCGCCTCGGCGCGCCTCTTCCGCCGCGGCGTGCTGGTGAAGTCCGGCGCCGCGCTCGAGCGGCTGGCCGAGGTGGATCATGTGGTGTTCGACAAGACGGGCGTGCTGACCCTCGGCCGGCCGCGGCTCAGGGACACGGCCCCTGCCGCCGTCGCGATGGCCGCGCCGCTGGCGCGCGCCTCGCGTCACCCACTCGCCCGAGCGCTCGCCGAAGCCGCCGGCGAGGGCGCCCTGGCCGAGGACGTGACAGAGGTTCCCGGTCAGGGCGTCGAGGGTGTTGTCGGTGGCCGTCGCTGCCGGCTGGGCAAGGCCGGCTTCCTGGGCGTCGAGAGCCACGGATCCGAGACCGAGCTGTGGTTCGGCTACGAGGGCGACATGCGAATCCGCTTCGCCTTCGCCGACGCCATGCGCGACGACGCGAGCGACGTGGTGGCCGCCCTCAACGCCCGCGGCCTGTCGGTCGAGATCCTCTCGGGCGACCTGGCGGGGCCCGTCTCGCGAGCCGCCGCGGCCGCCGAAGTGTCTAGTTGGCGAGCGGCCTGCACGCCCGAGGGGAAGGCGGCCCGCATCGACGAACTGGCCGCCGCAGGCCGCAAGGTGCTGATGGTGGGCGACGGGTTGAACGATGCCGCCGCGCTCGCCAAGGCCCACGCCGCGATGGCGCCCGGCACCGCGCTCGAGGCCAGCCAGAACGCTGCCGACCTGGTCTTCTCCGGCGACGGACTCGCCGCGGTCGTGGAGGCCATCGACGTGGCCCGCAGCGCGCGGCGGCGCGCGCTGGAGAACTTCGCCCTGGCCGCGCTCTACAACCTGATCGCCGGTCCGGCGGCCATGCTGGGACTGGTCAATCCGTTCGTGGCGGCGATCGCCATGTCGAGTTCGTCGCTGGTCGTCACCCTCAACGCCCTGCGCACGGGAGCCCGCCGATGGACATCGTGATGTTCCTTGCCCCGTTCTCGCTGGCTCTTGGCCTGATGGCCGTGGCCGCCTTCTGGTGGACGCTGCGCGATGGCCAGTACGACGACCCCGCGGGCGACGCGGCGCGCATCCTGGTCGACGATCCGGAAGACCGGCCGACTTGATCTGCATCATGGGCGCTGCGCGGATGACGCGCGATCAAGCCCGCATGACCGTCGATACCCTCGCCACTCCGCACGCCCGCCAGCTCGCCGATCTCGTCGCCCGCTACGACGGCCGCGCGCCGCGCTACACCAGCTACCCCACCGCCCTGCAGTTCGGCCCGGAGGTCGATGAGGCGGTCTACCGCGGCTGGCTGGCCGAGCTGCCTGCGCACGATCCGGTTTCGCTCTACGTCCACGTGCCCTTCTGCGCCCGGCTCTGCTGGTACTGCGGCTGCAACACCCGCGCGGTGAACCGCCACGAGCCGATCGGGGAGTATGTCCAGCTGCTGCTGACCGAGATGGGCTTCCTGGCGCAGGCGATCGGCCGC
The DNA here is from genome assembly GCF_036402295.1 of Phenylobacterium sp. GTDB lineage: Bacteria > Pseudomonadota > Alphaproteobacteria > Caulobacterales > Caulobacteraceae > Phenylobacterium. Next base: position 6,423 of record NZ_DASWTE010000136.1, read on the forward strand.
CGGCTCCCGGCGCGCGCCATCCACCTCGGCGGCGGCACCCCCAACATGCTCTCCGCCGAAGAGTTGGCGGCGATCTTCGGCGGTCTTGGCGACGCCTTCGACCTGGCGCCCGACCTGGAGGTGGCGGCCGAGCTCGATCCCGCAGTCCTGAGCCGCGACTGGGTCTGGGCCGCCGCCAGGCACGGCCTCAACCGCGCCAGCCTCGGCGTCCAGAACCTGGACCTCGTGGTCCAGGCGGCGGTGAACCGCACCGAGACCTTCGAGCAGGTGGCGGCTGCGGTCGAGTGGCTGCGTGACGTCCAGGTCCGGTCGATCAATCTCGACCTCATGTACGGCCTGCCGCATCAAACCAGGGCGAACACCCTGGCCACCGTGGACGCCGTTCTGCGGCTCGCGCCCGAGCGGATCGCCCTGTTCGGCTATGCGCATGTTCCCTGGATGAAGGCGCATCAGAAGCTGATCGACGAGAAGGCCCTGCCGGGCCCCGCCGCGCGGCTCGACCAGGCTGAGGCGGCCGCCGAGCGCCTGATCGATGCGGGCTATGTGCGCATCGGCCTCGATCACTTCGCCCGCGCCGACGACGAGATGGCCGTCGCGCTTACGGAGGGTCGGCTGCATCGCAACTTCCAGGGCTACACGACCGACGCCGCCGACACCCTGCTGGGCCTGGGCGCCTCGGCGATCGGCCGCCTGCCGCAGGGCTACGTGCAGAACGTGGCGCAGGAACTCGGCTGGCGCGTCGCCGTCCAGACGGACCAGCTGCCGGTCGCCCGCGGCGTGGTGCTGACGAGCGACGATCGCTTCCGCGGCGAGATCATCGAACGCCTGATGTGCGACCTGGCCGTGGACCTCGCCGACGTCTGCGTACGTCACGACCGCGACCCTCGCGAGCTCTCGGAGGCGATCGAGCGGCTGGCCCCATTCGTCGAGGACGGACTGGTCCGGATCGATGGCGGGCGGGTCGAGGTCGTGGACGCGGGCCGGCTCGTGGTCCGATCGGTCTGCGCCTGCTTCGACACCCACTTCAAGCCAGAGGTCGCGCGGCATTCGAAGGCGATCTGATCGCCTTGATCGCGGTCAAGGAGGCGCCGCAGGGGCCAAGGCAGGGTGGCCACGCTTTTCAGGAGGCTCTTGATGGTCATCACCCCGTTCCTCACCCTAGTGCTCGCCGGCTACGCGGTCTTCATGGTCGTGCTGGGCGCGGTATGGCTCCGCGGTGTCATCGACGACTTGGGCGCGGCGAAGCGTTAGGCTCGGCGTCGCCGCCCGATCCCGAAGAGGAGCTGCGGATGCTCGAGGTTCTCCAGGCGCCCGATCACGTCGCAGCTTTCGCGATCTCCGGGACGCTGACCGGAGAGGACTACGACCGCATCGTCGCCGAGGTGGAAGCCAGGCTCGCGCGGCACGAACGCATAGGTGTGCTCCTGGACCTGACGCTGTTCGAGGATTTCACGGCCGAGGCGGCCTGGAAGGATCTCCGCTACGACCTGTCCAAGCTGTTCGAACTGAAGCGCTTCCCGCGTGAGGCGGTCATCTCAGGCAAGCAGTGGATGCGAATCGCCGCCAGCATCGCCAATCCGATCCTGCCGCATGTGGAAATCCGGGTGTTTGACCCCGGTGCCCGCGAGGAGGCCATGCAATGGGTCTCGGAGGTCTGAGCGTGCGCGTCGGGCATATCGCACTGTTTGCGGCTGTCCTGGTCGCCGTGGCGACCGGCGCCGCCGCGCAGGAGCCCTCGGCGCGCCGCGGAAGCCTACTGGTCAAGCGCCACTGCGGCGGATGCCATGCGGTGGGCGCGACGGGGGTCAGCCGTCACCCCGCCGCGCCACCGCTGCGCGAACTCCACCGCCGCTATGAGCCGGAGAACCTGGCGGAGGCGCTGGCGGAAGGAATCCTCACGGGGCATCCGGCGATGCCCTCGTTCCGCTTCGAACCCCGCGATGTTCGCTCGATCATCCTCTATCTGAACGAGATCCAGGATCGGCAGAGGTCGTAAGGCGCCCGGATCGCCAACGGCGTCGGCACGTGAGCGCTGCCAAGACGTCAGGGTGTCCGGCGATCGAGCACCCGATAGATCGCCGAGATCAGGGTTTCACCCTCGAGCGGCTTCTCGACGATGGGCGTCCCGGCCTGGGCCGCGGCCTCGCGGAAGGACGGCTTGGGGTGACTGGTGACGAAGACGGCAGGCAGCATAACCTGCCGCGCGCGCAGCTGGCGAAGCGTGTCCAGGCCGGTGATGCCGGGCAGGCGCTCGTCGATCACCAAGCATCCGGGCGCGTCGGGCGGATCGCGCAGCAGCAGCGCCTCGCCGGATTCGAAGGTCTCCACGTCGAAGCCCTCCAGGTCGAGCGCGAAGGCGAGCGCTTGGCGAACCGCGGAGTCGTCATCGACGACGTAGATGCGGCAAGGCTGGGCTAGCGGTTGGTCCATAGTTGAATGGTCACCCCGGCGGCGACCGGCATCCTTGATCTCGCGCAACCGGATGGTCGCCGGACCTCCGTGCCGGTACCTAGGGAGCGGACCCGAATGGCGGGCGGGCCGCCGCCGGCGGTATCTGGTCGCCACGAGGCCGCGGCGTGCGCGGCCAGTCCGAGTGAGAGTTCCCCCATGTCCGCTCCCGTCGTCGACCTAGCCGTCAGCCACCGCCCGCGCGGCGCGTCCGACCGCATCGCCTACGGTTTCGTCAAGGCGCTGCGCTTCTGCGCCGACACCTTCTTCGCCAAGCGCTACGGCCATCGGGCCGTGGTGCTGGAAACCGTCGCAGCCGTGCCTGGTATGGTGGGCGCGACCTTGAACCACCTGAAGTGCCTGCGCCGGATGTGCGACGACCGCGGCTGGATCAAGACCCTGATGGACGAGGCCGAGAACGAGCGCATGCACCTGATGACCTTCATCGAGGTCGCCAAGCCCACGGCGTTCGAGCGCTTCGTGGTCGTGGGCGCGCAGTGGGTGTTCTACCTGTTCTTCTTCGGCCTCTACCTCGCCTCGCCGAGGACCGCGCACCGCGTCGTCGGCTATTTCGAGGAGGAGGCGGTGGTCAGCTACACCCACTACCTCGCCGAGATCGACGAGGGCCGCTCGGCCAATGTCGCCGCCCCGGAGATCGCGATCCGCTACTGGGGCCTGCCCATCGACGCCACCCTGCGCGACGTGGTCGAGGTGGTCCGCGCCAACGAGGCCCACCACCGCGACGTGAACCACGGCTTTGCCAACGAGCTGGCGGGGCTCGCCGAACCGAAGCTGGTCCCGGCCGCCTGGCCGCACGAACAGCTGCAGCCGCACTGGCGCGAAGCGGCCTGATGATCCCGAAGCCCCGCACCGGTCCTGGCGTCCACGTCGGGATCGACGAAGCGATGATCCGCCGCCAGGTGCACACCTTCTACCGACGTGTGCGCCTGGATCCGGTTCTGGGTCCGATCTTCAACGACGCGATCTCGGATTGGGACGAGCACCTCGGCAAGCTCTGCGACTTCTGGTCGTCGGTGCTGCTGATGACCGGGCGGTTCAAGGGCTCGCCGATGCTGGTCCACACCCGGCTGCAGGCGATCGGGCCCGGCCATTTCATCCGCTGGCTGGACCTGTTCGGCGAGACCGCTCGGCAGCTCTGCCCGCCGCCGGCCGCGGCGCTGTTCGCCGCCAAGGCGGAGATGATCGCCCAGAGCCTGCAGTTCGGCATCGCCGCCAGCCGCGGCGAGCTGCCGCCGGTTCGGCGGAGCGGGTCCGCAGGAAATTAGCCCGCGCGAGTTGCCGCGTCGGCCACCCGACCCTACATGCGGCCCCCCCTTCTGCAGTGGAGCTGTCCCCCCTCGTGTCCGACCTTTCGGCGTTTCCGATCACGGCCCGGTGGCCGGCCCAGCATCCTGAGCGGTTGCAGCTCTACTCCCTGCCGACGCCCAATGGGGTCAAGGTGTCGATCATGCTGGAGGAGATCGGGCTGCCTTACGAGCCGCACCTGATCGACATCGGCGCCAACGAGACCTGGACCCCCGAGTACCTGGCGCTGAACCCGAACGGCAAGATTCCGGCGATCATCGACCCGGACGGGCCGAACGGGGCGCCGATCGGCCTCTTCGAGTCCGGCGCGATCCTGCTCTATCTGGCCGAGAAGACCGGCAAGCTGTTGCCGGCCGATCCGGCCGGGCGCTACGAGACCATCCAGTGGGTGTTCTTCCAGATGGCCTCGATCGGGCCGATGTTCGGCCAGGTCGGCTACTTCCATAAGTTCGCCGGCCGCGAGATCCCCGACAAGCGCCCGCTTGAGCGATATCGCGACGAATCCAGGCGGCTGCTGGGCGTGCTTGAGACACGCCTGGCCGGCCGGAGCTGGATCATGGGCGAGGATTACACCATCGCCGACGTCTCGATGCTGGGCTGGGTGCGCAACCTGATCGGCTTCTACGAGGCGCGCGAGCTGGTCGATTTCGACAAGCTGGTCCATGTGCCGGCCTGGCTGGAGCGCGGCCTGGCGCGGCCGGCCGTCCAGCGCGGGCTGACGATCCCCAGCCGGGGTTGACGCCCGCGCTGTGGCCGACCGGGCGCTCAGATCAGCTCGCGCCGGGACGCGACCAGCCCGCCGTTCCGATAGCCGTCGATCCGCACCGCGGCGCCGGTGACCGGCAAGGCCACGTTGGCGGCGTGCGCCTGCGGATCGACCGTCTTCGACGCCTGCGGTCGCCCGTCGACGTAGAAGTCCAGCCGGTCGAGGTGGTCGTAGCTGACCGACACCTGCAGCGCGCCGCCCGGCTGGGGTGTGGCCGTGAAGGCCAGCGTGAACACCGGCTGACCGGCCAGCAGGCTGGCGGCGCGCTCCATCAGGTCGACATTGCCGTTCAGCACGTCGGCGCGGGTCATCTGGTGGCGATGATCCGGCGTCACGCCCAGGTCCTCGACCTCGGCGCCCGCATTGGGCCCGACCCGCAGCGTGCGGCGGATCGCGACGCGCATGTTCGCGCCCTTGGGCAGGGCCTTGAACGGCGAATCCGGCACGGGCTTCGGCGGAAAGCCCTGGCTGAACAGGTCCTCCAGCAGGCCATGCGTCCACACGTTCGCGCCGCCGGCGCCGGTGTTGCCGTCGACCCCCAGGATCGGGCCGATTCCATGGTCCTGGAAGCCGGCGGCGAAGATGTCGGTCGTGCTGTAGCAGAGCGCGTCGGTGATCAGGACGACTGGCCCCTGGTACCGCTGGCCGATGTCGTTGCACCGCTCCGGCGGGGTGATCGGGTGACTGGCCGAGTACACCGCGCCGGTCTCCACCGAGCGGCGGATCGAGGGCAGCCACGGCGACAGGTCGATGCCGCCGGGTCCGGGGTGCAACTCGCAGAGCCGCAGGGTCAGCGGGGTGTTGATGAACTGCACCCGCTCCGGCTCGATGGCTCGCGGGGTGAGCACCTGAAGCAGCTGCTCGCCGGCCAGGATGACGCCGCCCCCGTTGTCGCGCACGTCGACGATCAGCCCGGTCTGCGGCAACAGGCCGGCGAGGCGTATGAACTCGGCCACGAAGGCGTCGGGGTCGGCGCTGAAGGTCCAGATCCGAATGTGACCGAAGGTCCCGTGGCTGGTGGCGACCTGGCGCGCCGCGAACACCGACGGCATGGTGGACTCCAGGCCGCTGACCAGCGACAGGGGGTCGGCCGCCTCGGCCATCCGCGCGCTGCGCCCCTCGGTCTGGGGCGCGAACAGCAGTCGGCGGGCGTCCTGGATCAGTTGGGTCTCGAGGTCGACGCCCTCGAGATGCGCCGCGCCGGTCCCGCCGGCGCCGCCCGGGGCCGACGGCAGCCCGGTGACCAGCCAGTCGAAGCGCAGCTCATGGCTCGCGCCGCTCTGGGTGCGGTAGCGGACGATCACCCATTCCTCGTCCGGCGGCGGGGCGATGATCAATGGCCGCGCCGTCAGGCCGGCCAGCCCCCGCGAGTGGCGGGCTTCGAGGTTGCTGCCGGCGTGCCGGTCGGCGGCGTGTTCGACGGCCCGGGCGATGGGCGTCCCGTTCCAGTAGATGATGGTGACGCCCGGCTTGAAGGTCGGGTGGCTGAAGCCGGTGGCGACCCCGCCGACGATATAGGCCCGCTTGCCGTTCTCGATGCAGGCCTCGACGCGGAAGGGCAGATAGGCCAGCACGCCGGCGAATGGCGCCGGCAGCAGGTAGTTGGTGTGCAGATCGCGCACCGAGTGGAAG
>NZ_DASWTE010000137.1:0-2228 GCF_036402295.1 Phenylobacterium sp.
GAAGGCTGGCCCGGCCAGGATCCGCGACCTGGTCCCCACCCTCTACGCCGATGTCGACTCACGCCTGCACCCGGCGGCGGCCCGCTCCATGCTGGCGGCGATGATCCACCTCGTGCGCAAGGGCCAGCTGGCGGCGGACGGCGAGCCGGGGCCGGAAGCGACGTACCGGCTGGCATAGCCTCAGCCGAGCTTGTCCGTCAGCGTGTCGATGGCCGTGCGCAGGAGCATCGCCTGGGCCGGTGTGAGCACCGCGGTGATGGTCGGTCCCTTCGGCGACGAGAGGATGAGCCTGACGTCCGGCCCATCGCTCACGGTCAAGATTGTCGGATCGCCTGGCGCCTCGTCACTAAGGCTGCCGACGACCCGCCGCACGGACGAAGACGATGGCTGAACCTGGCGTATGAGGTCGACCAGGTCGGGCCACTCGTCGGAGAGAAGCGCCACGCTGTTCATGCGTCCCTCGGCAGACGCTCGCAGGTATCCTGACGTTGCCCCGATCAGCGGGGCCTCGTAGGAGCCCACTTCCACCCAGCCGTTCGCTGTGGTCAGCCTCAAGGCAGCTGTCGACCTGCCATCGTCCCTTGGGCGTTGCCGTCCGAGGTCGAACGCGCCGGCGCCCGTCACGATGACCATGATCGCCAGCAATCCCAAATGACGCCGCCGCGCGGACACGGGCGGTTGCGCATCCGGCTTCCCGATGAGACTCGCAAGGCCAATCCCGAGCCCCAACGCGGCCCCGATCCCGGCCCAGCGCCAGCACGTGGAAAACACCTCCCAGAGTGTGGATCTTGGCGACAGTTCGAGCACGCCCATCATCAGGAATGCGCCGCACATGCCGGCAGCCCAGCCGAGCATTAGCCGGACCGCGCGCGGGACACTCAGCGCGGCGCCGAGCGGGATGCCACCCGCCAAGCTCACAAACGCAATCAATGCCACAGTGAGCTTGGCGACAAGGCGCGCCCTGCCGTCCCAGAGTTCAATGAAGGCAGGTCGCCAGCCGAGGTTGAGAGACGCCAGCGCGACGATCGTTCCCACGAAGAGGAGGAAGTAGGCGCCGCCCAACAAGAGCCGCGCACAGGAACCGAGCTCCCCGTCGACGACTCGCTTCGCCTCTTCCCCCATGGCGCGACCTTAGCCCGGTGACGTGCAGACGGCCTAGACGACGACGCGAGACGCCGGCGCACCGCCCAGCAGAGTCGCCACCGCTTCGAGGGCTCCCCGCAGCACGACGTGCTTCGCCGGCCCGCCCAGCGAGATGCGCAGGCCGTTGGGATAGTCCGGCCCAGCCGCGAAGGCGTCGGCGGTGACGAGCGCCAGCCCCTGGTCCTGCGCCAGGCGCTGGACGCGGGCGGGGTCCCAGGCGGGCGGCAGGTCGAGCCAGACGTGGACGCCCTCGGCGGCGCCCCTGGCCTGCGGCAGCACCTCGGCGGCCAGGGCGCGGCGGGCGCGGGCTTCCTTGCGCACGGCGGCGAGCAGCTTCTCGGCCGCCCCCTCGCGAATCCAGGCGGTGACGACGGCGGTCATCAGCGGCGCCGGCATCTGGGCCACGGCGCGCAGGCTCTCGGCGGTCGGCGCCGCCATGGGCCCCTTCGGCGGGACCAGGTAGGCGAGGCGCAGCCCCGGCGACAGGCACTTCGACAAGGTGGCGATGTGGAAGGTGCGCTCGGGCGCCAGCGTCGCCAACGCCGCCAGCGGCTGCTCGAACAGCCGCGCGTAGGGGTCGTCCTCGACGATCCAGATCCCCGCGGTCCGGGCGACCTCGGCGATCGTGCGGCGGCGGTCCAGCTCCATCGTCACCGCGGTGGGGTTATTGGTGGTGGGCGTGAGGTAGACGGCCGCAGGCTTCTCGGCCGCGCAAAGGCGGGCCAGGGCCTCGGGGTCGATGCCGCCGGCGTCGGTGGGGCAGGCGAGCACCCGCAGGCCGAGCTGCTTCGCGATCGCCAGCACGCCCGGATAGACCAGCGGCTCGGTGACCAGCGCCCCGCCTTTCGGCGCCAGGGCCAGCACCGCCGCCAGCGCCGCCTGCGCGCCGGGGGCCACCAACACCCGCTCGCCCGCCACCTCGCCCAGGACCGGCGCGAGCCACGCCGCGCCCGCGATCCGCTGTCCCAGGCTGCCGCCGCCAGGGTGATAGGCCATCAGCGTGGCGGGGTCGGTCCGGTCCAGAATCGCCGCCGTGGTTTCCTTGAGCAGCCCGCCCAGTGACATCCCCTGGGGCGGCGGCGGCA
>NZ_DASWTE010000138.1:0-5149 GCF_036402295.1 Phenylobacterium sp.
ACGGTGGATCCGCATCTGCACCGGACCGCGGACCTCTCGGCGAGCTGGACCACCCCCGTGACCGTGCTCTCCGCCGCGCCGGTGCTCGCCGCGGCCCTGCCGGACCCGGCGACGCCCCTGGTGGTCGGTCCTGACGAGGAGGCTGGCGCCTGGGCCGCGGCCCTCGCGGATGCGCTGGGCGCGCCGCACGTCACGTTCCACAAGGAACGCCGCGGCGACCGGGACGTGCGGCTGGCCCTGCCCGAGGGCCTGGCGATCCGCGGCCGGTCGGCGGTGCTCGTGGACGACGTCTGCTCGACGGGGGTGACGCTCGAACGCGCCACGGAGCGGCTGCGCGCGGCCGGGGCCGTGTCCGTGGACATTGCCGTGACGCATGCCCTGTTCGACGACGAGGGTCTGGCCCGGTTGAAGCGGGCCGGCGCGCGGTGGATCGTGTCGAGCGACTCTTGCCGCCACCCGACGAACGCCGCGCCGCTGGCCGACCTGCTGGCCGCGGCGCTGCGGGGGGAGCTCGCCCCGGACGGGCCGTGACACCGGCGCGGCCGGTCGGACGCTAGCGCCCCGCCCCCCGCGCGTCGGGACCGCTCCTGGCCCGGTTCCTGGCTCAACAGAGCGGCCAGACGTCGCCGCGCCGGCGCAGGCATTGACCTCGCGCAAGGCGTCGCGGTGCGGCGCGTGGTCCTCCTCTTCGGACAGGAGGCCCGCATGCCCCAGCATCTCGTGAGCGACATCCTCGCGATCCTGGTGGAAGGTCAGGACATGGCCGTGGCCACGACGTTCCCCGATGGGGCGCCGCATGCCGTCACGGTCAGCTACGTCAGCGAAGGTCTTGCGCTCTATTTCGGCTGCTCGCCGGGCTCGCAGAAGGCCCGCAACCTCGACCACGACGACCGGTTGGCGATCACGGTGACGCTGCCGTACAGGGACTGGAGCCAGATTCGCGGGCTCTCGCTCTGCGGGCGGGCCCGTCCGGTGGCGCCCGGCCTCGAGCAGACCCGCGTGGCGGCGCTGTTCGCCGCCAAGTTCAGCGAGATCGCCCAGTATGTGTCGGACGTGGGGGACGATTTGGCGTTGTTCGAAGTGACGCCCGAGGTGATTGGCGTGCTCGACTACCGCCGGGGTTTCGGTCACGTCGAACATGTACGGGTGCTGCAGCTGGACCCCCCGCGTACGGAGCGCCTCACGCACGAGGCCCGACGCACGTGAGTTCCGCCAAGAACCCGCCGTCGCCAGGCCGACCGCTGCTGGCGGTGTCGGGGGCTCTGTGTCTGCTCGCCGGGCTCGCCGGCCTGGCCGCCCTGGCGGTCGCCGTCTACGGCGGCGCGCCGTCCAATCACGCCTGGGCGCTGCGGCTGGGGCTGGCGGGAAGCTTGCTGGCTTCGGCCGCGGCGCAGGTGCTCGTGCTGATCGGCGGCTGGGCGCTCTGGCGCGGTCTGCGCCGGCGGCCCTAGCCCTCGAGCCGGTGGAGGGCGCCGAGGCGCTTCTCGCTACGCGCGCTGTCGTGGCGCGCGGCGAGGGACGCGATTGCGTCAGGTCAAGGCCGATCCGGCCTCGAGGGCGTAGCAACCCGGGTCGGCCGCGCGCCCTGGGAGCCACCTGCGATGAACGAGCCCGCGCTCGACGTGCGGAACCTGGGAAAGGTCTATTCGACCGCCGCCGGGGACGTTCACGCCCTTCGCGGGGTCGATCTGCAGGTTCCGGGTGGCGAGATGCTTGTCCTGCTGGGCCCGTCAGGCTCGGGCAAGTCGACCCTGCTCAACATCCTCGGCGGGCTGGATCGCGCGACGTCGGGCGCGGCCTGCGTCGCGGGACTCGAACTGACGGCCGCCACCAATGCCGAACTGACCCGATATCGGCGCGCCTCGGTCGGCTTCATCTTCCAGTTCTTCAACCTGGTGCCCAGCCTCACCGCCCGCGAGAACGTCGCTCTCATCACGGAGATCGCGCGCGATCCGATGCGCCCGGAGGAGGCCCTGGCGCGGGTCGGGCTCTCCGACCGGATGGACCACTTCCCCGCGCAGCTCTCCGGCGGCCAACAGCAGCGGGTGGCGGTCGCCCGCGCGATCGCCAAGCGGCCGCAGCTACTGCTCTGCGACGAGCCCACCGGGTCCCTGGACAGCGAAAGCGGCGTGCAGGTGCTCGAGGCGATCGCGGAGGTGACCCGCGACGTCGGGGCCACCACCATGATCGTCTCGCACAACGTCGACATCGCGGGGATGGCCGACCGCGTCATCCGCTTCCGCGATGGGCGGATCACCGAGATCGAGCGGAATGGGAAGAAGCTGGCCCCCCGGGAGATGAGCTGGTGAAGCCGCTCGACCGCAAGCTCCTGCGCGACCTGTGGCGCCTGAAGTGGCAGATGATGGCGATCGCGCTCCTGATCGCCTGCGGCGTCTCGGTGGCGGTCATGTCGTTCTCGGCGCAGCGCGCCCTGGCGGACGCGCAGGCCGCCTTTTACGCGGACACTCGTTTTGCCGACGTGTTCGCCCAGGCCAAGCGCGCGCCGGCCTCCCGGCTCCACGACCTGACCCGGATCGAAGGCGTCACCGCGGTCGACGTGCGCATCCTGGAAGCGGGTCTCATGGACGTGCCGGGCTTGTCGCGGCCGGCCACCGCCCGCCTCATCTCGCTGCCCGAGGACGAGGGCCGCGGGCTGAACCGCGTTCGGCTGACCCGCGGGCGCATGCCGGACCCGAAGCGGACCGACGAGGCGGTGGCGCTCAGGACCTTCATGGACGCCGCCGGGGTGAAGCTGGGCGATCGGTTGACCGCGGTGGTGGAGGGCCGCGCCTTCACCTTTACGGTGGTCGGCGCGGTGCTGTCGCCGGAGTACGTCTATGTCCCGGCGCCGGAGTCGTTCATGCCGGACGACGCGCACCAGGCCGTCCTCTGGGCGCCCCGACGGGCGGTCGAGCGCGCAGCAGGCATGAGCGGCGCGTTCAACGCGGTGGCGCTGAAGCTGGCGCCCGGCGCGTCGACGGCGGCCGTGCTCGCGGATGTGGACCGCGTGCTCGCGCCCTACGGCGGCCGCGCGGCCTATGCGCGCGAGGACCAGGCCTCCCACGCCTTCCTCGCGGCGGAGCTGAAGGAGCTCTCCACCTCGGCCTCGATCCTGCCGCCGATCTTCCTGATCATCGCCGCCGCGCTCGTCCACCTGACTGTCTCGCGCCTGGTGGACGCCGAGCGCGAGCAGATCGGCCTGCTCAAGGCCTTCGGCTATCGCGATGCGGAAGCCGCGCGGCCCTATCTGCGCATGGCCGTCGCGATCGGCCTCGTCGGCGCGATCGCCGGGGGCCTGGTCGGCGGGACGCTGGGCGCGGCCATCGTCGAGCAGTACCGCGACTACTTCCGCTTTCCGGTGCTGGCCGTGCGATTCCACTGGCCGGCTTTCGCGGGAGCCTCGGCGGTGGCCGTGGCGGCGACCGTCGCCGGCTCGGTGGCGGCCGTACGCCGCGCCGCCGCGCTCTCGCCCGCGGTCGCGATGCAGCCCTTGCGCCCAGCGACCTACCGCACAGGCCTGCTCGACCGGCTGATCCGGGGCCCGGCGGTGGACCAGGCCACGCGGGTGATCGTGCGCAACCTGGAGCGCTTCCCGATCCGCAGCCTGCTCGCGATGTCGGGCCTCGCCGCCAGTCTGTCTCTGCTGGTCGGCACCCAGTTCCTGTTCGACAGCCTCGATAGGGTGGTCGATCAGGCCTACTACCGCACCCAGCGCTGGAGCGAGGCGATCGGCTTCGCCGAGCCGCGCAGCATCGCCGCCCTCGGGGAGGTGTCGCGCCTGCCTGCCGTGATCGCGGCCGAGCCCGTCCGCGTGGTGGCCGCGCGCCTGCACGCCAACGGCCGCGAGGAACTGACCCGTATCGTCGGCCTCGAGCCGGACGCCATGTTCGACCGGCCGTTGGATGGGCGCGACCGGCGCGTGCCGTTCAAGGGCCGTGGGCTGGTGCTGAGCGAGGCGCTCGCCGAGCGAGTGGGCGTGGCGGCCGGCGATGAAATCCGCGTCGAGGTGATCGACGGGCGGGCGCCGACCGCGGTCCTCCCGGTCACCGGTCTGGCGCGCGACTACAGCGGCTTCGCCGCCTACATGGACCGTCGGCGGCTGAACGTCCTGATGGGCGAGGGGAATCTCGCCAGCGGGGCGCACCTGCAGCTGGCGGCGGACCGGCGGCCGGACTTCTACCGGGCCATCGAGCGGACGCCGCAGATCGTCGGCGCCTCCTCGCGCGACGAGACCGTCGCCAGCTGGCGGCAAGCCATGGCCGAGGCGTTCCGCGTCACCGTCGGCTTCTACGTGGGCTTCGCCGGCGCCATTGCGTTCGGGGTCGCCTATAACACGAGCCGCATCGCGCTTTCGGAACGCGCGAGGGACCTGGCCACCCTTCGGGTGCTGGGCTTCGGCGAGGGCGAGTGCGCCTACATCCTGATCGGCGAGCTGGCCGTGCTGGCGCTCGTGGCGATCCCGCTGGGCGTGCTGGGGGGCCAGGCGCTCTCCCATGGGCTGGTGGCCGCCTATTCGCGCGACGAGGTGCGGCTGCCGGCGGTCATCGGCCTGCGGAGCTACGGTGTCTCGCTGCTGGCCTACCTGGGCGCGGTGGCCATCGCCGGCGCCTTGGTGGCGCGCCGCATCTGGGGCTTCGATCTCGTGGCCGTTCTGAAGACGAGGGACTAGCGATGGCCAAGGTCAAATGGGTCCGGTGGGGGCTGGGCGCGGCGGCCGCGGTTGTCGTGGCGATCATGCTCGGCCTCCTGCTGGCCCCGCGCCCGGTGGCGGTGGACGGGGACACGGTCCGCGTCGGTCCGATCGCCGACAGCGTGGCCGACCAGGGCGCGGCGCGGGTGCGCGAGGCCTACGTCGTCGCCGCGCCCGTGTCGGGCCGGCTGGAACGGGTCGATCTGCATGTCGGCGACCGGGTCGTCGCCGGTGCGACGGTTGTGGCGCGGATCCGTCCCTCGAGCGCCGATCTCCTGGACCCGCGGTCCCGCGCGCAGGCGCAGGCGGCCGTGGCGGCGGCCCAGGCGGCGGTGGGCGCGGCTCGCGCCGACGAGGATCGATACGCCGCCGAGGCCCGCAAGGCCGACGCCGATCTCGTCCGCGTCCGCGCGCTCGCCGACCAGGGCTTCGCCGCCCGCCAGGCGCTCGACGCCGCCG
>NZ_DASWTE010000139.1:0-10065 GCF_036402295.1 Phenylobacterium sp.
AAGCTGATCGAGGAATTCGTCGTGGTCGCCCTGGTCTGCGGCCTGTTCCTCTGGCACGCGCGGTCCGCCCTGGTGGCGATCCTGACCCTGCCGCTCGGCGTGCTGTTCGCCCTACTGGTGATGCGGGTACAGGGCGTGAACGCCAACATCATGTCACTGGGGGGCATCGCCATCGCCATCGGCGCCATGGTCGACGCGGCCGTGGTGATGATCGAGAACGCCCACAAGCGGCTGGAGCGGTGGGCGCACGAGCATCCGGGCAAGGAGCTAACGGGCGACGCCCGCTGGTCGGTGATCACCGAGGCGGCGGCCGAGGTTGGACCGGCGCTGTTCCTCAGCCTCGTGATCATCACCCTGTCGTTCGTGCCGGTGTTCGCGCTGCAGGCGCAGGAGGGGCGGCTGTTCTCCCCTCTGGCCTTCACCAAGAGCTATGCGATGGCTGGCGCGGCGATCCTGTCGGTGACCCTGGTCCCGGTGCTGATGGGCTACCTGATCCGCGGTCGCATCCCGGCCGAGGACGCCAACCCGGTGAACCGCTGGCTGACCGCGGCCTACCGCCCGGCGATCGACTGGGTGTTGCGCAAGCCGCGCACGGTGCTGATCGTGGCCCTGTTCGTGTTCGCCACCACCGCGTGGCCGCTCAGCCGCCTGGGCGGCGAGTTCATTCCGCCGATGGACGAGGGCGACCTGCTCTATATGCCGTCGGCCCTGCCGGGCATCTCGGCCGCCAAGGCCTCTGAGCTGCTGCAGCAGACGGACCGGCTCATCCGCACTGTGCCGGAGGTGAAGACCGTCTTCGGCAAGGCCGGCCGCTCCGAGACCGCCACCGATCCGGCGCCGCTGGAGATGTTCGAGACCACCATCCAGTTCAAGCCACGCAGCGCGTGGCGGCCCGGCATGACGCCGGAGAAGTTGACCGAGGAGTTGGACCGGGTGGTGAAGGTCCCCGGCCTCGCCAATGTCTGGGTCCCACCGATCCGCAACCGCATCGACATGCTGGCCACCGGCATCAAGAGCCCCATCGGCGTGAAAGTGTCCGGAATCGACCTCGCCCAGCTCGACCGGGTGGCCGCCCAGGTGGAGACCGTGGCGAAGCGGACTCCCGGCGTCAGTTCGGCCCTGGCCGAGCGGCTGACGGGCGGGCGTTACGTGGACGTCGACATCGACCGCGCCGCCGCCGCACGCTTCGGCCTCAACATCGCCGACGTGCAGGAGATCGTCTCCGGCGCCGTCGGTGGCGAGAACGTCGGCGAGACCGTCGAGGGCGTGGCCCGCTACCCCGTCAATGTTCGGTACCCCCGCGAGCTGCGCGACAGCCTCGAAGGCCTGCGCGCGCTGCCGATCCTCACGCCCGGCGGCCAGCAGATCACGCTTGGGACCGTCGCGAACCTCCGCATCGTCGACGGCCCGCCGATGCTGAAGACCGAGAACGCCCGCCCGTCCACCTGGGTCTATGTCGACGTCCGCGGCCGCGACCTGAACTCCGTCGTGACCGATCTCCGCCGCGCCGTGGCCAAGGAGGTGAAGCTGCCGCCCGGCGTGTCGGTCGCTTACTCGGGCCAGTTCGAGTACCTCCAGCGCGCCGCCGAGCGGCTCAAGCTGGTGGTTCCTGCGACCCTCGCGATCATCTTCCTCCTGCTCTACGCCACCTTCCGGCGCTGGGACGAGGCGGCCCTGATCATGGGGACTCTCCCCTTCGCGCTCACCGGCGGCGTCTGGGCGATCTACCTGCTGGGCTACCACCAGTCGGTCGCCACCGGCGTCGGCTTCATCGCCCTGGCCGGCGTCGCCGCCGAGTTCGGCGTGGTGATGCTGATCTACCTCAAGCACGCGCTCGCCGAGCGCGGGCCGAACCCCAGTGGTAGCGAGCTGGAGGCCGCTGTCCGCGAAGGCGCGCTCCTGCGCGTGCGGCCCAAGGCCATGACCGTGGCCGTGATCCTGGCGGGCCTTGCGCCGATCCTGATCGGCCACGGCGCGGGCTCCGAGGTCATGAGCCGCATCGCCGCCCCGATGATCGGCGGGATGCTCACCGCCCCGCTGCTCTCCATGCTTGTCATCCCCGCGGGCTACCTGCTGCTGCGGCGCCGGTGGCCAGCCCCCGTTCCCGCTTCAATCCGAGGAGAAACCCCATGAACCGTCTCGTCCTGACCCTCGCCGCCCTCGGCGCCGCCACGTCCCTTGCGGCATGCAGCAAGAAGGAAGCCGCCACCAAGGAGGCCGCAGCTCCGCCCGCCGCTCCCGCATCCGACATGGCCGCTATGGCGATGGCCGCGGAGGCCAAGATGGCCAAGGGAACAGGCACGGTCACGGCCGTCGGCGCCGACAGCGTGACGGTCGATCACGCCGCCATTCCCGAGGCCAACTGGCCGGCCATGACCATGGCGTTCAAGGCCTCGCCGGAGATCGCCAAGTCGGTGATGGCCGGCGACAAGGTGGCGTTCGACCTCAAGGTCCAAGGCGGCGGCGGGGAGATCATCGCGATCCGCAAGCAGTAGCTTCCATCGGAAGATCCCTCGAGTGCGCCCCCCGGGCGCCGCGGACCCGACAGCCCGTACCGCTGTAACGCGCGGGGGCGGCGCGGGGGCCCGCCGGAGGTTCGGAGACCCGGAGGCGCTTGCGGCGCGAACCGGGCCACGAGATCGAAGGCCTCCGCCTTCCTCGCCTAGCGGGAGTTGGGGTCTCGCAAGCGTGCGAGGCGAGTACGCGTAGGCAGCCGTCAAGTGGCCCGGAGTACGGCCCGTCTGCCATCGTGTTCCACGACACAAGGCTAGCCAGCTATCCAAGTCCTCGGCGCGCCCAACAGCGGACCTTGACGCCGGCGCCAGAAGCGGACCTTCGGCGATCCGACTGTGACCCCTCGCTGCGATCCGTCGGCCAATGGAGTTGCGAGGCCGCTCCACACCCGACTATCTGGGCTGGAAGGCGGCGTCTGCTGTCCCGCGGCCCTTGCGCGGCTTCTGGCCTCGCCGCAGACTCATGACGCAGAGGAGATCGTCGTGGCGTCACCCTTCGACGGCTTCGAAGTCGAGGCGCGGATGCGCCCTGCCCCGCAAGCCTACGGCTTCGACTTGGATCTTGCGTTGAGCGCCGTGGTGGCCCTCGAGGCGCGCATCCCCGACGACGCCTTCACGGCCACGACCCTCGGGACCGAGCGCATCGGCAACGGAGCCGTGATCGGGCCAAACGGCCTCATCCTGACCATCGGGTACCTGATCACCGAAGCCGAGGACATCGTCCTCACCCTCAACGATGACCGTCGTGTCGCGGCGCATGCCCTGGGAACCGACCCCGTCACCGGCTTCGGCCTGGCCCAGGCCCTCGAACCGCTCAGCGTTCCCCCGTTGCGGATCGGCGCCTCGCGTCAACTGCGCGCCGGGACACCAGTGGTCGTCGCCGGCGCGGGCGGGCTGAGCCATGCCGCGGCCGGGAAGGTCCTCACCCGGATGCCGTTCGCGGGCTACTGGGAATATCTCCTGGACGACGCGATCATGACGGAACCGGCGCACCCGCATTGGAGCGGCGCCGCCCTGATCGCCGCGACCGGCGAACTGGTCGGCGTGGGCTCCCTCAGCCTGCAGCGGCAATCCCCGGCGGGTATAACGCCGCTCAACATGTTCGTGCCGACGGACCGCCTGCCGCCAATCCTGGACGACCTCGCCCGTGGGAAACCCCCGCATCCGCCGCGCCCGTGGCTCGGGCTCCTGTCGCAGGAATTCGGGGCGCACGTCGTCGTCATCGGCGTGAGTCCCAAGGGCCCTGCGGAGCGGGCGGAGTTGCGGGCGGGCGACATCGTCGTGGCCGTGGCCGACGCGCCCGTGTCCAGCCTCGCGGACTTCTACACGCGCCTGTGGGCGCAAGGCCCCGCCGGCGTCACCATCCCGCTCCGCCTCCAGCGCGACGGGGACGTCTTCGACGTGGAGGTCCGCTCCGCCGATCGCACGGCGCTGTTGAAGAAGCCCCGCTTCAACTGAGCGGAAGGCCAAGCGCGAACGTCAGACCCGCTCTTCAACCTCGGCTTCGGCAAAGGCGGGCACGAGATGCCGGCCGGCCAGCTCCAGGCTCTTCAGCACCGCCTCGTGCGGGATGGATCCGAACTGCATCAGGCACATCATCCGGTCGGCCCCGATCCCCTCGTAGGCGCGAAGCTTGTCGCGGCAATGGGCCGGGTCGCCGATCACGACGCTGTCCAGCACCTCGAGGGCCTCGTGGGCTGCCTCGAAGCTGATCTCCTCCCCCTGGGCCATCCGCTTGAGCAGCTTCACCACCTCGGGATCGTCCGGCTTGATGTCGATCTCGTGGGGGTCGAGCTGGGTCGCGGCGGTGTCGCGGGGCGAGTTCGGGTGCAGACCCTGCTTGATCATGTCGTACCAGATCCGCCGCGGCACCTTGAACACCACCGGGGCGGCGTTGACGTACCAGAGCGCCGACCAGGCTGCGCCGTTGGCGATCGCCTGCCCCCGGCTCTCCGCGACGTGGACGAAGGTGAAGACGCCCTTCTGGCGGTTGATGGCCTTGCCCGCGGGCTCCCGGCAGTCGGCCAGTCCCCGGTCGTGCTCGCGCAGCATCTGGCCCAGGAAGGCGACCGGGCTCAGGAGCGTGGTGCCCAGCGCGCCGACTCCGAGTTCGCCGGCCATGTAGAAGCTGTCCGGCGAGCCGCAGGTCTGCCAGAGCCTCGGATGCGGCCGCTGGACGGGTCGCGGCACGACCTCGCGCGGCGGCACCTGGTAGGTGTCGGAGGCGTAGGAGAACTCGGGCTCGGTCCACATGCGCGGGATCATGCGCATCGCTTCCTTGACCTCGTCGCGCGCCGTGTCCGGATTGACCCCGAACGTCTCCCACTCCTTGCCCCCGGACTTGGCCAGGCCCAGCTCGAAGCGACCGCCCGACAGCACGTCGAGGGTGGCGGCCCGCTCGGCCACCCGCAGCGGCGTGTTGATGCGGAAGGGCGCGAGGACGCCGGCGTGGCCGACCCGCAGGCGCTCGGTGCTCATGGCGATGGCCGTCAGCACCACCTCGGGGGCCGAGGAGTAGCTGAACTGCGGGGCGCCGTGGTGCTCGACCTGCCACCAGATGTCGAAGCCGGCCGCCTCGGCCGCCTGGGCCTGGGCCAGGACTTCGCGGAACAGGCTGGCTTCATCGCGACCGTTCCAGGGGAAGGCGCGCTGGATCTCGCAGAATACGTCGAACTTCATCGGGGCGTCCTCCGCCGCGGCCGAGGTACATAACACACGTTATGTGATCGGACGCGGCTGCCGGGGGGTTGGATGGGCGGCTGGTCATCAGAAGATCGCGATCGGATTGAGCGGGGAGCCGGTGCCGCCCTCGATGGGCAGCGGGGCTGCGACCAATTGAAAGGTCCAGCGGCCGAGCTCGTCGCAGACGACGGCCAGCGGCTCGAGGTTGAGGTTGTCCAGCAGGTGGAGGCCCATGGCGGCGAGCCCGATCATGTGGATCGGCATGGCCCAGTCGCGGTGCACCTGGCCGCCCGGGATCGGATCGTGCACCCCGTCACCGCCCAGGACCGCCACCTCGCGGGCGTGCAGCCACGCGACCACCCGCGGGTCTAGGCCCGGCACCGCCTGGTCGCCTTTCTCGGCGCGGCGTACGTCGCGGCCCAGGCGGACCAGCAGGAGGTCACCCTTGCCCACCCGCACACCCAGCGCCTGCTCGGCGGCCTCCAGCTCGGCGGCGGTCACCATGTGGTCGGACGGGACGTAGCGGACGCCGCGCGCCCGGGGGATGTCCAGCAGCACGCCGCGCCCGACGATGCCGTCGCGGGCGGCCATGATGGAGTTGAAGCGCGCGCCGGTGCTCCGCACCTCGGTCGCGGGCCGGCCGTTGTACATCCGCCCCTGGGCGAAGACGTGGCACAGCGCGTCGATGTGGCTCGACGCCATGCCATGGAAGGCGATGCCGATGAAGTCGGTGGACGCCTCCAGACCCTCGACGCCCGGCACGCAGCAGTCGTCGCCCCCCATCAGCATGTGGTGCTGCGCCGGCCAGGGGTTTTCCGGTCCGGGCCGGGTCGGGAAGTCCCGCGACAGGCTGATCGTGCGACCCTCGCGCACCAGGGCGGCGCCGGCGAAGACCTCGGCCGGGCCGATGTGGTTCAGCGCGCCCCGCTGGTCGTCGGCGCCCCAGCGGCCCCAGTTGCTGACCTGGTCGAACAGCACCTTGAGCTGGGCGTCCGACATCGCCTGGCGGTGCGGCCCGCGCCGGGGGTCGGCGATGTCGGCTTCGGCGCTCATCGGCGTTCGGCGAGCGCCTCGGTGGCGCGCGAGTGGCGGACGCCCGGTTCGAGCTCGATGAGTTCGATGATGTTGCCGTTCGGGTCGTAGCAGCAGGCTGTCCCTATGATCCCCAGCGGTTCCTCGGGCGTGTGCGGCGGTTGGGTGAAGGTGACGCCCTTCGCGCTGAGCGCCAGGTAGGCCGCATGCACGCCGCGGGTGCGGAAGGCGATGATCCGCGGCACCGTCTCGCCCCTCTCGCCCGGTTCGGGGAACTCGGCGAACGGCTCCACCCACTCGATCAGGTCGATCATCGGCCCGTCGCGGTCCTCGGGCAGCACCATGAGGACGCCGCGACCCTGGGCGCGCTTCAGGCCGAAGATGCCGGCCACGAAGGCGGGCCAGACCACGTGACGACGATCGTTCAGCACCTCGAAGCCCAGCAGCCGGTAGAAGGCCACCGACTCGTCGAGGTCGCGGCAGTTCACCACCGTGTGGTAGAGGCGGCTGAGGGCCCATCCGGCGTCGCCCATCGCGTCCGCTCCTAGAAGTTCACGCCCACCCGCACGCCCCAGGTGCGCGGCGGGTAGTAGGCGAAGTTGTCGAGGCCGAAGCCGTTCCCCAGGGTGTTGGACTGCAGGCCGTCGTTGGAGATGATGTCCTTGTCGCCCACGTTGCGGACGAAGGCCTCCACGGTCCAACGCTCGCCCGGCGCCTTCCAGATCACGTTGAGGTCGACCAGGGTGTAGGCCTCCTGCCGCTCCAGCGGCGAGTTGGCCGACAGGAAGAAGAGGTCACCCGAGCGGAAGACGTCGATCCGCGGGGTCACCTGGCCGAAGGCGGTGTCGAAGGCGTACTGGGCGCCGAAGTTCAGGGTGTACTTGGGTGTCTGCACGAGGCGGTTGCCGGCGAAGTCGCAGAGCCGGGTGACCGGATCGCAGCCCGGCGCGGCGCCGGCGAAGCGATTGTTGATGGTGACGTACTCGTCGTATTCGGCCTTGGTGAAGGTGGCCGCCGCGTTCAGGCGCAAGCCGCTCGCGGGGGTCGCGATCGCCTCGAGCTCGATCCCCTTCACATGCGCGCGGCCGGCGTTGTCGATCCGCGAGCCGGTGATGTCCTGCACGAAGACCTGCATGTCGCGGATCTTCTGATGGTAGGCGGCGCCGTTGAAGATCAGCCGGTTGTCGGCGAGCGTGGTCTTGAAGCCCGCCTCCCAGGCCCGGATCTTTTCGGGCTGGTAGATGCCGGGGAAGTTGCCGACCAGGCCGCCGCCGGAGAGGTAACCGGTGGAGTAGCTGGCGTAGAGCATCGCGTTGTCGGTGGGCCGCCAGTTGGCCCCCAGCTTGTAGGTCGTCTCGCTCCAGTCCTCGTCGAAGGCCTTGCTCGGCTCCACGCTGAAGGGGATCAGCGGCAGGGTGAAGTTGAGGAAGTCGAAGCCCTTCTTCTCGTCGCGCGTGTAGCGGATGCCCGCGGTCAGAGTGACCGGCAGGCCCATGCCGGACTTCGCCAGATCGAAGTCCGCCTGGCCGAACACCGCCTTGGACTCGGTCTTGTAGATGCCGCCGTTGGTGAAGATGAAATTGTCGGTGAAGGGCGAGGCCGAGTTCAAGCCGGTGTCGATGAACTGAAAGGTCTGCCCCACCTTCTCGCGGAAGTAGAAGGCGCCGACGATCCAGCTCAGAGGGCCGTCCGACGGATTGGAGGCCAGCCGGACCTCCTGCGAGTATTGGAACTGGTCGAGGGTCCAGTAGGGGTTCGTCGCCAGCGTCAGCTCCGAGGCGTCCGGATCGTTCGACTGCTCCCACTTGCCCGACGCATAGCCGCTTACCGACGTGAAGGTCGCAAAGCCCAGATCGACGTTGAGGGTTCCCGACAGGTAGGCGCTGTCCTGGTCGTAAAGCTCCGGCGTGTTCTTCCGAACCTCGCGCGGGTTGGTGAGATAGGGCTGGGCCCCAGCGTAGCGGGCCGGGAGCAGGTACCACTGGGTCTTGGTCGCCACGGGGTCGCCGTTCTCGGAGACCGAACCGATCAGCCGGAAGTCCACCGCCTCCGAGAGCTTGAAGTAGAGCTGCCCACGAAGCATCCAGAAGTCCTGGCCGTCGGCGTCGTGGGTCGCGCCAGGTCCGCTGAAGAGGTTCTTCTGGTAGCCGTCGTGCTCGGCCCAGACGCCGCTCACCCGGGCCAGCACCTGGCGCTCGCCCTCGTCCAGGATCGGCAGGTTGGCCCAGCCACGCAGGATGCGGGCGTCGTAGTTGCCGAGGAGAGCATCGAGATGGCCGCCGGCCTCAGCTGTCGGACGCCGGGTGATGACATTGACCGAGCCGCCGACCGAGTTGCGGCCGTAGAGGGTGCCCTGCGGGCCGCGCAGCACCTCGATCCGGTCGATGTCGAAGAACTCTGGATCGACCGACGTGGTCCGCGCCAGGTAGACGCCGTCGAGGTTGTAGGCGACGGGCGAGTCGCCGCCGCTGGTGGTGTTCTGGCTGCCGATGCCACGCAGGGTGATGACATGCTCGCCGCCGGTGACGCCTGACCCGAACCGCAGCGACGGCACCCGGGTCGAGAGGTCCTGGAAGCCGTCGACGCCCTGCCGTTCCAACTGCTCGCCGGAGAGCGCGGTCAGCGCGATCGGCACGTCCTGAGCGGCTTCTTCGCGCTTCTGGGCGGTGACGATCAGTTCCTGGACGAGCGTGTCGGCCGGCCGCGCCTGGGCGAGGACGGCCGTGGGGACCAGCAGGCCCGACAACGCGGTTGCGGCGACCAACGCGACTGGCAGCGAGCGGCTCATGGTTCCCCCCGGCAGAGTCGCCGCAGGGCTTGAAGGGCCACCGGGCCCGCGCCCTCGGCTTTCGATGCCGAGAACATAACACGTGTTTTGTGTTTCGAAAGACTGCGCGTAACGCTCGTTATATAACCGTTGTGTGATTTTCAGGCCGCGGAGGCGTCCTCAGGCTTGCCAGGGCCGAGCGAATTCCGGCAGACCGGGGCATATCCGAAAGGATCGGGATGGGCAGGTCGGTCGACCACGAAGCGCGGCGGGAGATCTTCGCGGCGGCGGCGCTGCGGGTGATCATGCGCGACGGCATCGCCGGCCTCACCGTCCGCGAGGTGGCCCGCGAGGCGGGCTTCACCACCGGCGCCCTCACCCACTACTTCCATTCCAAGGACCAGCTGCTCATCGAGGCCTCCGAGCACTCATCCACCCTCGTCCGCGAACGCATGGAGCGCGCCGAAAAGGTCCGGCCGACGTTCGAGGCGATCCGCAGGGTGGTGGCCCTTGCCCTGCCGCTCACACCCGAACGGCGCGGCTACTGGCGGATCTGGGTCGGCTACTGGGAGCGCTCCAGCTACGACGATGACGTCGCCCGGGTGATGCGCCTGCGCTACGACGAGTGGCGCTCGCGCCTCGCCCGGCTGCTCGCCCGGGCGCAGGCGGAAGGTGACGTGGCGCCCGACGTCGATCCGCGCGAAGCCGCCGAGAGCCTGATCGCACTCGTCGACGGGATCGGCGTGCAGGTTCTGCTGGGCGTGGGGCGCATCCCCCCGGCCCGGCAGCGCGCGATGTTCGACCTCTGGCTGGAGACCCTGCGTTCGGGATCCCTGGTGGGAACGGGGTCCCGAAGCCGTTGATCAGGCATTCCGGTTCAACGTCGAACAACCCGGGCGCCGTCAGCTGTGCGCCGCCGGTTGCCATGGGGTGGACGCCCCCTGACGGCATCGAGGCGCCAGAGTGGAGGTGTTGAAGCACCACTCGAAGGAGGCGTCCGTGGGCAAGGTTGCGACGATCGGGCTCGATCTGGCGAAGAGCATTTTCCAGGCGCACGGCGCCGAGGCGGCT
>NZ_DASWTE010000140.1:0-44528 GCF_036402295.1 Phenylobacterium sp.
GGCTTCAAGAGCGGCGGCTTCCAGGGCATCGCCGGCTCGGGCGTCAGCCAGTCGACGCCGTACGACCCCGAGTACGCCTGGAGCTACGAGGGCGGCGCCAAGACCCAGTGGCTGGACAAGCGCCTGCAGGTGAACCTCTCGGTGTTCCATACCGAGTACAAGGACCTGCAGGTCTCGCAGCTGGTGCCGCTCTGCTGTGTGGTGGTCGGCAACGCCGCGACCGCCGAGATCGAGGGCCTCGAGGTCGAACTGGTGGCGCGGCCGATCCCGGGGCTGCAACTCGAGGCGGCCTACGGCTATCTGGACGCCGAGTTCACCAGCTTCGCCACCGGCGCCACGGGCAACTTCACCGGCAACGACCTGCCGCGCTCGCCGAAGGACAAGATCCACCTCGCCGCGCAGTATAGCGTCGACATCCAGGGCTGGGAGGCGCTGGGCCGCGTCGACTACACGAACCAGGCGCACATGTTCTTCGAGGGCTCGAACATCGCGACGCAGAAGCAGGAAGGCTACATCAACGTCGATGCGCGCGTGTCCCTGACCTCGCCCGACAAGCGCTGGCAGGTGGCCGTGTGGGGCAAGAACCTCACCGACGAGCTGGTGGCCACTTACGTCACGGCCTTCGCGCCCTACCGGCAGGTGCTGGTGCCGTACGCGCCGCCCAGGACCTATGGCGTCACCCTGGTCTGGAGGATGTAGGCTCCGCGGGATCGCGGGCGGAGATGGAACGGAATGGCTGAGCCCGACGAGTATGCGCGCGACGACGCGGGCCAGCCGCCGTCGCTGTACCCCCGTACAAGTCCACGGTCCTGCGTTCGCCCTCGCAGCCGCTGGTGCGCATCCCGCAGACCCTGACCGAGACGACAGGGCCGCACGACTTGGGCCGACTCATGGGTCCGGCGATGGCGGACCTTACCGCGCAGCACGCCGGCGTCCCGCTGGGCCAGCGGATCGTCGTGGCGGGGCAGGTGCTGGACGAGCGGCGCCGGCCGGTGGCGAACACCATGATCGAAATCTGGCAGGCGAACGCGGCGGGCCGCTACATCCACGCCAAGGACCAGTGGGACGCGCCGATCGACCCGAACTTCACGGGCATGGGCCGGGTGATCACCGACGACGAGGGGCGCCACGAGTTCGTCACCGTGCGGCCGGGCGCATACCCGTGGGGCGACCATGACAACGCCTGGCGGCCGTCGCACATCCACCTGTCGCTGCTGGGGCCGGCGTTCGCGACGCGGCTGGCGACCCAGATGTACTTCCCGGACGATCCGCTGATCCCGCTGGACCTCATCGCCTGTTCCGTGCCCGAGCCCTACCGCGACCGCATGGTGGCCGCATCGCCGCGGCCATCGCGGGCGCCGAGGTCGCAAGGCTCGACGCCGCACACCTGCCGTGCCTGGAGGCGCCCGCCGCCTTCTCCAGCGCCGTCGAGGCCCTCCTGCTTCGTGGCGCCAGCGACGCCGTAGTCGACGCGCGCGACACGCTCTTCGACGCCGGCCTTGCGGTGCGCCGCCAGGTGCTGGGCGACGCCTGGGTCCATCGCGCCCTGGCGTCGCGCACGCCCTTCAACGCCGACTTCCAGGCGATGATCACCCGCTACGCCTGGCACGAGGTCTGGGGTCGCCCCAGTCTCGACCATCGCACCCGGCGGCTGCTGGTCGTAGCCATGACCGCGTCTCTGGGCCGCTGGGAGGAGTTTCGCCTGCACGTGCGCGCCGGCCTGGAGCAGGGCGGCTTCACGCAGGACGAGCTCAAGGAAGTGCTGCTGGAGACCGCGGTCTACGCGGGGTCCCGGCCGCCAACACGGCTTTCGCGGAGGCCGCCGCCATTGTCGACGCGCTTGAGGCCCAAGGGCCGTAGCCGCCTTGCGCGAATAGCCGGCGGAGACCCGGCCGGTTTTGTCCGGGAACTCGTCTCCAGAACCTGGGGGCACGGAGGCGGAGCTGACGGACGTGGCCTGCGGCGCATCTGCGGGTTGCGGGCTCGAGTCCTGCCGGGGCTACACCGCGAACTCCGCGATAGCTATGGGGCGTCCGCGCCGATGTGTCGTTATGCGAAGCGCGCCGTCGCAAGCGCAGCACACCGCGCCAAAAAACTGTGAAACCTCAGCGATTTCACTGGCGCGAAGCGCCCCCGTTCGGGCTCAATGATGACCAGAACTTGGGGTGCGGCTGTGGATGATGCGACCTATGTGATCTTCGCGGCTAAGGCCGCCCGCGCTCGCGTGCGCGAACGCCTGCGCGCCGCCGTCGATGAGACGGTTCGCTGGACCGAGCGCAAGAGCTTCAGCGGCAGCGAGTTCTTCATCTCCGGCCCGCCGGCGCGGGCGCGCGAAGCCCACGCGGCGATGATGCTCTGGATGGTGAAGGGGTCGTTCGAGCCACGCTGACGAGCGACCGCAGCTGGCGCGTCCCAGACGACGGCTTGCGCATCTCCCCGGCCTTGCAACCGTTCCACCGTTTGCATCCTGCCCATGGTCCGACCTAGGCTCAGGCGGGGGCGGTTGCGGCGGAGGAGGGCGCCGGGATGCACCGCGAGTACAACCGCAGCTGGACGCGCTTCCACGACGATCCGCGAACGGTCCTTCTGAACCAGGTTTCCGAGGTCGACTATCCTGCCAGCCTGGCAGAGGTCATCGAGCTCTGCCGCGATCGGCCGCCGCAATCGCGTCTTCGCGCAGCCGGCAGCCATTGGGCGCTGTCCGAGGCGGCGATCAGCGATGACGTCTTCATTGAGAGCCATGATCCTCAGGACCAGGTCCAGGCCATGGACCGCACGCTCACGGACGTCGTGCCGGGCTGCCTGCATCCGACAGTCCTGGAGAGGATGAAGGACGAAGCCTGGCCCGCCCGCTACGGGACGCTGATCCACTTCGAAAGCGGCAAGCGCATCTACCAGGCCTACGCCGAGATGGAGCAGATCGATCAGTGTGACGATCCCAAGACGCTGGGCGGTTACATCCGGCAGATTTCGGGGACGTCGCATTTCGCCGGTCCATGGGCGTTCGAGACCCTCGGCGGCGCGGGCGGTCAGACCGTGGTGGGGGCCTTCAGCACGGGAACCCACGGCGGCGATTTCGACCGCGGCGCGGTCGCCGACAGCGTGGTGGCGGTCCACTTGGTGGCCGACGGCGGCGACCACTACTGGATCGAGGGCGTCGACGACCAGCGCTACCACCCGCATCTCACCGACGATGCGAAGTTGCGCGCGCTCTATGGCGCGCCCGAGTTCGGCGGTCCCTCAAAGTTCCACGTCATCCGCGACAACAACGTCCTGAATGCGGTGCGGGTCGCTGTGGGCCGGTTCGGGATCATCTACTCCGTGGTGGTGCGGGCGACGCCGCAGTACTCGCTGTGGGAACGACGCCGGCTGCACCTGTGGCAGGACGTCAAGCATCAGATCAACGCGAACTCGGCTGGCAATCCGGGCCTCTTCCAGGACCCGCTGGGCCAGCCGCCGGACCCGCCTCAGCGCTTCCTGCAGGTCGTGGTCTGCCTGACGCCGCACCTGAACTTCCAGCGCAATCTCGTGGGCGTGACGAAACGCTGGCAGGTCCCCTTGGCGATGGGCCCGCAGGGGCTGACCCAGCGGGTCGGCTCGGTCGTCAGCCCGGCGGGCGCGCCGCTGGTCTTCGACAAGGCCGGCAAGACGCATCCGTACGCCCCGGATGAAGACCATCCCGAACGCGCCGGCAGCGGGTCGCTCCTCGAGCGCATCTGTTCCAGCGGCAGCTTCCTCCATGGCGTGCTGGAGTACGTCTACGAGGAGATCAAGGACTTCGTGGAGAGCAACGGCGCCGCCGTGGGCGCAGGCATCGCCGCGGTCGCTGCCGCCGGCGGCGCGGGGCTGCTGACGATGCTGGGGGCGCTGGCGCTGGTGGCGCTATTGATTAAGGAGCTTCTGGAGGCCTTCGACGCCGACGACCGGTTGGGCGAGGCGCTGGAGGCCATCAAGAACAAGCTCCTGGACCCGAACGAGCCGGACCCCATCAAGCGCGCGGCCGGGCTCTTCGCCTGGCAACTGATCGCCTACGGCGTCTTCCAGGCGATGCAGGGCGACCAGGACTACTGCGCGCGCAGCTACGCGGTGATGGATGGCCACGACTATCTGGACCAGAGCTGCCAGCACAATGTGGCGTCCGTGGAGGTCTTCTTCGACGCGAACGACAGCCGTCTGATCGCCTTCATCGACGCCCTGATCGCCTTCGAGATCCAGCAGGAACTCCGTGGCAAGTCGTTCCTCGGCTATGCCTCCCTGCGGTTCATGGGCCCGACGCAGGCGACCCTCGGCATGCAGCTATGGGACAGGTCCTGCGCGGTCGAGGTGGCCGGTCTCAAGGACATGAGCGGCAGCGAGGATATGGTGGAGTACGCCACCCAACTTGCTTTGAACCCGAACATGGGCGGGGTCCTCCATTGGGGGCAGTACAACCCCGCGAACCGGCAGCAGGTCGAGCGGCGGTTTGGCGCGAGGCTGACGGCGTGGCGCGGCGTGCTGGGGCAGTTCAACGGAAGCGGCGGCTTCTCCAGCGCATTCACCCGCCGCACCGGGCTCGAGCCCTAGGAGGCGCGGATGGAAGAACTCCTGATCTTCTACGGCCGCTGGCACATCATCTCGGAATTGCTGGAGCGCCGGCCTGGCCTCACCGCAATGCGCCTGACGATCTCAGGCGCCGGCGCGGCGGACGGTGAATTCCTCAACCCGGCGCCAGGCTGGGCCGTTTCGCCGGCGGCAGACGAATGGACACTGCGCTTCGACGTTTCCCTGGACGCCCGGGCCTTCGAGTGGCGGCCGCTTAAGCGTGAGTTCAGCTTCGATATCGCCACCGGGCTCGTCGCCGACGTGAGGTCCTCCCTGCCGCCCGACCCGGTGTTCTTCGGCGACCTGCGCCTGAAGTGCATGTCCGGGGACATTCGGAGCCACCCCACGACGATGCCGGACTTCACGATCCCCGAGCGGGGCCATCATCCGCCGCCCTAGCCGAGAGCTTGAGGTGGCGCGCCTTGGTCGCTGCCGCCAGCAGCGGCGGTCGCAAGGTCTGCATAGCAGACCTGCATCGGGCCGCCTCACTGCGGGGTTGGGCGCGATCGGGCCAAGGTCGCGGACGACTGAGGCATTGGTCGAGACCGTAGGCTCCGCCCAACCCAGACCTGTGGACGCCGCAAGGGACGCGAGCGCAGGACAAGGCGCAGTACGTCGGTCCTGCGCTAGATGCGGTCGACATTGGCGTTGGCGCCGGCGACGTTCTGCACGTAGAGCATCGCCTGCCCAAGCTCGGCAGCAGCCTACGCCCTCGTATTGAGGCCCCCGGGGGCCCGGTGCGAAGTCAACGGTCGTCCGCCTCGGGCCCCCCGTGTGCGGCGGTAGCGCTAGACGACCCGGCGGTCACAGGATCAAGCGCGTCGGCTTCGGCAAGCGCGGCCCAAGCCTCCGTCTGTCCGTCGGCGGCGCCTCGCACGTCCGCGACGAACCCACGGATATCGCGGGCCGTCCGCCAAGCCTGGGCCTGGGAGAACAACAGCTCACGGCGCGCCTGTGCTTCCGCCGCGCGCTGCTCGCGGGCCCGCCGTTCGGCCTCCGCGCGGCGCGCCGCAAGCTCGGCCGCGAGCCGCTCGCGCTGCTCCAAGTCCCATTCGTAGCGGCGTTGCCGCTCCGCCCGATAGGCGGCCTCGCCGGCGATGAGGATGTCGAGGCCGATGTCGGTCAGTTGCGACTCGAGCTCGGCCGGGTCCGTGTCGCACCAAATGGCCTGGTAGCCGGCGTTCGCGCCGAGCTGGCCGATGGTCAGCTGTAACGTGTCCGCGGCGCCGTCGCGGGTTTGCCACTCGCCCTGACGGTTTGGCTTGGCCTTCGGATGGTCCAGTACGAGCGACACCCCGGCATGGCCGACCCGCACGCTGAGCTCACGGCCGGCTTGTCCGCTGATGGTGAGCCGGGACCCGAAGTAGCAAATACGACGGCGCCAATAAGCGCCACGCGGGACGCGCCGGCCAAGATCCAGTCCATCTTCCGCACCTTGCCGATTGGTGGGCGTGATGATGGGTGCGAACCCATGATCGCCAAAAAGTTTACCGATTTCAGGGAGGAATGGTGGATGCGACAGGGATTGAACCTGTGACCCCCTCGGTGTGAACGAGGTGCTCTCCCGCTGAGCTACGCATCCGCCGCAGGAAGTGGCGCGCTATAGCGGACCCGTTTGCGCGCCGCAAGCGCTCAACAGCCGCAGGCAGGCGGCGGGTAGGTCGTCGAAGCTGTGGATCAGTTCGTCGGGGCTGAGGTCGGCGGCCGGGATGTCGGTGTAGCCGAAGCTGACGAGGATCAGCCCCGCCCCGGCCGCCCGGGCGGCGCCCGCGTCGGTCCCGGAGTCGCCGACGAGGATCGTGCGGTCCATGGTTCCGCCGGCGGCGTCCACGGCGGCGTGCAGGTGCCGCGGATCAGGCTTCGCGGCGCCCGCGGCGTCCGGGCCCACGATCGCGGCGAAGCGCGGTGCGAGGTCCAAGGCCTCGAGAAGAGCGACCGACAGGTCCGTGGGCTTGTTCGTGCACACCGCCAGCTTCGCGCCCTCGGCCGCCAGCGCGTCGAGCGCCGCCATGCAGCCCGGGAACGGCCGGCTCTCCTGCGCGATACGGCCCAGGTAGTGCGGGATGAACCGCTCGAAGAGCTGTTGCAGGCGGGTGGGATGCACCACTTGGCCGGCGGCCTGGAAGCCGCGCTGGATGAGCGGCCGCGCGCCGTGGCCGATGAAGGGCCGCGCCGCCTCCAGCGCCAGCGGCGACAGGCCCTCCTGGGCCAGCAGGTGGTTCACCGTTCCGATCAGGTCGGGCGCGGTGTCGACCAGCGTGCCGTCGAGGTCGAAGGCGATCACCGCGCCGTCGAGGGGCCTAGTTGCCATTCAGCACCGCGGTCGCCGTGTCGAGGCCGGCGGCGTAGTCGCTGAGCGCCTCGGCGGTCAGCCCGATGTAGGTGGACGCGTCGTCGAAGCGGCGCTCCTCGATCGCCTCGCGCACGCCCGGCAAGGTCTTGGCGCCGTAGCCCGTGAAGCGGCCGGGCGCGTAGATCATGTTCTTGTACCAGGGCCGGAACGGCAGGCCCTGGTCGCGCAGCAGCCGCTGCTCCAGCGGCAGCAGGGCCGCGTCGAGCCTGGTCTTCTGGGCGGGGGTCAGTGACGCCGCCTTCGAGGCCAGGGTCTGGTCGAAGGCCGAGGCGCTGGCCTTCACCTTCGCGAGCGCCGCATCGAGACGGCTGAAGTCGATCCGCGGCGAGGCCGGGAACGGCGCGGGGTCGCCGCGCGACATGGTGGGGTCGTCCGAGAGCTTGAACGCGCCGCCGGCCAGCAGGCGGGAGCGCACCTGGGCCTCGTCGCTGCGGGTGACGGCGAGCTTCTTCACCTCGTCGAGGTACGTGGCGACCGTGTCGGCGACGTCGGCGTAGCGCTGCACGGGCGTTTCGGCGTCGGCCATCCTCAGGACCATCCGGCCGGTGATCTTTGCGAGTGCGCCAGCGTAGGCGTGGCCGGGGTCCACGAAGCGGCTGTGGTGCTCATAGGTGTCGTAGGCCGAGTGGTAGACGCCGCCCGACTCGCCCTCGTCGCCGAAGCCGACGTTGAGGCTCGCGAGGCCCAGGTTCTGCAGGAAGGCGGAGTAGTCCGAGCCGGAGCCCAAGGCCTCGATCGGCAGATCGCGGGCCGGATCGCCGGCGATCTTGCCCAGCGCCACGGCGCGTGGATTGGCGCCCGGCTCGGCGCCCTGCACGGCCAGGCGTGCGCGCAGGCGATCGCGGATGGAGACGCCGGTCTGCGGGTCCGTGACGTCGGCCGCCACCGCGTTCACGAAGTGCTGCAGCGCGTGGTTGCCGCCCACGCCCAGGAACCCGCGGGCGTTGGAATCCGAGTTGATGTAGACGAGCGCCTTCTTCTTGAGCTCCGCGGCATGGGTCTCCGCCCATTCGGTGGAGCCCAGCAGGCCCGGCTCCTCGCCGTCCCAGCTCGCGTAGACGATGGTCCGCTTCGGCTTCCAGCCGGCCTTGACGAGCGCGCCCATGGACTTGGCCTCGGCCATCATCGCCACATGGCCCGAGAGCGGGTCGGTGGCCCCGAACACCCAGCCGTCGCGGTGGTTGCCGCGCACGATCCAGACGTCGGGCTTCTGCCGGCCCTTCAGGGTCGCGATGACGTTGTAGACAGGCTTCAGGCTCCAGTCGGAGACCACCTTCAGGTGGACCTTCGCCGCGTCGCCGCCGCCCACGTGATAGGTGATCGGCAGGCTGCCCCGCCAGGCGGCTGGGGCCACCGGCCCGTCGAGGGCCTGCAGCAGGACCTGGGCGTCGCCGTACGAGATCGGCAGGGTCGGGATCTTGAGGATCGTCGCGGCGTCTTCCCGCGCCATGCGCTTGGCGTCCTTGGTGGAGCCGTAGCCCGGCGTGGTCGGATCGCCCGGCGCGGTCGGCAGCTCCATGACCGAGCCGCGCTGGAAGCCCTGGGCCGGCCGTGCGGCGCCCTTCGGATAGACGTCGTCGATGGCGTAGCCGTCGTCTCGCGGGTCGGAATAGATGATCGCGCCCACCGCGCCGTGGTCCTGGGCCAGCTTGGGCTTGAGGCCGCGCCAGCCGCCGCCGTAGCGGGCGATGACGATCTTGCCCTTCACCGAAACGCCCATGCGCTCGAGCGCGTCGTAGTCGGCCGGCATGCCGTAGTTCACGTAGACCAGCGGGGCCGTGACGTCGCCGTCACCCTGGAAGGCCACATAGGCCGGCAGTTCGTCCTGGGTCCGGCTGGAGGTCTCGTCGCCGGGGACGGGCCGCTCGGAGAGCGTCGCCTTGAATGGCGCGCCGGCGCCGGTCGTCAGCTCCAGCGCCACCTCCTTCGGCGTCGGGTACAGCACCCAGAACGTCTCGATCTTGGCGTCCCAGCCCCAGCTCTTGAACTGGGTCAGGGTCATCTCGGCGTTCTTCTTGTTGTGCGGCGCGCCCACGTGGATCGGCCCGGCGGCCATGGTCTTCAGCCAGCCGCCCATCTCGGCCGGGTCGATCATCGTGTCGAACCTGGCCTCCAGCGCCTTGTCGGGCGCGGCCTGCCCGGCGGCCGGAGCGAGGGCCACGACGGCCACGGCGGTGAAGAGGGCGGCCAGACGCGAACGAGATTTCATGGAGACTCCCCGACAGGACGGCGCGGACGCTAGCCGGTTGTCGCGCCGGCTCACAAGGCTTGCTAAGCGGTGGGCGTTCGAAGACTCGCGCTGCCGTGGGGAGAGCTGCATGACCGCCAGAGCCGCCGTGATCATGGCCGCCGGCCACGGCACGCGGATGAAGTCCAAGACGCCCAAGGTGCTGCACCGGGTGGGCGGCCGCCGGCTGCTCGACCGGATCATCGACACCGTGCAGGCGGCGGGCTGCGAGCGCATCCACGTGGTCGTCGGCACGATCCCCGAGGTCCGCCAGCTGGTGGTCGACCGCCTGGGCGAGAGTGCTGTGGTGGTCCAAGACCCGCCGAAGGGCACAGGCCACGCGGTGATGTGCGCCGAGGCGGCGCTGGCCGACTTCGACGGCGACGTGCTGGTGGTCAACGCCGACCCGCCGCTGCTCACGGCCCAGGACCTCGAGCCGCTGTTCACACTGCGCCGGGGCGGTGCGGCGCTGGCGCTCTTGGGGTTCGAGCCGGTGGATCCGCTGCTTTACGGTCGCGTGCTGCGCGGCGCCGACGGCCACGTCCTGCGCATCGTCGAGCCCAGCGAGGCGAACGAGGAGGTCAGGGCGGTCAAGCTGTGCAACGCCGGCATGTACCTGGCGGGCCGCAGGGACCTGTTCCGCTGGCTGTCACGGCTGACCGACGACAACCCGAAGAAGGAGTACTTCCTCACCGGCATCATCGCCGAGGCGGTGCACGAGGGCCTGCTGGTCCGCGCCCACGTGGCGCCCGAGACCGCGGTGATGGGCGCCGACACGCCGATGCAGCTCTCCCAGGCCGAGGCCGAGTTCCAGAAGCGGCGTCGCGCCTTCTTCCTCGCCGAGGGCGTCGCCATGACGGCGCCCGAAACGGTCTTCTTCTCCTGGGACACCGAGATCGCCGCCGGCGCCACCGTCGAACCCTATGTGGTCTTCGCGCCCGGCGTGAAGGTGGCCACGGGCGCGGTGATCCGGGCGTTCAGCCACCTGGAGGGCGCCGTGGTGCGCGAGGACGCCCTGATCGGCCCCTACGCCCGCCTGCGGCCGGGCGCCGACATCGGCGAGGAAGCCCACATCGGGAACTTCGTTGAGGTGAAGAAGGTCATGATCGGCAAGGGCGCCAAGGCCAACCACCTGGCCTATCTCGGCGACGGTTCGGTGGGCGCGGGCGCGAACATCGGCGCTGGCACGATCTTCTGCAACTACGACGGCTTCTTCAAATACGACACCCACGTGGGCGAGGGCGCCTTCATCGGCTCGAACTCGGCGCTGGTGGCGCCCGTGACCATCGGGGCGGGCGCCTACACCGGCTCGGGCTCGGTGATCACCCGAGACGTGGCGGCCGACGCGCTGGCGCTGGGCCGCGGGCTGCAGGCCGAGAAGCCGGGCTGGGCCGCGCGCTTCCGCGAGGCGATGAGTGCGAAGAAGGCCAAGGCGAAGAAATGACCGATCCAGACGCTCAGAAGCGCGCCGCCGGGGAAGCCGCAGCGGCGTTGGTGGAGGCCGGCATGGTCGTGGGCCTGGGTACCGGCTCGACGGCGGCCTGGTTCGTCCGCGCGCTCGCCGAGCGGAAGCTGGACATCCTGGGCGTGCCGACTTCGCAGGCCACCTCCGATCTGGCCGCGAGCCTCGGTATCCGGCTGGGCGAGCTCGGCGAGACCAAGGGCATCGACCTCACCGTCGACGGCGCCGACGAGATCGGGCCCGGCCTGTCACTGATCAAGGGCGGCGGCGCGGCGCTGCTGCGCGAGAAGCTGGTGTGGGAGGCGTCGAAGTCGTGCGTCGTGATAGCGGACGCCGCCAAGAGCGTGAAAATACTGGGAAAATTTCCCTTGCCGATCGAGGTGGTGGCGTTTGGGCACAAGACCACGGCCGAGCGGATCTGCGACGCGCTGGCGGAATGCGATATCGGCATCGCCCCGATGCTTAGGCGCAAGGACGGCCAGGCTGTAAGAACCGACGGCGGAAACCTTATCTATGACGCTCATTGCGGCCGGATCGAGGAACCGGCGGCCCTGGCGGCGGCGCTGAAGAGCGTCACCGGCGTGGTCGACCACGGCCTGTTCCTCGACCTGGCCGATCGCGCGCTGGTCGGCACGCCCGACGGCGTGATCCAGCTCGAACCCTAGGAGTCGCCGGTGGCGGACTACGACTACGACCTCTTCGTCATCGGCGCCGGCTCGGGCGGGGTGCGCGCCGCGCGCCTGGCGGCCATGAGCGGCGCCAAGGTGCTGGTGGCCGAGGAGCACCGCGTCGGCGGCACCTGCGTGATCCGCGGCTGTGTGCCCAAGAAGTTCATGGTCTATGCCTCGGAATATTCGAAGCATTTCGAGACCTCCCGGGGCTACGGCTGGACTGTCCCCGAGCCCAGCTTCGACTGGCCCCGCTTCCTGATGGCCAAGGACAACGAGATCGCGCGCCTGTCCGGCATCTACGTCCGCAACCTGCAAAACGCGGGCGCCGAGCTCGTCCACGGCAAGGCCCGCCTCGTGGACCGCCACACGGTCGAAGTGGAAGGCCACGGCCGCGTCACCGCCGACAAGATCCTGATCGCCACCGGCGGCCGACCCTGGATGCCGCACGACCTGCCCGGCATCGAGCATGCGATCACCTCCAACGAGGCGTTCCATCTGGAGCAGCTGCCAAAGCGGGCGGTCGTCGTGGGCGGCGGCTACATCGCACTCGAGTTCGCCTGTATCTTCAATGGCCTGGGCGTGGACACGACCGTCGTCCACCGCGGCCCAAACGTCCTGCGCGGCTTCGACGACGACATCCGCAGCCATGTGGCCGAAGAGATGGAAGCCGCCGGGATCAACATCCGCCTCGGCTCGCAGCTCAACCGGATCGAGAAGACCCCGGATGGCCTGATCGCCCACTGCATCGACGGCCACAACCTCGAGGCCAACGTGGTCATGTTCGCCGTCGGCCGCGTGCCCTACACCGACGACCTGGGCCTGGACACGGCCGGCGTCGCGCTGACCGAGACGGGCGCCATCAAGGTGGATGCGTATTCCCGTAGCAACGTCGACAACATCTGGGCCGTTGGCGACGTCACCGACCGCATCAACCTGACGCCGGTGGCGATTCGCGAGGGCGCGGCCTTCGCCCAGACGGTCTTTTACGACAACCCCACCACCTTCGATCACGACATGGTCGCCTCGGCGGTCTTCACGCAGCCGCAGGTGGGCTCGGTGGGTCTCTCCGAGGCCGACGCCCGGCACAAGCACGGCAAGGTGGACATCTACCTCTCCAAGTTCCGGCCGATGAAGGAGACCTTCTACGGCGGCCAACAGCGGGCGCTGATCAAGCTGGTGGTGGAGCAGGGGAGCGAGCGCATCCTGGGCTGCCACGTCGTGGGGCCGGACGCCGGCGAGATCATCCAGATGGCCGCCATCTCGCTGAAGATGGGCGTGACCAAGCCGCAGTGGGACGCCACCTGCGCGGTGCACCCGACGCTGGCGGAGGAACTGGTCACCATGCGCGAGAAGTACATGCCGCCTGCGCTGGGCGCGGTGGCGTAGCGCGCCGAAGCCCCGTATCAGGCGCGCATGAGCGAGGCGGCCCCGACGCGGGACAGGCTGGGGATTTGGTGCGGCTGGGTCCTGGCCGTGGCGGCCGCCTTCACGCCGCTATTCGCCTGGCTGGGCCCGCTGGGCTTCGCGCCGCTGGTTGGGCTCGCCGGCCTCCTGTGCCTGCCGGCGCTCCGGATCAGCGGCCGCGAGGCTCCGCTGGCGGTCGTGCTGTTGTTCGTCGTCGCCTGGGCGGCGCTCTCAACGCTATGGAGCCCACACAAGCCGGATGAGCTCGAGGACTACACGGCCCTGAAGCTGGCATTGCAGGCGCCGCTCTACTGGGCCGCCTGGTGGGCCGCCAAACGGGTCGACCCGGGGCTGCGGCGGCTGACGTTGCTCATCTTTGCGTGGGGGCTCGCCCTCTACGGCGTGGTCCTGCTGATCGAAGCGTTCACGGGCGCGGGCATCTACCAGGCGCTGCGCAACGCCCTGGACGATCCCATCCGCCCGGACCTGGCGCAGAAGAACATCGCGCAGGGCAGTTTTGCGCTGGCGCTACTGTGGCCGGTAGCGCTGGCCGGCGGGATCCGGGCCGGCGCCC
Organism: Phenylobacterium sp.; assembly: GCF_036402295.1. GTDB lineage: Bacteria > Pseudomonadota > Alphaproteobacteria > Caulobacterales > Caulobacteraceae > Phenylobacterium. Next base: position 13,273 of record NZ_DASWTE010000140.1, read on the forward strand.
CGGCGTGGCTTGCGCTACCGATGGCCGCAGGGACGGCGCTCCTGGCCAGCCACTTCCTGACCGACGCGCCGACCCTGGCCGTCGCGCTCGCCATGGGCGTGGGCGGCATGGTGCTGGTGTGGCCGCGCTCCGCGCCAAGGGCGTTCGGCGTCGCGACGGCGCTGCTGATAGTCGGCATGCCGCTGATCATCCTGGCCATCCGCCCGCTAGGTCTCGGCCAGCAGCTGCCGGAGTCCTGGGCCCAGCGGGTCGGCTACTGGAACTACGCGCTGGCGCGCATCTCCGAGCACCCATGGCGCGGCTGGGGCCTGGATGCGAGCCGCGCCTTCAGCCCGCACATCCAGCTTCATCCGCACAACGGCCCGCTGCAGCTCTGGCTGGAGCTTGGCCTTCTCGGCGTTTCCGCCGCCGCCCTGGTCTGGGTCTTCGCCTTCCGAAGGCTTGCGCGCGGCGAACGCAGCCTGGTCGCCGCCGGCGCGGCGGCCTCCGCCGCCGTCTATGTCTTCTTCGGCGCCGTCAGCTTCGGCGTCTGGCAGGAGTGGTGGCTGGCGCTCGGCGCCCTGGCCGCGGTGATCGCCGCCCTGGCGGATGCGGAAGGACGCGACGACGTGGCCGACTGACCACGGCCAAGGCCCATCGACGCTCCGGGCCTTGTCGAGTAAAACGCGCGGCCCGTCGAACAACCGGCGGTTCTCGAGTTGAAACCGATGATCGAACACTGGACGCCCGCATCTTGGAGGGGCAAGCCCGCGAAGCATATCCCGTCCGACTACCCGGACCTGGCCGAGCTCTCGCGCGTCGAGACCCAGCTCCGCAAGATGCCGCCCCTGGTGTTCGCCGGCGAGGCGCGCCGGCTGAAGAGCCTCCTGGGCGACGTGGCGGCCGGCAAGGCCTTCCTGCTGCAGGGCGGCGACTGCGCCGAGAGCTTCAAGGAGTTCGCGGCGGACAACATCCGCGACACCTTCCGCCTGATCCTGCAGATGGCGGTGGTCCTGACCTTCGCGGGCGGCAAGCCGATCGTGAAGGTGGGCCGCATGGCCGGCCAGTTCGGCAAGCCGCGCTCTTCGCCGGTGGAGAAGATCGGCGACGTCGAGCTGCCGTCCTACCGGGGCGACAACATCAACGGCATGGACTTCACGCCCGAGAGCCGCACGCCCGACCCGAACCGGCTGATGCAGGCCTACGGCCAGTCGTCGTCGACCCTGAACCTGCTGCGCGCCTTCGCGGGCGGCGGCTACGCCGACCTCTACAACATCCACCGCTGGACCCTGGGCTTCGTGAACGACAGCCCGCAGGGCGCCCGCTACCGCGAGCTGTCGGAGAAGATCTCCGAGGCGCTGACTTTCATGGCCGCCATCGGGGTCACGCCCGAGACCCATCCCGAGATGCATCGGGTAGAGTTCTTCACCAGCCACGAGGGTCTGTTGCTGGGCTACGAGGAGGCCATGACCCGGGTCGATAGCACCTCGGGCGAATGGTACGACACCTCGGCCCACCTGCTTTGGATCGGCGAGCGCACGCGCCAGCTGGACGGCGCGCACGTGGAGTTCTTCCGCGGTATCAGGAATCCGATCGGCGTGAAGGTCGGCCCGACGCTGGAAGGCGATGAGCTCAACCGGCTGATCGAAGTGCTGAACCCCAAGGACGAGCCGGGCCGGCTCACGCTCTACGGCCGCTTCGGCTCCGACAAGATCGCCGACCGCCTGCCGCGCCTGCTGAACGCAACCAAGGGCCGCAACGTCGTCTGGGCCGTCGATCCGATGCACGGCAACACGCTGACGGCCAACAACGGCTACAAGACCCGGCCGTTCGACCGCATCCTCTCCGAGGTGAAGTCCTTCGTGGATATCTGCATGGCCGAGGGGACCCATCCCGGCGGCGTGCACCTGGAGATGACCGGCCAGAACGTGACCGAGTGCCTGGGCGGGGCACGTGCGCTGACCGAGGGCGACCTGGCCGACCGCTACCACACCCACTGCGACCCGCGGCTGAACGGTGAGCAGGCGCTGGAACTCGCGTTCCTGGTGGCCGAGCGCCTCAAGGACGACCGCGTCGACCTGTCGGAACGCGTCGCGCAGGCGATCTGATGGGCAGCATGGACCGGCGCCACGGCCGCGAGGTCTTTGGCGCCGATCCGGCCCGGTATCACGGCGCGCGACCGGGCTACCCCGACTGGGTCTGGGCCTTGCTGGCCGAGCGCTGCGGCCTCGCGGCCGGTTGCCGCGTCTTCGAAGTGGGGGCCGGCACCGGCATCGGCACACAGGAGCTGCTGGCGCGCGGAGCGGCGGTGACAGCGATAGAGCCCGATGTCCGCCTGGCGGACTACTTGGAGGCGCGCCTGCCGTCGTCGCGGCTTGAGGTGCTGCGGCGGCCATTCGAACACGCGGTCCTGCCGGCCGGGGCTTTCGACCTGGGCTGCGCCTTCACATCCTTCCACTGGCTGGACCAGGACGAGGGCCTCGCCGCAGCCGCGGCCGCTCTGCGCCCGGGCGGCGCGTGGGCGATGGTGTGGAACGTCTACGGCGATCCTGAGCGCGCCGACGCGTTCCACGACGCCACGCTGGAGATCATGCGCACGCCCGAGGAGAGTCCATCGGCAGGCCTCGCCGGCCGCGTCCCGTTCGCGCTCGACGTCGAGGTTCGGCGGACGGACCTGCGGGCCGCGGGCTTCGTGGACGTGGACGTCGGCCGCGAGAGCTGGACGCTGGAGCTGGATCCGGCCGGCGTGCGGGCGCTCTACGCCACCTACTCGCCGGTCGCGCGGCTGGAGCCCGAGGCGCGGGCCCGGCTGCTGGACGGCGTGGCGGACGTGGCCGAGCGCGAGTTCGGCGGCCGTGTCGAGCGCAACATGGTCACCATCGCCTACACCGCGCGTGTGCCTCAGGAGCCACGGCCCAGCTCGGACCGCTGACGACGGCCACGCTGGCCTTGCCAGCTTTTGACGCGGGCGCCAGTCTCCGCGCCTCTTTGGGGCGAGCTTCAGGGCGGCGCGGATCGAATGAGCCGTCGCGAACTCCGTTGAGGAGGCTCGCCCCCTCCACCACACGCTCTACGGTCGGCTGGCGCCGACCTCGGCGGGCGGTCCCCCTCCCGCCGCTTCGCGGGGGAGGTGCGCCGGCGGCCCTGCCCGGGCGGACTAGGTTTGCGTGATCGCGCCCAGGCGGGCTCTGAGATGGTGGTGAGCGACAGTTGCGATCGCGGCGGCCAGGATGCCGAGCCCCAATGACAGCAGGGCCTTTGCCAGGCCCGGCGCTAGCGCCAGCAGAGTCGGTCCGGGACGCTTGTTGGTGATGCCGATGCAGATGGCGACCAGCCCGTAGCTCATGCCCAGCAGCCCCACGCCTGACGTGACGTAGGATCTCCGCACCGACGCCCCCAAATTGCGTATGTCGTTCCCGGGACTAAGGGCGCGCCTCGGCGGGCGCGACGGTCTCCAAAGCACACGCCTCGAACGAACGCAAAGCACGCGTCCGGGGGATCCAAAGTTGCGCCGCCGCAAGCCTTGCGGCGGGCCGCGCTGCGCGGCCCGCTTCCACGGCATCGCCGCCGTGGGATGGATCCCCCGGATAAGCCGGGGGATGACGATCTATTTTGGGAGAGCGCCGGTGGAGCGCTCAGTGAAGGGCTTGGGCCGCTAGAGCGATCGCTCGACCTGGGCGATCTGTTCCTTGAGCTTGAGTTTCTGTCGCTTGAGCGCCGCCAGCGCCAGATCGTCGGAGCTGGGGCTCCGGGTTTCCTTGAGGATCTTGGCGTCCAGGTCCTGATGCTTGCGGGTCAGCTGCAGCAGGTGTTGGCGGCTCATGCGGTGCTCCTCGCCGGCGCCCTGACGACATGTCGTGCGCAGGCCAGGCTATGTTGAGCGCGAATTCGTCGGGCAGTCGTTAAGCTCACGCGAATGTGCGTAGGCCTCACGTTCCCGCCTGGACGAACGGGACCTTCTCGAACAGCCGGCGTTCGGCGCCGCGGGGGTCGTCGGCGAGGCGCGAGGGGACGTCGAACACCATCGTCTGGCGGCGGCGCAGGGCGTAGGGCTCCCAGCGGGGGATGGCGGGGCAGTTCGGGTCGCCGGTGCGGGCGAAGGCGATGAAGGCCTCGCTCATCTGGTCGGCCATCGTCTGGGCATCGGCTCCTTTGGCCGTGGCGCCGGGCTTGGCGAGGTTGTCGAAGACGAGCTGGATGTCGCTGGCGTGCGGGGCGCGCAGGCGCTCGCCGCCGGCGGGGTAGTCGAGCTGGTAGGCGTAGGCCGGTGTCCCCGCCTTCGCACGCTGCTCGGCCTCGATGATGGCGGCGCGCCACGAGCGGGCGGCGGTGGTGGCGGCGAAGAGGACGTCGCTGGGCGAGTAGGCCGGATAGAGGCGCCGGTACTCGGCGATCACCGTGGCGGCGTCGATGTCGACCCGCATGTTGGCCTGGGTGAGCTTGCCGGGCAGGCCGGCCCAGTCGACGGTGAAGTTGGTCGGGTCGTTCCCCAGGAAGGCGCGGGTCTCGTCGTGGGTGTTGCCGATGATCATCGGGATCGCCGCCGATTGCGAAGGCGCGTCCGGATAGAACGGGTGGCGCTTCAGCGAGCGCTCGTCCAGCACCGGGCCGAAGTAGAGGCCGCCGAAACCCAGGACCGGGTCTTCGGCGCCAAGGCCTTCGACCAAGCGCTCGACCCGCAGCGTGCGCAGCTCGCCCGCCTGCTCGGGCTTCAGCTTCAGCGCGTCCAGCCAGGCGAGCGTGCGGCGGTGGGCGTTGCCGGGGCCGGACGCGGTGACCTGCTGGCCGCTCATGGTGGCGGCGCGATGGAAGAGGCCGGCGGCCGCGGGGGTGGCCATCAGGGTGGCGATCTTGGCCCCGCCGCCCGACTGGCCGAAGACCATCACCTTGTCGGGGTCGCCGCCGAAGTTGGCGATGTTCTGGCGCACCCAGTTGAGCGCCAGGATCAGGTCGAGCTGGCCCGCGTTGCCGCTGTCGGCGAGGTCGGGGACGAGGCGGCCGAGGTAGGCGTAGCCGAGGGCGTTCAGGCGGTGGTTCACGGTCACCACCACCACGTCACCGCGCTTGCAGAGCCGCACGCCGTCGTACAGCGGAGCCGAGCCGGAGCCGGACGAGTAGGCGCCGCCGTGGAAGTAGACCATCACCGGACGGTGGCCGGTCAGCGCCGGCGTCCAGACGTTGAGGAACAGGCAGTCCTCGCTCCGGGGCTCGTCGCCGCGGCCACGTTGAGGGGAGGCCGGGCCATAGCGCGTGGCGTCGGCGACGTTGCGCCAGGGCGCGGGCGCCGCCGGCGGCCGGAAGCGGCGGGGGCCGGTGTCGGCGCCGTAGCGGACTCCGCGGAACGCCAGGACCCCGTCGTCGACGTAGCCCCGCACCCGCCCATGCGCTGTCGTCGCGACCGGGGAGGCCTTGGGCGGCGCCGCGCGTGCGCTCCAGGCCAGGCTCGCGAGCCCCAGGCCTGCCGCCATCGCGTTTCGCCGGGTAAGCTCGGGGACCATGGAATCCGCCCTATCTTCTGCATTCCGGACACTATGACACCGGTATCATTTCGCGCTACATCCCATTCAAAGAGGAAGGGAACGTGGATGTTGCGGGGCGTGCTGGCCGGCGTGATCGGCGCTGTGGCTCTGGTGTTGGCAGGGGCCGCGGCGGCTCAGCCGAGCAAGGCGCAGACGCTGTCGGCCATGAAGACCGCCACGACCTTCATGGTCGAGAAGGTGGCGACGAACGGCGGCTACGTCTGGTCGTACACGCCCGACATGAAGCGCCGCTGGGGCGAGCTGGAGGCCAAGCCCAGCATGATCTGGGTGCAGCCGCCCGGCACGGCGACCATGGGCCACGTGTTCCTCGACGCCTTCCACGCGACGGGCGACGAATATTACTACCGCGCCGCCGAGCAGGCCGCCGAAGCGCTGATCTGGGGCCAGCATCCCAGTGGCGGCTGGCACTACATGATCGACTTCGGCGGCGAGGCTTCGCTGAAGGACTGGTACGCCACCTATGGCAAGAACGCCTGGCGGATGGAGGAATTCCAGCACCACTGGGGCAACGCCACCTTCGACGACGCCGGCACGTCGGAGGCGATGCAGTTCCTGCTGCGCCTCTACGTCGAGAAGCGCGACCCGAAGTGGCGGCCGGCGCTGGAGAAGGCGATCGGGTTCGTCCTTGCGAGCCAGTATCCGGTCGGCGGCTGGCCCCAGCGCTACCCGCTGCAGCACGAGTTCGTTCACCACGGCAACCCGGACTACACCAGCTACATCACCTTCAACGACGACGTGGCCGGCGAGAACATCAAGTTCCTGGTCATGGTCTATCAGGTGCTGAGCGATGCGCGGGCGCTGGAGGCGGTGAACCGGGCGATGGGGAGCTTCCTCGTCACCCAGCAGGGCCAGCCGCAGCCGGCCTGGGGCCTGCAGCATACGCCGGACGACCTGAAGCCGGCCGGCGCGCGCACCTACGAACCGAAGGCCTTCGCCACCCACACCACGGCCAACAACGTCGCCCAGCTGATGAACTTCTACGAGCTCACCGGCGAGACGAAGTACCTGGCGCGGGTGGGCGAGGCGCTGGACTGGCTGGACAAGGTGAAGCTGGCGACGCCGACGGCGGATGGGCGCACGCACCCGACCTTCATCGAAATCGGGACGGACCGGCCGCTCTACGTCCATCGCCGCGGCTCGAACGTGGAGAACGGGGAGTACTACGCCGACTACAGCCCCGAGCGCACGCTGGCGCACTACGGCGCCTATCGGAAGATCGACGTGACCAAGCTGCGGGCCCGCTACGAGAAGCTGAAGGCGTCGGACCCGGCGGCGGTGACGAAGGACTCGCCGCTGAAGGCGAAGAACCAGGTCCCGCTGCCGAGGTACTTCGCGACCCGCGATCTGGAGACCTCGGACCTGAACCTGAAGGTCCAGGCGGGCAAAGCGGTGGACGGGGCGCAGGCGCAGAAGCTGGTGGCCGGGCTGAACCGCGAGGGCTACTGGCCGACGCCGCTGGTGGCGACGAGCCATCCGTACACGGGGGCCGCGCCGCCAAAGACGCCCGACGGCGACTATGCCACGACCCACGTGGGCGACCTGACCGACACGTCGCCGTACCCGACCGACAAGCCGGTGATCGGGATCTCGACGGGGACCTACATCCAGAACATGACGACGCTGATCGACTGGCTGGACCGGGCGAAGTGATCTTCCGGACCCAACCCTAGCTTTGAGGGGAAGGGTTTTCTGCCTAGGCTCAGCGCCGTACCGGAGATTCCAAATGCGCGTCCGCCTGCTGCTCGCCGCCTGCGCCGCGCTCGCCGCGGGCGGGGCCGTCGCCCAGATCGTGAACCACGACCTGCCGGTGCAAGCGATCATGGCGACGGGCGTGAACCCCGGCGCGCTGGCCTTCTGGGCGGGCGGTAACGATCCGCCCGAGGGCGAGACGCCGGCGCAGGCGGCGGTGCGCTGGGAAGCCGCCGTGAAGGGCGCCCAGACCCTGCAGGCGAAGGGCCCCGAGCTGATGAAGTACAGCCGCCCGGGGCGCTGGAACGAGTTCGCCCAGATGATGATCGACGTCTCGAAGGAGGGCGAGGCCGCGGCCCAGGCGAGGGACGCCGAGAAGGCGTTCGAGATCGGCGGGCAGCTCTACGACAGCTGCAACGGCTGCCACAAGACCTACATCCCGACGCCCGCTAGGCTGCCCTGAAGAAGCCGCGGCGGGCGAGCCAGGCCACCAGCAGGTCGGGCCAGGCGGCGCAGGGCTTGCCCTCAGCCAGACGGATGCCGAAGCCGTGGCCGCCTTCCTCGAAGAGGTGCGCTTCGGCTGGGACCTTGGCGGCGCGGAGGGCCGCGAGGTAGCCCAGCGCGTTCTCGACCGGCACCGAGGCGTCGTCGGCGGCGTGGACGAGGAAGGTGGGTGGGGTGTCGGCGGTGACCTGGCGATGGGGCGAATACTTGGCCTCGGCCTGCGGCGTGGGGGAGGGGCCGAGGAGGGCCTCCCGGGAGCCCGCGTGGGCGAAGGGCGGAGCGATGTCGATCACCGGATAGAGCAGCATCGACAGGTCGGGCCGTGCGGGCTGGCGGTCGGCGGCGTCGACGGGCGCGTAGACATGGCGCGCGTGGCCGGTGGCGAGGGAGGCGGCGACGTGGCCGCCAGCCGAGCAGCCCAGAACCAGCACCCGCTTCGGGTCGATGCCGCCGCCGGCGCGGATCAGGCGGATGGCGCGCTGGGCGTCCTGGAGGGGAACGTCGCTTGGGTTGGCCCAGCCTTCCTTGGGGAGGCGGTAGCGCAGGACGAAGCAGGTGACGCCCGCGTCGGCCAGGCGTCGCGCGATCTCGAAGCCTTCCTTGTCGATCACCACGCGGATGTAGCCGCCGCCGGGGGCGATCAAGGCTGCGGCGCCGTTGGGCTTCGCGGGCCGGAAGACGGTCATCAGCGGCTCGCCGATGTCGGTGGCGTAGCGGTCCTGGAAGCCGGAGGTGGCGACGCGGTCGGTGATCTTCGTCACCGGCAGGACGGCGGGCGCGCCGGGTGGACGGCCGGGCCAGAGCTCGAGGGTCTCGGTCGGGTCCGCAGGCTCGGCGACGGCCGGCCCGGCGGCGGCGAGGGAAGCCATGGAAAGCAGCGTCCGGCGATCGATTTGCATGATGACACCGGTAGCATTCGTGATTTCGGAGGGCTAGATGGGAGCGACATGCTGACCCGCCGAACCGTGATCGCCACCGCCGCCGCGCTGGCCCTGCCGCGAACGGCGACCGGGGCGGAGGCGTATCGCGAAGCCCTCTCCGCGGCGTGGGGCGGGCCGTTGGATCCCGCGGCCGCACATCGCGCGGCGATTGCCGAGGCGCGAAGACGGCAACGCCGCGCCGACCTCCTGCTCCGCGGCCTCGGATTGGCCGACGGATCGGTCGCCGAGCGGATCCGGCGGCTGGCCGAGGACCCGCGGCATCTCTACGCCGATGACGACGCCGGCCGCGAACGCGCCGTGGTCAATATGAACACCCGCCTCACAGCGCTGCGGCCCAGGCTCGCCTACGCGTTCGGTGAGTTGGCCATGCCGGACGCCCAGGTTCGGCGGATGGCGCGCGAGGACGAGGCCCGCGGCCGGGGCGGCTATCGCGAGCCGCCGGCCTACTACGTCGACCTGAAGGCGATCCGGGCGCGGCCGGCCTGGACCCTGCCCAGCGTCGCGTTCCACGAGACGGTCCCAGGCCACGCGCTGCAGGCCAGCCTGCAGTCGGCCGATCCGGCCAAGCAGCGCTGGTTCGGCGTCTACTCGGAGGCCTGGGCGACCTACGCCGAGCAGCTGGCGGACGAGCTCGGCGTCTACGCGGGCGATCCGCTGGGCGAGCTGGGCGCCCTGCATTGGCGGCTGTTCCGCCTGGCCCGCATCGTCGCCGACACGGGGCAGGGGGCGCTCGGCTGGGGCCATGAGCGCGCTGTGGCCGAGATGCGGGAGTTGCAGGGGCGCGACATCGCGTTCGTCACTATCGAGGCCGACGTCGAGCGCATGCGCCGTCAGCCCGGGGTCTACGCCGCCCAGGGCCTCGGCGCGCTGGAGATCGCGCGTCTGCGGCCGCGGAAAAAGCGCGACTGGCCCCGCTTCCACCGCGCGATCCTGGCTGACGGGCCGTGGCCATGCGCTATGCTTGCTGCACGTGCGAAGGGCGGGACGCGTTGATGGAAATGAAGCTGGCTCCGCAGAACGCAGGCGCAGGTGTCCCGCGCAGTGCGGGCGAAGCCGTCCGCTACCTCGAGGACCTGCTCGAGGAGGTCATCGACTACCTCGACGGCGACGAGGCCGCCGCCCTGGTCAAGCGCGCCCGCGACGTGGCCCAGCAGGACGACGAGGAGGCGCTGGAGGCGCTGTTCTCCAGCCTGCGCGTCGATCAGGCCGTCTACCTGGCGCGGGCCTTCACCTGCGCCTCGATGCTGTCCAACCTCGGGGAGGACGTGGCGGGCCGCAGGCGCTCCGTCGAGGCCGAGGAGCTGCCGGGCGAGCTGCCGCGCACCCTGGCCGAGGCCGCCGACCGGGTGGGCGAGCGGGCCGCCGGCAAGCTGATCCTGCGCATGGCCGTGGCGCCGGTGCTGACGGCGCACCCCACGGAAGTCCGCCGCCGGGCGGTGGTGGAGCGCGAGGCCGAGATCGCGCGGCTGATGTCGCTGCGCACCCACCGCCTGCCGCCGCACGTCGAGCGTCGGCTGCGCGAAGACCTGTTCCGCGAAGTGGCGCTGCTCTGGAAGGCGCGGATGCACCGACCCGAGCGGATCACGCCGGGCGACGAAATCCGCAACTCGCTGGCCATCGTCCGCCGCTCGATCCTGCCCGCCATGGTCGAGATCTACGACGGCTGGAGCGAGCGGTTCGAGACGGCCACGCCGCTGACCCTGGGCTCGTGGTTGGGCGGCGACCGCGACGGCCATCCGGGCGTGAACGGCGAGACCCTGAAGCTGGCCCTGCGGTCACAGGCGCGGCTGATCCTGAACCACTACTTCGACGAGGTGCGCAGGCTGTGGTTCGACCTGGCCGTCACCTCCGACCTGGCGCCGGCCAGCGCCGGTGTGCTGGCGCTCGCGGGGTCCTCGCCCGACATGTCGGTCCACCGCCAGGACGAACCCTACCGCCAGGCGCTGCAGGAGATCTCCGCCCGGCTCTCGGCCACCACCGACAAGCTGGCGGGCACGACCTGGGGCAGCCAGGCCAGGCCCTACGACGCGGCCGCCGATTTCGTCGCCGACCTCGAGACCATCCGTCAGTCGATCCGCAAGCACCTGGGCGACCGGGTGATCGGCGCGCGGCTGCGCACGTTGATCGCCGTGGCCCGGGCCTGTGGCTTCCACCTGCTGTCGCTGGACCTGCGCCAGAACGCCGACGTGCATGAGCGGATGATCCACGAGCTGTACGTCCGCGCCTCGGTGAACATCGACTACCTGGGCTCGGACGAGACCGAGCGCGTGCGGGTGCTGAGCAAGGAGCTCAGCCACGACCGGCCGCTGCGCTCCCCGTTCCTGGACTATTCCGAAGAGACGATGCGCGAGCTGGGCACGCTGGACGCCGCCGCCGAGGTGGTCCGGCTCTACGGCGAAAAGGCGCTCTCGAGCTACATCATCTCGAAGACCGCCACGCTCTCCGACATCCTGGAGCCGCTGGTGCTGCTGAAGCAGGCGGGCCTGGTGCAGGGCGGGGACAAGGGGCGCAGCGCTGTCCGCATCACGCCGCTGCTGGAGACCATCGGCGACCTGGAGCACGGCCCCGAGCTGCTGCGTCAGTGGCTGGCGCTGGACCTGCCGCCGCAGCTGTTCGGCGAGCCCGGCTGGCGCGAGGTGATGCTGGGCTATTCCGACTCGAACAAGGACGGCGGCTACGTGGCCTCGCGGCACAACGTGGCCAAGGCCGCCCAGACGCTGTCGTCACAGGCGCGGGTCGGGGGCTACGACCTCTGGTACTTCCACGGCCGCGGCGGCTCGGTGGGGCGCGGCGGCGGTCCGGCCGCCCAGGCCGTGCTGGCGCAGCCGCCGGGGACGGTGAAGGGCCGCCTGCGCCTGACCGAGCAGGGCGAGATGATCTCGCGCCGTTTCGGTGACCAGCCCACGGCGCGGCGCAACCTGGAGAGCCTGGCCGCGGCCGTCCTGATGGCCAGCGCGAGGCCCGACGACGAGGGCGCGCTGCCATCGCCGATGCTGGAGACGCTGTCCAAGGCCTCGTTCGCCGCCTACCGCGAGCTGGTCTACGACGACCCCGGGTTCGAGGACTTCTTCTGGGGCGCCACGCCGATCTCCGAGATCGTGGGCCTGAACATCGGCAGCCGCCCGGCCTCGCGCACCGCCAGCCGCCGGATCGAGGACCTGCGGGCGATCCCGTGGGTGTTCTCCTGGTCGCAGGCGCGCTTCATGCTGCCGGCGTGGTTCGGTCTCGCCGGCGGGGTGGCGAAGGCGGGCCTGTCGCTCGGCGACCTGAAGGGCCTGGCCGAGGACAACGTGTTCGCGACCATGGTCTCCAACATGGAGGTGGCGCTGGCCCAGTCCGACATGGCGATCGCGGCCAAGTACGCGGGCCTGCACCCGCGCGGGAAGGCGATCTTCGAGAAGATCCGCACCGAGCACGACGAAGCGATCGAGCTGGTGCTGGCGATCCGGGGCGGGACGCGGCTGCTCGATAATCACCCGGAGATGGCCGAGTCAGTCGCGCTGGCCGCGGAGGTGGTGGATCCGCTCAACCACCTGCAGGTCGAGCTCCTGGCCCGCAGGCGCGCCGGCGACGACGATCCGCAGCTCAAGCTCGCCATCCAGCTGACGGTGGCGGGCGTAGCGTCCGGTCTCCGCAATACCGGCTGACGGCCACATGACCGCCGCGATGCTGGGCGAACGGGGCGCCATGCGTACGTTCGCCCTGGCTCTTCTCTTCACCATTCCCGCCGCCGCGGCGCACGCCGACCCCGTACAGGAGGCCCGCTCGGCGACGGCGGCGTGCCTGGCGGCGATCATCGACAATGCGCCGGTCGAGGATATCGACGGCGACGACGTCACCATCCGGCGCGGCCAGGAGCCGGTGAGCTGCACGGTGAGGGTCACGGCCGGCGAGCCGGTGCTGATCAAGGACGCCATCCAGGTGGCGATGAAGCGGCGCGCCGAGATCTTCGCGCCGGCGAGGACCGCCTGGGAGCCCGGCGAATGGGCCAGCCGCGAAACCTGGTGCAACATCCCCGGCCGCCGGGCCCTCGCGGTGTTCGTGAGCACCTCGAAGCCCGGCCGTCAGCCCGTGCTCACCGCCACGGTGTTCGAGGCCAAGGCCCGCGACCAGCGCTGCGACCGCGACCTGGGCGTCCAGCAGGTGGCGGCCAACGACGTGACGCCGCCGCCGGTCGCGGTGGCGAAACCTGCACCGGCCGAGCCCGCGAAGGTGGAGGAGGCCAAGGCGCCCGAGCCCGCGACGGTCGAAGCCGCCGCCAAGCCCGCGAAGAAGGACGGCTGGCTGCGGCGCAGGCTGGGCCTGGGGAAGGACTAGCCTCCTTTCTGTTCGTCGCCCGGCGGCTTGTCCGCGGGGCCCATGGTTCCGGCACCACGAGACTCTGCGGCATCGCCGCCGGTGGATGGATTCCGCGGACAAGCCGCGGGATGACGATCCTTTGGGGAGCGGTGGTGGGTTCAGGCCCCCGCCACCGCCGCCACGATCCGCCGTCGCTGGGTCGCGTCGGGGAGGACGCCCGTCGCGGCGCCCAGGTTGTCGAGCACGTAGCGCGGGTTGCGGGTGCCGGGGATGGCGCAGGTCACGGCGGGGTTCGACAGGACATACTTCAGCAGGACCTGCGCCCAGCTCTGCGCGCCGATCTCTGCGGCCCAGCCTGGCAGCGGCAGGCGGCGGACGCGGCCGAACAGGTCGCCGCCGGCGAAGGGGCGGTTGATCAGCACCGCCATGCCGCGCTCGGCGGCGAGCGGCAGGATGCGCGCCTCGGACTCGCGCTCGGCCACCGAGGCGTTGATCTGGATGAAGTCGAGCCGCTCGCGGCGCATCACCGCCTCCAGGTCGTCGTAGGCGCCTTCCGTGTAGTGGGTGACGCCGACGTAGCGGACCCGCCCCGCGTCCTTGGCGGCGCGCAGGGTGGCGAGCTGGGTCGAAAGGTCGAGCAGGTTGTGCACCTGCATCAGGTCCAGCACGGGAGCCTGCATCAGGCGATGGGAGTCGGCGAGCTGCCGTTCGCCGGCGGCGCGGCCTTGCGTCCACACCTTGCTGGCCAGGAACAGATTCGGCCGGACGTTGAGCTCGGCCGAGAGCGCGCCGATGGCGGCCTCGGCGCGGCCGTACATGGGCGAGGAATCCACCACCTTGCCGCCACGCTCGGCGAAGGCGTTCAGCGCCTCGCGGGCCTGGGCCCAGTCCTCGCCGCCGGGCGCGATGTCGAACGCCTGCCACGTGCCAAGACCCACGATCGGCAGCGCCTCGCCGGACGACGGGATCTTGCGGGTGATCAGCGGCGTGGTGTCCATCTTCGCAGGCTCCTGCGCCTCGGCCGGCGCCCGGGCGCAGCCCGCGAGCGCCAGGGCCGCGGCGGCCAATTCCCGTCGGTTCCAGGTCATGGGGACTACCGCGCAGGCGCGGCTCCGTTCCAAGATGGACGAAACCTGGGGGAGGCGACCGTGGCCGACAAGCTCTTCGACCATCAATGGCGGACGATCCGCGTCGAGCGGCGGGAGCACATCGTCGAGGTGGCGCTGGCGCGGCCGGACGCGCGCAACGCGTTGAACGGCGAGCTGATGGAGGAGCTGACCGAGGCGGCGGGGCTGCTGCGCCTGCGCACCGACGTCCGCGCGGTGATCCTGACCGGCAACGACAGCTACTTCTCGGCCGGTGCGGACCTCTCGGCCAGCCAGCAGCGCCTGGCCCAGCCCACCCTTATCGAGAGCCGCCGGGCCGTGATGGCGGGCCCCGACATGTGCCGCGCCTGGAACGAGATCGAGGCCGTCACGATTGCCGCCATCGAGGGCTACTGCATCGGCGGTGGCGCAGCGCTGGTGATCAGCTGCGACTTCCGGGTGATGGGCGAGGGGGCCTACCTGCGTCTGCCGGAGGTTCCGCTGGGCATGAACATGAGCTGGCGCTCGATCCCGAAGATCGCCGCGCTCGTCGGCCCCTCGCGGGCGAAGCGGTTCGTGATGTTCGGCGAGGCGGTGGGCACGGCGACGTGCCTCGACTGGGGCTTCGCCGACGAAGGCGTGGCCAAGGGCGAGGCCCTGGCCTGCGCCCGCCGCTGGGCCGACAAGGTGGCCGCCCTGCCGCCGCTCCCGATCCGCATGACCAAGGAGGCGGTGAACGCCGTCGCCCACGCCACCGCCCACGCCTCGATCTACATGGACCGCGACCAGTACCTGCTCGCCACCTCCAGCCAGGACTTCCGCGAAGGCATCGCCGCCTTCCGCGAGAAGCGGCCGGGCAAGTTCACGGGCGCGTAGGCTCAGGCGTTGCGCGCCATCAGGCCTCCGTCAACCGGAATGGTGACGCCTGTGATGTACGAGGCGGCCGGCAGGCAGAGGCTGAGCGTCATGTGCGCCACCTCCTCGGGCCGGCCGTAGCGACGCAGCGCCGTGCGGCGCCGGGCGAAAGTCTGCTTGTCGGCGTCGGGGATCGCTTCGGTCATGCCGGTGAGGATCGGTCCGGGACAGATGCAGTTGACGGTGATTCCCTCGGGACCCAGCTCGACGGCGAGCGCGCGGGTGAGGCCGGTGACGGCGGCCTTCGCGGCGGAATAGGGGCTGTCGCGGCTGGTGGCGCCGAGGGCCTCGGTCGAGGCGATGTTGACGATGCGGGCGGCCGGCGACTGGCGCAGGTAGGGCAGGGCGGCGCGGATGATCCGCTGGTGCGAGGTGACCAGCACTTCCATCGCCCGGCCCCAGATTCGGTCGTAGTCCTCTGAATCGATGGGTGAAAAGGCCGAAATCCCGGCGTTGTTCACGATGGCGTCCAGGCGGCCGAACTTCAGCGCGATGGAGTCGACGACGTCCTGGATCGCCTGCGGGTCGGCCACGTCCAGCGCCCACGCCTCGGCGCTGCCGCCGGCTTCGCGGATGGCGTCGGCGACGGGCTGGGCGGTTTCGAGCTTGAGGTCGGTGACGGCGACGTGCGCGCCCTCGGCCGCGAACACCTCGGCAGTGGCGCGGCCCATGCCGGACGCGGCGCCCGTCACGAGCACGACGGAGCCTTCGACGGAGCGGGTGGTCATGGCCTAGCGTCCCTGGAAGACCGGTGGGCGCTTCTCGAGGAAGCTGGCGACGCCTTCCTTGTGGTCTTCGGTCTGCATCAGGAGGCGGATCTTCTCGATGGCCCACGCGCCGATCTCACGCGGGTCGCCGTAGGCGTAGCGCGACAGGCCGGCCTTCAGGTGGCGCACGGCCAGCGGCGGGTTGGCGGCGATGCGGCCGGCGAGCGCGCGGGCCTGGGGCAGGAGGTCGTCGTGGGCGGTCACCTGGGTGACCAGGCCGATGCGCAGGGCCTCGGCGGCGTCGATCACGTCGCCGGTGTAGAGCAGCTCGGCAGCCTTGGCGGGGCCGACTATGGCGGGCAGGCGGTAGAAGCCGCCGACGTCGCAGACTAGGCCGCGCTTGACGAACAGCTCGCCGAACTTCGCCTTCTCCGAGGCGATGCGGATATCTGCGAACAGGGCCAGCTCCATGCCCCAGCCGACGGCCGCGCCGTTGACGGCGGCGATCAGCGGCTTGTCGCACTCGAGCGCCGCCATGGCCGCCGGCGTCGGCTGGAAGGTGACCGGCATCGGCGCACGCGACACCGGTTTGGGCCCAGCCATGATCTCGCCCACGTCGTCGCCCGAGCAGAAGGCCGGGTCGGCGCCGGTGATGATCACGCAGCGCACATCGGGGTCGGCCGCGGCCGCCCGCAGGCTCTGCTCCAGCTCGTCGTAGGCCGGATAGTTCAGCGCGTTGCGCCGGTGCGGCCGGTTGAGGGTGATCGTGGCGACGTGGTCTTCCAGCGTCACCCGCGTGTGTTCGAACGCGGCGCTCTTCTCGGCCAGCGAGACCATGGGCGCTCCTCCCTTTCGGGCAACTGTTCGACTGCCGGCGGGGGAGGTCAACGGTGACGTCCCGTCATAGAGGGGCCGTCATGCAGAAGGGGCGCGCCGGTCGCCCGGCGCGCCCCTCCACCGGTCGCGATCGATCGTCAGCCGAAGATGAAGTCGCTCTGCTTCACGCCGGCCGTGTCCAGCACGATCACGAGGTCTTCGGCGCCAAGTTCGACCAGGATCTGGCTGGCGCTGATCGTGACGTCGGACCAGCTGACGTCGAACGCCGACAGGTCGAACTTCTCGCCCTTCTCGTAGCCGACGATCGTGTCGGTGCCCGCGTCGGTGAACACGAACACGTCGACGTCGGCGCCGCCGGTCAGTTGGTCGTCGCCGGCCCCGCCGTTGAGCACGTCCTTGCCGCCGCCGCCGCTCAGGCTGTCGCTGCCCTCGCCGCCGCGCAGGTCGTCCTTGCCGTTGCCGCCTGCGAGCACGTCATCGCCCTCGCGGCCAACCAGCGTGTCGTTGCCGTTGTTGCCGGTCAGGGTGTTGGCGGCGCTGTTGCCGACCAGCGCGTCGTGGCCGGCGCCGCCGGTCGCGTTCTCGATCACCACACCATTGGCGATGGTGTAGCCGCCGAAGGTGCCCTCGACGAACGAGACGACCCCGCCGCCCGTGGGCGTGTAGTCCAGGGTCGCGGCCAGCAGGTCGATGTGCACGTCGCGGCCACCGCTGTAGGCGATGGTGTCCGTGCCGCCGCTGTCCCAGATCGTCGAGTAGAAGGCGCCCTTCTGCTGGGCGGCGATGTCGTAGACGGTGTCCCCGTCGTTGTGGGCGTGTACGCCGTAGCGCTGCTGCAGCGCGGCGATGTCGAACGCGCTCAGGGTCCCCGACCAGCCGGAGTCCAGGGTCTGCCGCGAGAACTCCAGCGTCCCGTCCGGGTGCGTCTGCCAGCCGTCGTTGTAGGACATGACGGTGTAGACGCCCTGGTTCAGGTCGAAGAGGCCGAGCGAGCTGGAGTCGGTCACGCCCAGCAGGAGGTCCGAGCCGCCGCCGTCGTCGTGCGGGTGGGCGAGACCATGGGCGTGGCCGAACTCGTGGAGGATCACCGCGTACGAGAAGCCGCCAGGCTGCAGGCTCTCGGGGAGCGTGAAGCCGCCGCTGATCAGGTTGAAGGCCCCGATGCCCTGCTGCGTGCCGTAGGCGGGGTCCTGCGGATAGAAGTAGGCCCCGAAGTCCTGGCTGATCACCGTGATGAGCCGGAAGGTGGCCTGGTTCACGTCGTTGGTGATCACGTAGTTGATGCCGGTGATCGGCGTGTATTGCTGCAGGGCGCTCATGACGCCGTCGATCTGGAACTGCTGCCAGCCGTAGGTCTCGACGGGCTGGCCTTCGGAGTCGAGCTCCCCGAATCCGCCGTCGCTGGCCGGCGCGAAGTAGACGTAGGCCGTGGCCTGGCCACCCACGTCCGTCGTCGGGACGTTGTTGGCGCTGAACCAGTTGACCGAGTCCAGCGGATCGTAGTCGGCGGGGTTCACGCCGGTGAAGTCGAGCGTATAGCCGCCCGTCATGTCGGCCTCGTAGCCCTCGATGCGGAGGTAGTAGGTCCCGCTCTCGGGCGCGATCAGGCCAATTCCGGTTTCGAAGTTCACGGCCGCGGCGATCTGCACGCCGTTGGCGTCGAACAGGCGCAGGATGCCGATGTTGTCGCCGGCCACCTCGTTCGGCCAGTCGGGGCCGTAGATGCCGCCCGCATAGGTGAAGTTGTAGAACGTGCCCGCGGTCAGCTCGACCTTGTACATGTCCTTGTCACCGGGGACGTTCAGGTGGCCGTAGGTCGTGCCAAGGGCGAGATCGAAGGCGCCGGCGATCCCGGCCGGGGCGTCGGTGGCGGCGTCCGCCGTCCACATGTCGATCGTGTAGTCGCCGACGTCACGGTAGTCCGGATAGCCGGGCGCCGAGGGATCCTCATGGTACCAGGAGCTGGCGTAGATGAAGTACTCTCCGGTCACGGTCGGGGTGAACGTGATCATCGACGAGCGGCCGAGCCCGCCGTCGTCGTCCTCCCTGATGACGTTGCCTTCCGAGTCCGCCAGCAGGAGGTAGGGGTCCTCGATGCCGCCGACGGCAGCCGCGCGATAGGCGAAGGAATAGGTCGTGCCCGCCGTCAGCACGACGGCCGTGGCATTGCGGGGATCGACCGAGATCGTGCCCGTCGAGGTGGTGGGCGTATCGCCGTCCGCGATCGTCAGCGGCGGCGCCGAAGTGGGCGTCGGGCCCACGAACGTTGTCCCAGACCAGGGCTTGCCGCCGCCGTGCGAGACGGGCGCAAAGTCGTCCAAGGTGGTTGGCAACATGTAGAACGGCTCCCTAATATAAACAAATATTCCAGGCCCCCTGAGGCCTCAGGACAGCGAAAGCATCATGGTTTACAGACCCCTGCAATGACTTTGGCAGGATTCACCTGAGAGGCATCAAATTGCGCGCGATGGTGGTTTTTACGGTGAAGCTTGCCTCGAGCCTCGCTGCTTTTCTCCTGCCCGCGGCCGCAGTCGCCGCACCGCTCAAGGACGCAGGGCCGGCAATGGCGCCGCCGGGAGTCAATGCGCCCGAAGAGAAAGCCAGGCCTGTGCCGATCAACGAGCGGTTCCCGAGTCTCGACGCCTACCTCGCCTACCTCGAGAAGCGGTCGCACATGGACGGCCCGTGGTACCGGGAGGTCCGGCCGGGGTTGTACGAGCTGCAGACGGGCAACCTGCGCCTGCCGGACGGCGGCGACCGCAAGCGGACCTTCACCCGCGAGCAGCTCGAGAAGAAGTTCGGCTTCTCGCGATAGCGCCGCGCCGGGGGGCGGCTATTCGGACGCGCGGCTCGGGGCGCCGTACTTCGCCTGCAGGTCGGCGTGCTCAGCCTCACGAGGCGCGCGCGAGACGTTGAGGCGCACGTAGAGCTGCGAGCCGCGCTTCATGAGTTCCGGCGGACATTCCCTATGCGCCGCGGACAAATCGTCGGTGGCGCCCACATGGAGGACCGCAAAGCCCTTCGCGCGTGGTCGCAGCACGGCATAGTTGCCCGCGATGCGTTGCGGCTCGACGGTTCGCGCGTGCCGGAACCGGTAGGACGCGCCTGATGCGCCCGAGAGATCGACGAAATCCTTCATGGTCGGTCCACACAATATCCGGACACTGGCAAAATCGCGGCGCGGCTGTGCTGTAGGTACCGGCCGCGCGTTTGTCGACCGTCCAAGAGCTCTGTCTTCGCATGCGACACTCGAAGCCCGCTCGATCCCACAGAGCCGACGGCTCCAAGCGCCCGGCGCTGGGCCGCGTCTTCAGCGTCAGGCGCGAAAGCTGGCGGCTCAAGGACGACCCTCAGGCCGTGAGTCCACAGGTGGAGGTCCTGGCCAGCCGGCGGACCGCGTCCGACGCCGCCGACATCGCCCGCGACGCCGCCCTGGCCTTCCGCCGCCACGGTTTCGACAAGGCCACCCGCGCCTGGTGGGGAGCCGACAGGACATCCTTCCATCGCTTCCGTGTCGAAGGTCCGAAGCCTCGGCCGGCGCTGGCGATCGCCGTGGTCTCGGCCGTGGCGGGTCTCGCGGTGCTCACCGTGCTCGGGGCGCGGCGTAAGTCGTCGAAACAACAGGCGGGGCGGGACGGCTAGACCAGCTCTCCGAACCCGAAGGTCCCGAGCCTGGCGATCTCGGTCTCCACCGCCACCGGCCCCTCGAACCGCAGCTGCACCAGGGTGTAGTGCACCCGATCCTCGAGCCCTGACTTCGGGCCGACGCCTTCGGCCACGACGCCGTAGGACTCGCCGGGGCCGGTCTCGGCGAAGGTGTTGAGGACGATGATGCCGTCCAACGCGCGCTCGAACTGCGTGGCTACGTCGAACCCTTGAGGCCGCCCGGTTCCGTTCGCCAGCACGTCGAAATCGAAAACGAAGTAATCGGCCTCTCCCTCATGTCCCAGGAAGAGTTGATCGGCGGAGGTGCCAATGTGATACCAACCCGGACCGGCGCCATATAGTCCTGTGTCCGAGTAAATACCCTCATCGGCCACCTGATCACGTAAGTGCTGGGGCAGGTGAATGCGTGCGATGGCCGACATATGCTCGACCGCCGCGGCGGGCAACATCCCAGTTTGGGGTGGCATCAACAACTCCGACTAGGGAGTCACCATCTCGCCGCAATCGTCCCGTGTCGAGGGCAAAACGCGTTACGCGACGCATTCGACTACCCACGCCGGGGACTGTGCGCATCAGGCCACAGGGGCTTGCCAGAATGGTGACGCGGGTCTCACCTTCGTGAAACGCGCTGAACATGGAAGGCTCCGGTCATGGCCGACGACGCCGCCGCCTTCGACGCCGCCCGCGCCGAAGCCTACGCCACCCCGCTCGAGAAGATCGACGTCAGCCTGCAGGACCGGTTCGTCACCGACACGTTCTGGCCCTTCTTCGAGCGCCTGCGCCGGGAGGATCCGGTCCACTACTGCGCCGACAGCGAGTTCGGCCCGTATTGGTCGGTCACCCGCTTCGACGACATCGTCGAGGTCGAGACACACCACGATGTGTTCTCGTCGGAGCGGGCGA
Source organism: Phenylobacterium sp. (assembly GCF_036402295.1). Classification (GTDB taxonomy): domain Bacteria; phylum Pseudomonadota; class Alphaproteobacteria; order Caulobacterales; family Caulobacteraceae; genus Phenylobacterium. The sequence continues at coordinate 34,338 of NZ_DASWTE010000140.1, forward strand.
TCTCGATCTACGACCCGCAGGACGGCGATATGGAGCTGCCCAACTTCATCGCCATGGACCCGCCGAAGCACGACGCCCAGCGCAAGACCATCCAGCCGATCGTCTCGTCGGAGAATCTCGTCCACTTCGCGCCGCTGATCCGGGAGCGTGCCGCCAGGATCCTGGATGACCTTCCGATCGGCGAGCCCTTCGACTGGGTGGAGCGGGTTTCGGTCGAGCTGACCGTCCAGATGCTCGCCACCCTCTTCGACTTCCCGTTCGAGGAGCGGCAGAAGCTCCGCTACTGGTCGGACCTCGCCGTCACCGACATGAGCGACGTGATGACCAAGGAACAGGTCCAAGCCGAGTTCCTGGCCTGCGGCGCCTACTTCAAGAACCTCTGGGACCAGCGCGCCGACGCCCCGCCGGCCAACGACCTGATCTCGATGCTGGCGCATGGCCAATCCACGCGGGACATGCCGTTCTTCGAGTTCATCGGGAACATCATCCTGCTGATCGTCGGCGGCAACGACACGACCCGCAACTCGATCACCGGCGGCCTCATCGCCTTCACCGAGAACCCGGATCAGCTCGCCAAGCTGCGGGCCAACCCCGCGCTGCTGGACTCCACGATCCCCGAGATCATCCGCTGGCAGACCCCGGTGGCGCACATGCGCCGCACCGCCAGGGCCGACTTCCAGCTCGGCGGCAAGACCATCAAAGCCGGCGACAAGGTGGTCATGTGGTACGTCTCGGGCAACCGCGACGAGACGGCGATCGCGAACCCCGAGGCCTTCATCATCGACCGCGAGCGCCCGCGCCACCACGTCTCGTTCGGGTTCGGCATCCACCGCTGCGTGGGCATGCGGCTGGCCGAGATGCAGCTCAAGATCGTCTGGGAGGAGATCCTGAAGCGGTTCCCGACCATCGAGATCGTCGAGAAGCCCGAGCGCCTGAAGTCGTGCTTCCTGCGGGCCTACCGCAAGATGATGGTGGTCATTCCGGCCAAGGCATGAGGGTCAGGCCGGCAGCAGCCGGCGCTCGACCATGACCCTGAGCCAGTGGCGCAGCGTGTCCTCGCTGTCGTAGCAGGGCGCGAAGCCCGCCTGGCGCAGCTTCACCGTGCTGACCAGGATCGGAAGCGCTATGGCGTCCACGCCGGGCCGCAGCAGGGCGTCGGCGTAGTGGTGGCTCTCGCCCAGGAGCGCCGGGAGCGGAATGTGGCGCAGGCCGTGTTTCCCAACGACGTCGGCCCAGGCCCCGGCGCTCTCGGCCAGCAACGGTGCGAGCCGCGTCGGCTCGTCTGGGCCGGCCTGCATCCCCAGCGCATCGGCGATCGCCGGCCAGACTTCGGGCCAGGCATAGACGTCGCCATTGGTGATGTTGAAGGTCTCGTTGGCTGCGGCCGGCGCCTCGGCCGCCCACACGAAGGCCTCGCCCAGCAGGCGTGGATCGACAAGCTCCATCACGTGCGGCGCGCCGCCGGGGTAGGGCAGGTTGGCCAGGCCCTGCTGGCGCCGTAGCGCGGCCCAGACGCCGATGGCCAGGAGCGGGTTCATGGCGGCGCCCCAGGCCGCGCCGACGATGATCTGCGGGCGGAAGATGGTCCAGGCGAACCCGCGCGCCTGGGCGTGGCCCTTCAGATGGTCCTCCTGCAGCCAGTAGAAGTTGGCGTGGTCGTCGCGCGGGGCCCGTTCGCGGGCGGGGATGGGCGGCTGCTTCAGGTGCGCGCCGTAGGCCTTGGTGCCCTGCAGCAGGGTGACGTGCTGCAGCCGCGCTGCGGCGGTCAGGGGCTGCATCAGGTTCCGCAGCATGGAGAGATTGGTCTCCATCTGGTCGGCCTCGCGCCAACCCGCGATCAGGCCCGGCTTCTCGTACAGCGCCGCATAGACGACGTGGGTGACGTCCTCGAGATTCGAGAAGGCCGCGTGGCAGGCCTCAGCGTCCGTGAGGTCGACCGGGAGATGGCGTACGTCGCCCGGCGGAACGGGATCGAGCGGGCGGCGGGACACGGCCACCACCGGCCACCCGGCCGCTGCGAACGCCGTCACCGCGGCCTCGCCCACCAGCCCCGTGGCGCCCGCCACCAGCACCGTGCCCATGCGCGTCTCCCTGGCCGGCGACTGTTCGCTCAGGCCGCGGAGGGGTCAACGGTGACGCCCCGTCACCGACGACGCGCTCAGAGCTTGTCGGCGATCTCGGGATAGAGGGTGCTGAAGAAATCCCTGTTGTAGTTGAACCAGCGGTGTGCCTTGGCGGCGGCCAGCTGCTTTTCGAACGCCTTGTGATGGGCATCCTTCGGGTTCGCCGAGAGCCGGAAGTGGGCGTACGCCAGCGCGAGGCGGTGCCAGGGGCCCGCGCGGGCTTCGCCCAGGATCGAGACCGCCTCGTCCAGCTGCTTGATCGCCTCGGCATAGCGACCCAGCCCGATCTCCGCGTAACCAAGATTGGAGAGCGCGTTGTATCGGTCCTCGTGCGTCCGCGGTGTCTTGCCGAGGATGTGCTCGAAGATGCGCTTGGCCGGCTCGAACTGCCCAGCCTCGAGGAAGGTCCGTCCCACCTTCACGGCCGCGCGGACGTCGCCTAGTGCAAGCAGCCGGTCGACGACGGAGATGCTCTGCTCCTCGCCCGCGGTTTTCGGATTGAGGTCAGCCGCCTCCTGTCGGGCTTCGACGCGCTGCAACCGCTGCATCGCGCTGAGGAACGACTCGTCCGAGCGGTACTCCATCGGCGAGTACAGGAACTGGTGCCGCCACCACAGGGTGGCGAAGAACAGGATGGCGATCAGCGTCGGGAAGCCGACGACGAACCACACCAGCGGGATCGCGATGTGGGCCACGTTGGCCACGTTGACCAGCGTGACGGTGGCGATCGCCTCGACCAGCAGCACGAACATGGCGATCACGCTGAGCGGATTGCGGACGACGGCCGATGCGGCCGACAGATGCCCACCCGGTGCTTCCTCGGCCAATGCCTTGCCCCCGTCAGTGACTGTCGCGGCATGGTACCACCAAAAGGGGGTCCGGGTAGCAGTGTTCAATCCTGGCGCGAGGACGTAGACCCTGCCGCACGGTCAGTCTTGCCAGTCTTCCGCGGCAGGACGAAGCATGGCGCCGAACAAGCGTTCGGGAGGCGCGCGCATGCCGGAATTCCGCACCCTGGATACGGGCCAGGCGAAGCTGCGCGCCGCCGTCGAGGGCGAGGGGCCGCTGGTGGTGATGGTCCACGGCTTCCCCGAGAGCTGGTACTCGTGGCGACACCAGATCGGGCCGGTGGCCGAGGCGGGCTTCCAGGTGGCCGCCCTCGATGTCCGGGGCTACGGCGGCTCCGACAAGCCGCACCCGATCGAGGCCTACGACATGCAGGCCCTGACCGGCGACGTGGCCGGCGCCATCGATGCGCTGTCGCCCGACGGCAAGGCCATCCTGATCGGCCACGACTGGGGCGCCCCCATCGTCTGGAATACGGCGCTGTCGCGGCCCGAAAAGATCCGGGCGGTGGCGGGGTTGTCGGTGCCGTTCACCGGCGTGCCGCAGCGGCCCTTCACGGAGATCTTCAAGGAGCTCTTCACCGACAAGGGCCACTTCTTCTACCAGGCCTGGTTCCAGGAGGTCGGTCCGCCCGAGGCCGAGGCCGAGAAGGACGTCCGCGACTTCCTGCGCAAGTTCTACTTCGGCATCGCCGGCGAGGCGCCGGACGGCAGCTGGCCGGTGAAGAAGCACGGCGCGAGCCTGCTGGAAGGGATGATGGACCCCGGCGTCTTTCCAGCGTGGCTGACGGCGGAGGACCTCGATTACTACGTGGCCGAGTTCGAGCGCTCGGGGTTCCGCGGACCGATCAGCCGCTACCGCAATCACGAGCGCGACTTCGCCTGGCTGCAGCAGTTCAGGGACCGCAAGCTCGAGATGCCGACGCTGCTGATCGGCGGCGACCGCGACCCGGCGTTCAACGGGTTCGGCCGCATCCCCGACCCCGGGGCCCTGATGCGGACCCAGGTCACCGACCTGCGCGGCGTGCACGTGCTGCCGGGCTGCGGACACTGGACCCAGCAGGAGCGGCCGCAAGAGGTGAACCGGCTTCTGCTCGACTGGCTGAAAGGGATCTGACCATGGCCGACCTGGAACTCCGGCAAGAGGGCGAGGTGGTCTGGGCGACCATGAACCGGCCCGACCGGCTGAACGCGCTCTCGCGCAACCTGGTGACCGAGCTCCGCGAGTTCTTCGTGGGCCTCTACTGGCGGCGCGACGTCCGCGTGGTGGTGCTGAGCGGCGCGGGGAACGCCTTCTGCGCCGGCCTGGACCTGAAGGAGCGGAGCGACCCGCAAGGGTCCCGCTCGATCGGCGCGGGCCTCACCCGTCAGCGCGAGATCAGCGAGATCGTCATCGCGATGCGCCGCTGTCCGCAGCCAATCGTCGCCTGCGTCAACGGGGCGGCGGCCGGCGGCGGCTTCGCGCTGGCGCTGGCTTCCGACGTGCGGATCGCGACGCCCAAGACGCGCATGAACGCCGCCTTCATCCGCATCGGCCTGTCGGCTTGCGACATCGGGGTGAGCTACTTCCTGCCGCGCATGGTCGGCTCGTCCGTGGCGGCCGAGTACATGCTGACGGGGCGGTTCATCGACGCGCAGCGCGCCCACCAGTTGGGGCTGGTGAGCCGGGTGGTGGAGCCGGAGCAGATGCAGGCCGAAGCCGCGGGCTTCGTGGAGGACATGCTGCACGCCACCCCGCTGGGCCTGCGCCTGACCAAGGAGGCGCTGAACCACGCCATCGACGCCCAGGGGCTGGAGGCGGCGATCGCCATGGAGGACCGCAATCAGATCCTCGCCAGTTCCGACGGCGACTTCCAGGAGGGCGTCCAGGCGTTCCTCGAGAAGCGCAGGCCGCAGTACGCGACCCGGGAGGGGTGAGCTAGTCTGGCCGCGGAAGGAGACGCCCGATGCGCAAGCTTCTGATGATGGCCCTCGCCGCCGGTCTGCTCGCCTGCGCGCCGGCCCAGGCCCAGCAGGTCCGCTACTACGACGTGCCCAAGGGGACGCATCCCCACGACGTGGCCGCCGCCCCGGATGGCTCGGTCTGGTACACCGCCCAGCGGACCGGGAAGCTCGGCGTCCTCGACCCGAAAACCGGAAAGGTGGAAGAGACGCCGCTGGGCGAGGGCTCGGCGCCGCACGGCGTGATCGTGGGGCCTGACAAGGCGGCCTGGATCACTGACAGCGGGCTCAACGCCATCGTCCGCGTCGATCCCAAGACCAAGGCCGTCAAGGCCTGGAAGCTGCCGGCCGACACCGGCTACGCCAACCTCAACACCGCCGCCTTCGACAAACGCGGGCGCATCTGGTTCACGGGCCAGACGGGCTTCTATGGGCGCCTCGACCCCAAGACGGGCGACATGCAGGTGTGGAAGTCGTCGCGGGGCCGCGGGCCCTACGGCATCACCGCCACGCCGGCGGGCGACATCTGGTACGTCTCGCTGGCCGGCAACCATCTGGCGAAGGTGAACCTCGACACCGGCGAGTCCACCGTCGTCGAGCCGCCGACGCCGGGGCAGGGCGCGCGCCGCGTCTGGTCCGACAGCAAGGGCCGGCTCTGGATCAGCGAGTGGAACTCGGGCCAGCTCAGCCGGTACGATCCGAAGGACCAGAGCTGGAAGGCCTGGACGCCGCCGGGGGACAAGCCGCGCACCTACTCGGTCTACGTCGATGAGGCCGACAAGGTCTGGATCACCCAGTGGAGCTCGAACGCGATCATGCGCTTCGACCCCGCCACCGAGACATTCGAGAGCTACCCGAGCGACCGGCCGGGCGCGATGGTGCGCCAGATGCTGGGCCGCAAGGGCGAGGCCTGGGGCGCGGAGTCGGCGCTCGATCGCCTCGTGGTCGTGAAGTACGGCGGCTAGGGTGGGGACGGCGCTGGTCATGGCGCTGGTCGCCGCCACGGCGACGGGCGAGGCGCTCTTCCAGCGCTGCTATGCCTGCCATTCGTTGAATCCAGCCGAACAGGGACTGCAGGGGCCGAACCTGGCCGGTGATGTCGGCCGACGCGCTGCGGCGGTGAAGGGCTTCGACTATTCTCCTGCGATGCGCGCGGCGGGCGACCGTGGCTTGGCCTGGACCGAGGCTGAGCTGGACCGGTTCCTGACAGACGCCCAGGCCGTCGTGCCGCAGACGAGCATGTTCACACCGCCGCTGCGCGATCCCGCCGACCGCGCCGCTCTGATCGCCTACCTGAAGGGAGCCCGATGATCGAGCTTTGGCACTGCCCGGACGCGCGCTCGTTCCGGCCGCTTTGGGCGCTGGAGGAACTGGGGCTGGAATACGAGCTGCACCTGCTGCCATTCCCGCCGCGGGTTCGGGAGCCGGGGTACCTGGAGGTCAATCCGCTGGGCACCATCCCGGCCATGAAGGATGGCGACACCTTCATGACCGAGAGCGCGGCCATCGTGCAGTACCTGGCGACGCGGTATGGGCCGAGTGAGCTGGCCGTCGGCGTGGACGATCCGGCTTACGGGGCGTGGCTCAACTGGCTGCATTTCGGGGAGGCGACGCTGACGTTTCCGCAGACCCTGGTGCTGCGCTACCGGCAGTTCGAGCCGGGGAAGGCCGAGGTGGTGGCGGATGACTATGCGCAGTGGTTCCTGAGCCGGCTGCGGCACGTCGACCGGGCCTTGCAGAAGGGCGACTGGCTGTGCGCCGGTCGGTTCACAGCGGCCGATATATCAGTCGGTTATGCGCTGCTCCTCGCGCGTCAGTTGAAGCTGGACGCGAAGTTCTCGCCGGCGATCCTGGGCTATTGGGAGCGGCTCTCGTCGCGCCCGGCTTTCAGGGCCGCGAAGGCGGCGCAGAAGATGGATCTCTCGGAGGCGCTGTCGTCATGATCACGCTCTACGACCACCCGCTGTCGCCCTACGCCCAGAAGGTCAAGATCTCACTCCGGGAGAAGGGTCTGGCGTTCGAGACGCAGATGCCGGGCGGGCTCGGGGCCGGCGGCGCACAGGGCGAGTTCGTCGAGGCGAGCCCTCGGGCCGAGGTGCCGGCGCTGGTGGACGGCGACGTCCGCATCTTCGATTCCACGATCATCCTGGAGTACCTCGACGACGCCTATCCGGACCCCGCCATGCGCCCGACGTCGGCGGCCGAGCGGGCGCGGGTGCGGATGCTGGAAGAGGTGATGGACACCCACTTCGAGGCCATCAACTGGGGCATCTCGGAGATCCGCTGGTTCCGCCGCGCCGAGGGCGAGCAGGCCGAGGCCCTGTTCGCCGCGGCGAAGGCCCAGACCGAGGGCTTCTTCGCCTGGCTGGAGAAGCAACTCGGCGACCGGCCGTGGTTCAACGGCGACGCGTTCGGGTGGGGCGACCTGTCGGTGGTTCCGTACGTCAACGGCTCGGTGGGGCAGGGCAATCCGCCCGCGCGGGGCACGAAGCTCGCCGCATGGCTGGAGCGGGCCAACGCGCGCGCCTCGGTCGCCGCCTGCGTGGCCGACATCGCGGCGCTGAACTCGGGCGCGACGATGCCCAACGTGGCCGAGTTGGTGGAGAAGGGGCTCTTCAAGCGCGAGTACCGCGACCACCGCCTGGAGTGGATGATCAAGTCCGGCGGCCTGGACGTGGTGGTGAAGGGCCTGGAGCGCGACAACATCCGTTTCGCCCCGCGGTTCGGGTAGGTTCCCTCCCTTCCTCCTCGATGGGGGAAGGGCCGGGGATGGAGGTGCGCGCAGGGCGGTGGACGTTTGGAACGCCGTCAGGCGTCGGCGCCCACTTGCGCCATTTGCGTCAGCTCGGCGGCCACACCTCCACCCAATCCTCCTCCATCGAGGAGGAGGGCTTAGGCAGAAGGCTGTCAGGCGCCTCCGACCGTTCGTCGAATGGGTATCCCCGAGCAACGGGGTCTGTCTTGCCAACCGCCTGAAAAGACGGGATGCACGCGGACGGTCAGTTCGGGGCGTTTATGAAGAAGTTTCTGGTGGTCGCGCTGGCGGGTCTCGCCAGCGTGTTTTGCATGTCCTCCGCCGCGGCGGATCCCATCGAGCAGACCAAGGCGCCATTCGAGGACGTGTTCCGGCAGCTGGAAGGCGAGGCGTGGCCCACGCCCAACGACTACCGCACCGCCAGCGGCGCGCCGGGCCATCGCTACTGGCAGCAGAAGGTCGACTACCGCATCCAGGCCCGCCTGGACGAACCCTCCAAAACCGTCACCGGCAAGGCGACGATCACCTACCGCAACAACTCGCCCGAACGGCTGAGCTACCTCTGGCTGCTGCTGGACCAGAACATCTTCCGCCGCGACTCGATCGCCGAACGGACGGCGACGGTCGGCTCGGCCGACGAGATCAGCCTGCCGTCGCTGCGGCGAATCCAGAAGTTCAAGGACTGGGAGGGCGGCTTCAAGCTGACCTCGGTGCGCGACGGCTCGGGCCGCACGATCCCGCACAAAGTGGTCGACAGCCTGATGCGCCTGGACCTGCCGCAGAGCCTGGCGTCGGGCGCGTCCACGACCTTCACCATCGAGTGGTCGTACGCGCTGAACGAGACCAAGGTGGTCGGCGCCCGCGACGGCTATGAGTGCTTCACCAAGCCTGACGAGGACGGCAACTGCCTGTTCCTGGGCGCCCAGTGGTTTCCCAGGCTCGCGCGCTACACCGACTACGAAGGATGGCACAACAAGGCCTTCCTGGGGGCCGGCGAGTTCACCCTGGAGTTCGGCGACTACGAGGTGGCGCTGACCGTGCCGAACGACCACGTGGTGGCCGCGACCGGCGACCTCACCAACCCCGGCGCGGTGCTGACAGCGGCCCAGCGCGCCCGGCTGGAGCAGGCGCGCAGCGCCAAGGACCCGGTCTACGTCGTCACGCCGACCGAGGCGCTGGCGGCCGAGAAGGGCAAGCCGACGGGTGTGAAGACCTGGGTGTTCCGCGCCGAGAAAGTGCGCGACTTCGCCTGGGCCTCGAGCCGCAAGTTCGTCTGGGACGCCATGGGCGTGCGCCAGGACAGCGCCGAGCGGCCGCTGGTCATGGCGATGAGCTTCTATCCGAAGGAGGCGCGGCCGCTGTGGGACGCCTGGTCGACCAAGGCGATCGCCCACACCCTGCACACCTACAACGAGTTCGCGTTCCCCTATCCGTACTCCAAGGCCCAGTCGATCAACGGGATCAACGGGGGGATGGAGTACCCGATGATGACCTTCAACGGGCCGCGCCCGGTGAAGGACCGCAAGACCGGCGACCTCACCTACACCGAACGCACCAAGGCCGGGCTGATCGGCGTGATCATCCACGAGATCGGCCACACCTACTTCCCGATGATCGTCAATTCCGACGAGCGGCAGTGGACCTGGATGGACGAAGGCCTGAACTCGTTCCTGCAGTTTCAGGCCGAGAAGCGCTGGTCGAAGGACTTCCCGAGCCGCCGCGGCGAGCCCAAGGACATCGTCGAGTACATGGTCAGCCAGAACCAGGTACCGATCATGACCCAGTCGGATTCGCTGCTGCAGTTCGGCTCGAACAGCTACCACAAGCCGGCGACGGCGCTGGTGATCCTGCGCGAGACGGTCCTGGGCCGCGAGCTGTTCGACAAGGCGTTCCGCGACTACGCCACGCGCTGGCGCTTCAAGGGCCCGACGCCCTACGACTTCTTCCGGACGATGGAAGAGTCGAGCGGCGTGGACCTCGACTGGTTCTGGCGCGGCTGGTTCTACTCGACCGACCACGTGGACATCGCCCTGGACCGGGTGATCGCCGGCAGGCTCGAGCCGGCCGATCCGGATGCCGCGGCGACGCTGCGCAAGGAGCGCAAGGCCGGCGAGCCGCCCAGCCTGACCGAGAGCCGCAACACCGCGCCCACCGTGGCCGAGCGCGACCCGAAGGTGCGCGACTACTACGACAGCATCGACCGCGACGACGCCACCAAGGCGCAGCGCAAGAAGGCCAAGACCGCCGACGAGGAGCTGACGCCCGAGGAGCGCAGAGCCCGCAACCAGACCGACACCTTCTACCGGTTCCGGTTCAAGAATGTCGGCGGCGTGGTGATGCCGGTGATCCTGAAGCTCGACTTCACCGACGGCACGACCGAGACGGTCCGCATCCCGGCCGAGATCTGGCGGCGGAACAGCCGCGAGGTGAACTGGCAGTACGTCACGCCCAAGACCCTTCGCCGCGCCGAGATCGACCCTCTGTGGGAGACCGCCGACGCCGACCGCGAGAACAACCTGTTCGAAGG
>NZ_DASWTE010000141.1:0-24690 GCF_036402295.1 Phenylobacterium sp.
CCGCCTGGCCCCGGCGTACGACGTTTGGCGCGACGCCGTCCAGCCCGCGCGCGCCGGCCGAGCTCTCGTTAACCGCCTAGTTCAGCGTCGCCTTAACGACAGAACTGGACCATCATGGCGCCCTTAGGGGAACGAGGAGAACGACTATGCCGAAGCTGACGATCGCCGTTTCCGCCCTCGCCCTGGCCTTCGCGGCGCCGCAGGCGGCGTCGGCCGCCGGCCTCGGCTCGCTCTACTCGTGCGATGCGTCGGGCAACGCCAACACCACAGGCGCCGTGGTGGGCGGCCTCGTGGGCGCGCTGGCGGGCAGCCAGATCAGCAAGAACGAGCGGACCCTGGGCGCGGTGATCGGCGCCGGCATCGGCTCAGCGATCGGCAACAACATCGGCTGCCGCATGGACCGCAAGAGCCGCCAGGACGCCCAGATGGCTTTCGAGCGCGCGCTCGAGACCGGACGCGCCCAGAACTGGTCCGACGCCAGCACGGGCACGACGGGCCGCATCGAGGTCCTGGGGCCGGCGCGCGGCTCCAGCAGCTATGGCGGCGGCGGCCAGGTCTATTCGGGTCGCTGGCGCTACGCGCAGGGCGTGGCCCCGGCCACTCGTGTCAGCAGCGTCGGTGGCATGTATTCCGCCAACGGCCGGATCAACATGCGCGCGGCGCCCAACACCTCGGCGGCCGTCATCGACCGCCTGCAGGACGGCGAGGAGATCGAGATCGGCGGCGCCGTGGCGGGCGGCTGGCTGGCGGTGATCGAGGACGGCTACGTGCAGGGCTACGTCTCCCGCGGCGTCGTGCGTCCGGCGGGCGGCGGCGGCGGCGAATGCCAACTCGTCCGCCAGACGATCACCGAGCGCGGCCAGGCCAGCTTCACCGAGCGGTACACCGCCTGCCGCGACAGCAACGGCGGCTGGCGGCTCGAGACCGCCTAGCCACTTCGTGACCTCCAGAGCAACGGCCCCGCCCGGGCCTCCGCGGCGGGGCTTTTGCTGTCCGGACGGAACGTGGGGCCGGCCCGTGGGTTGGACACCGGACCCACAGTTCAGCGCCCAGAGGCCTCCCATGTTCGTCCTTCCCGACCTGCCCTATCCGCACGATGCGCTGGCGCCGTTCGTTTCCGGCGAGACGCTCCGCACCCACCACGGCAAGCACCACAAGACCTATGTGGAGAAGACCAACGAGCTCGCGGCCCAGGCCGGGCTCGCGGGCCGGCCGCTGGAGGACGTGGTGCGAGAGGCCTACAAGCGCGGCGACAAGGGCCTCTTCAACAACGCCGCCCAGGCCTGGAACCACGCCTTCTTCTGGCAGTGCATGCGCCCGCCCGGCGGGGCTGCGCCGTCTGGCGACCTGATCCGCGCCATCGACGAGTCGTTCGACGGGATCGAGGCCCTGAAGGAGGCCTTCGTCGAGGAAGGCTTCGGCCACTTCGCCTCGGGCTGGGTGTGGATCGTGATGGGGTCCGAGGGCCTGAAGGTGATCTCCACCCACGACGCCGACGACACCCTGGTCCGGGAAGGCCTGTTCCCGCTGCTGGTCTGCGACCTGTGGGAGCACGCCTACTACCTGGACTACAAGAACGACCGGAAGGCGTTCCTCGAGCGCTGGTTCGACAACGTCGCCAACTGGGACTTCGCCGCCGCGCAGCTCGCCGCCTCGGACGGCCAGGGCGACGCGTTCCGCTATCCGCCGCCGGAGAAGGACGCGCCGTCCTCAGGCCCCGAGGACCGGCCCCGCGCCTGAGGTTCGCAAGTTCGGCGGCCGGCCGACGTTGTGGGGCTCTGTCCGGCCGGCCGCCGCCGCGATGGCTCAGCGCGCTTCTGCGAGCATCGCGGGATCGCGACCGGAGTGGCGGGCGGTCACGAGGGGGGCGTCCAGGCGCTCGACCGCGGTGTCGGTCGCCGTGGCCACGCAGGCGCGGTGGCGGGCCCGCTTGGCCAGCTCCCGCGGCGACGGCGCCTCGCCGCACACGTCGCGAGCGGCGCGCTCGATCCGGGCCAGCACGAGGTCGGCCCCGGCTACGCGACCCAAGTCGAGGTCAGAGAACCGGACCGTCGTCTCCAGCACGTCGGGCTGGCCCTTGGCCGGGTGCACGCCGGCGGACGCGGGAGCCGCGAGCGTGGCGAGCAGGGTTGCGATCACGAAGACTCTCATGGGGAACTCCTTCGGTGACGCCTGGGGAGTGGCGACGTCGCGATGTGGCCCCGGTTCGATGACGGCGGCGCGCCAACCGGCCTGATGGTTTCGTGATTTCTGTTCGATGGTTTCCTGATCGTAGGGCGGCCGAGGCTTGACCGCCGCGCCCCTCCGCGTGCAAGGGCGCAGCCCATGATCCTGACCCTTGCCTGCGACGACCGCCCCGGCATCGTGGCCCGCGTCTCGACGCTGCTGTTCGAGCGTGGCGCCAACATCCTCGACGCCCAGCAGTACGACGACGAGGAAACCGGCCGCTTCTTCATGCGCGTGGTGTTCGATCCGGGCGCCTCGGACGCCGACGCTTGGCGTGGGCACGTCCAGCCGCTGGCCGACGACTACGCCATGACCTGGACGATCCGCGGCCGCAAGGAGCGCCGCCGTGTGATGATCCTGGCCTCCCAGCAGGACCACTGCCTGGCCGACCTCATCTGGCGCTGGCGGCAGGGCGAGCTGCCGATGGACCTGACCGCAGTGGTCTCCAACCACCCGGCGACCACCTATCCGCACACCGACCTGCAGGGCGTGGCGTTCCGCCACTTGCCGGTGACGCCGGAGACCAAGGCCGACCAGGAAGCCAAGCTCTGGAAGCTGATTCAGGACACCGGGACCGAGCTGGTCGTCCTCGCCCGCTACATGCAGGTGCTCTCAGAGGACCTGGCGGCCAAGCTCGAGGGCCGCTGCATCAACATCCACCACTCGTTCCTGCCGGGCTTCAAGGGCGCGCGGCCGTACCACCAGGCCCACAGCCGCGGCGTGAAGGTGATCGGCGCCACCGCCCACTTCGTCACCGCCGACCTCGACGAGGGCCCGATCATCGAGCAGGACGTCGAGCGCATCAGCCACCGCGACACGCCGGCCGCCCTGATCCGCAAGGGACGCGACATCGAGCGCCGCGTGCTGGCCCGCGCCGTGCGTTGGTTCCTGGAAGACCGCGTGCTACCGAACGGCCGCAAGACGGTGGTGTTCACCGACTAGCGCTAAGCGGCGCGGCGGCCAGGCGTCCGGTCCGCCGCCTGCACCAGGCAGCCCACCAGCTGGCGCGGGTCGATCGGCTTGCTGACGAACAGGTCGACGCCCACCTCGGCCCAGGCGGCCCTGTGGTGCTCCAGCGCATTGGCGGTGAGTGCGATGACCGGGGCCTCCGCGTTGGCGCCGCCCCCGGCCTTGATCCGCCGCGTGGCCTCCACCCCGTCCAGCACGGGCATCTGCATGTCCATGAGGATCGCGTCGAACGCCTCGACGCCGGCCAGCTCCACCGCCTGGGCGCCGTCCTCGCAGAAGGTGAGCTGGCAGCCCAGCGGCGCCAGCAGCAGCTCCAGCACGCGGCGGTTCACCGGATGGTCCTCGGCGGCCAGGACGCGCAGGCCCGCGAGCGTCACCGGCGAAGGCTCGGCGGGCTCGTCCGCGGCCGGCGCCGCGCCCGCCACGCTGCGCACCAGCGGGAGGATCAGCCGGAAGGTCGAGCCTTGGCCGGCCGTGCTGGCGGCGTCGAGCGTCCCGCCCATCATGCCGGCCAGCCGGCGGCTGATGGCGAGCCCGAGGCCGCTGCCACCCTGCGCCCGCGTCGCGCCGGCGTCGCCCTGCTCGAAGGCGCCGAACAGGCGGCGCATCAGCGCCTCGGGGATGCCGGCGCCGGTGTCGACCACCTCGAACGCCAGCACCTCGCGCTCGTCGTCGGCCGCCGGGGCGAGCCGGACGGTGACCGAGCCCGCGTCGGTGAACTTCACGGCGTTGGAGATGAGGTTGAACAGGATCTGCTTCAGCCGCAGCGGATCCACCCGCACCACCTGCGGGAGATCGGCATCGATCTCGAGGCGCAGGTCCAGGCCCTTGTCGGCCGCGCGCGGCTGCCAGAGCCGCTGCAGGCCCTCGAGCATCCGCCGCAGGTCGGCGTCGGCGGCCTCGACGGTCATCTTGCCGGCTTCGATCTTGGACAGGTCCAGCACGTCGTTCAGCAGGCTGAGCAGCACGTCGTTGGCGTCGGTCAGCATCTCGACCTGCTCGCGCTGGGCGCGGTTCAGGCGCGAGCCCGACAGCAGGTTGGCCGCCGAGACGATGGCGTTCATCGGCGTGCGGATCTCGTGGCTGATGGTGGCCAGGAAGTCCGACTTGGCCTTGCTCGCTTCCTCGGCGCGGTTCCGCTCGGCCTGGATCTCGCGGGTGGTGGAGTCCGCCTGCCGGAAGGCGACCATGAGGTGGGCCACATACATCGCCGCTCCGAGGACGATCACCCACATCTGGGTGTCGCCGCGCGCCACCGAGGCCAGCGGAAGGCCGAAGAACACCAGCGCGTGGGGTACGGCGGCAGAAATCAGCAGGGTCCGCACGTGGTGCATGTGGATGGTCACGTGCAGCAGGCCGCCCGCGGCGAGGAGGAGGCCGAACATGTGGCCGCTGTCGCCGGCGAACATCCACAGGTGGACCGCCAGCGCCGAATAGACTGCCGTCGAGAGGGCCGTGGAAGCCGCCCAGACGATGAGCCGGTGGCGGCTGGGCTCGCCCGTCAGGCCGCGATAGACGGCCAGGTCGCCGAGCTGCGAGACGAAGACGAGGGCCAGCCAGACCAGCGGCCAGGCCGACGGCGCCAGCCAGTAGCCGACGCCCGCCAGGACGACGGCGATGATCAGCCTTGTTGGGAGCTCCTTGCGCCGTACCGCGGCCAGGAGCGCGTAGGACCCGCTCATCGCCCACTCCCCTTCAGGCGGCACTGTGCGCCCGGAAGGGAAAGCGACCGGTTAACGTCGAAAAATCGGCGTTACACGAACTTTGGCTTGCGCTTCTCGCGGTGCGAGGCGAGGCCCTCGGCGGCCTCCGGGCCGGTGAAACCCAGGAACTCCATGGCCAGCGAGGCGTCGAAGGTGGGGCCCGCGGTCCGCAGCCAGTGGTTCAGGGTGTGCTTGGTCCAGGCGATGGCGCGGGTGGCCCCGTTCGCCAGCTTCGTCGCCACCTCCAGCGCCTTGGCGTCGAGCTGATCGTCCGGCACGCACAGCGAGATCAGGCCGATCCGCTCGGCCTCGGCGCCGTTCAGCGGGTCGCAGGTGAGCAGGTAGTACTTGGCCTTCGCCATGCCGCAGAGCAGCGGCCAGACGATCGCCGCATGATCGCCCGCCGCTACGCCCAGGCGCGTGTGGCCGTCGATGATCCGCGCGTCGGGCGTGGCGATCGAGACGTCGGCCAGGAGGCCACACACCAGCCCCGCGCCCACCGCCGGCCCGCGCATGGCGCTGACCACCGGCGTCTGGCAGTCGATGACGTTCATGACGATGTCGCGGGCCTCGCGCATCACCCGCACGCGGACCTCGAAGTCCTGGGTGATCTGCTCGATCATCCCGAAGTCGCCGCCCGCCGAGAACGCGGTCCCCTCCCCGGTCAGGATCGCACAGCGCACGTCAGGGTCGGCGTCCACGTCGCGCCAAATCTCGGCGAGCTCGCGATGCATGACCTCGTCGGCCGCGTTCAGCTTGCCCGGATTGCTCATCACGATCCGCAGCACGCCGTCGGCAGGCCGCTCGAACTTCAGCCGCTGGTAGCGGGCGTAGCGGTCGCTCATCGAATAGCCCTCAGTAGATCGTGTAGCCGCCGTCGATGACAAAGCTGTCGCCCGTGTGGAACTTGCTGGCGTCCGAGGCCAGGTAGACGGCGATGCCCGCGAAGTCCTCGGGATCGCCCCACCGGCGCATGGGCACGCGGCCGATCACCTGGTCGTTGAACTTGTCCCACTTCTGCGCCGCCGCCGTCATGTCCGAGCGGATCCAGCCGGGCAGGATGGAGTTGGCGCGGATGCCGTAGCGCGCGTACTCGACCGCCAGGCCGCGGATCATCGACAGCACCGCCCCCTTGGTCGAGGCGTAGGCCTGGTTCTTGGGCGCCCCGTGGATCGCCGAGGTCGACGACGTGACCAGCAGGGAGCCGCCGGGATCGCCGTTCTGGGCCCGCTCGATCATGTGCTTGGCCGCCTCGCGGAAGGTCCAGAACACGGCGTCCAGGTTCACCGTCGTGACACGGCGCCACTTGTCGGTGGTCATCTCGTGGAACGGCGCGCCACCGCCGACGCCGGCGTTGGCGGCCACGAAATCGAGGCGGCCGAACTTCTCCAGCACGTCCGCCACGCCCTTCACCACGGCGGCCTCGTCGTTGACGTCCACCTGCTGGACCAGGACGTCGCCGCCGTGGGCCTTCAGCGCGGCCTCGGCCTTGGCGTTCTTCTCGGGGTTCTGGCCCCAGATGGCGACCTTGGCGCCCGCCGCGGCCAAGCCCTCGGCCATGCCCAGGCCGATGCCGCCGTTGCCCCCGGTCACCAGCGCGACCTTGCCCGTCAGGTCGAAGGGATTGAACGCCATCTCTAATAGTCCTCCCGCATTTGGGTTGGACTTGTTGCGGGCGCCCCAACGTCGGTCAAGGCTACTCCGCCGGATGCTCCTTGGGCTTGTCGAGGACCGGGTGGTCCTGCGGCTTCCAGAGGCGGTCCGACAGGTAACGGCAGATCACGTAGAAGACCGGCGTGAACAGCAATCCGAACGCGGTCACGCCCACCATCCCGAAGAACACCGCCGTCCCCAGCGCCTGGCGCATCTCGGCGCCGGGGCCGGTCGCGATCACCAGGGGCAGGACGCCCAGGATGAAGGCGAACGAGGTCATCAGGATGGGCCGCAGCCGCGTGTGCGACGCCTCGACCGCTGCGTCCCAGCGGCTGAGGCCCCGGTCCTCGGCCTGCTTGGCGAACTCGACGATCAGGATGGCGTTCTTGGCGGCCAGACCGATGAGCACCACCAGGCCGATCTGGGTGAGGATGTTGTTGTCCAACCCGCGCAGGTTCACGCCCAGGATCGCCGCCAGGAGGCACATCGGCACGATCAGGATGATCGCCAGCGGCAGGGTCACGCTCTCGTACTGCGCCGCCAGCAGCAGGAAGACGAACACGACGGCCAGGCCGAACGCGATCGGGCCGGTGTTGCCCGCGACCTTCTCCTGGAAGGCGAGCTCGGTCCACTCGTGGCCGAAGCCCTCGGGCAGCCGAGCGTCGGCCAGCTTCTCCACCGCCGCCAGCGCCTGGCCCGACGAGTAGCCGGGCTTGGTGTCGCCCTGCAGCTCGGCGGCCGGGAACAGGTTGTAGCGCACCACTCGATAGGGCCCGCTGTCGTCCCGCACGGTCGAGACCGAGCCCAACGGCACCATCGACCCCGACAGCGACCGGGTCTGCAGCCGGGCGATGTCCGAGGCCTCGTCGCGGTAGGGCGCGTCCGCCTGCGCCGTCACGCGATAAGTCCGGCCCAGGTAGTTGAAGTCGTTGACGAACGCCGAGCCCAGATAGACGGACAGCGTCTCGAACACCCGCTCGGGCGGCACGCCGGCCATGTAAGCCTTGTCGCGATCGATCTCGGCCCACAGCCTGGGCGTCGAGGTGTTGAACAGCGTGAAGACGCTGGTCAGTTCCTCTTGCTGCGGCTGGTTGGCCTGGATCATCAGGTCTGTCGTCGCGGCCTCGAGCGCGCGGTAGCCGGCCCCCTTGCGGTCCTGGACGATCAACTTCCAGCCGCCGCCGGTGCCGATGCCGCGGACGGGCGGCGGCTGGATCACCAGCACGTTGGCGCCCGGGATCTGGCCCAGACGCTCGCGCAGGTCGGCTAGCACCTTCTGGTCGTCGACGCCCTCCTTCGCGCGGTCCTTGAACGGCGTCATCGGCAGGAAGATCGTGCCGGTGTTGGGTGCGTTGCTGAAGTTGGTGCCGTCCAGGCCCGCGAAGGCCCCTGCGCCGAACACGCCCTTGGTGTCCATGGCCGCGTTGACCACTTCGCGCACCTTGGCGTCGGTGCGGGCAAGCGACGAGCCGGGCGGCAGTTGCACGACGGCGACGAAGTAGCCCTGATCCTGCGCCGGAATGAAGCCGGTGGGGGTGGCCCCGAAGCGCCAGACGGTGAGGCCCAGCAGCACGGCGTAGATCGCCACCATGATGAAGCCGCGCCGCACCGTGACGGCGGTCAGCCGGCCGTAGCGCTCGGACAGCCGCGCGAACAGGTCGTTGAACCGCTGGCCAAAGATCTGGAACGGACGCCGCCAGCCCCTGGCCGGCTCGGGATGATCGGGGTGACGCCGCAGCACCAGGGCCGCCATGGCCGGCGACAGGGTCAGCGACACAAGGCACGAGATCACCGTGGCGCTGGCGATGGTCAGCGCGAACTGCTTGTAGAACTGGCCCGAGATGCCGCTGATGAAGGCGGTCGGCACGAACACCGCCACCAGCACCAGGGCGATGGCGATCAGCGCCCCGCCCACCTCGTCCATGGTGGTGTAAGCGGCCTCCTTGGGACTCATGCCCTCGGACAGCCTTCGCTCGACGTTCTCGACCACGACGATGGCGTCGTCGACGACGATGCCGATGGCCAAGACGATGCCGAACAGCGACAGGTTGTTCAGCGAGGCCCCGAAGCCGGACATGACCGCAAATGTGCCGATCAGTGACACCGGGATCGCCAGCACCGGGATGATCGCCGCCCGCCACGTCTGCAGGAACACGATCACCACCAGGACGACCAGCAGCACCGCCTCGAACAGGGTCTTGCGGACCTCCTTGATCGACTCGGCGACGTACTCGGTGGGGTTATACGGAACGGCGTAGGCCAGCCCGGGCGGGAAGTCCTTCGAGACCTCCTTCATCGTGTCCAGCGCCGCGTCGGCGGTGGCCAGCGCGTTCGAGCCCGGCCGCTGACTAACGCCGATCGCCACGGCCTTCTGGCCACGGTTGAGGTAGGCGTTGAGGCGGTACTCCTGGGCGCCCAGTTCCACGCGCGCCACGTCGCGCACGCGCACGATGTTCCCGGCTGCGTCGTTGCGGATGATGATGTTCGCGAACTGCTCGGGGTCGGTGAGGCGGCCCTGGGTGTTGATGTTCAGCTCGAAGTCCGAGCGGCCCGGCCCGAACGGCGGCTGGCCGACCGCGCCGGCCGGCACCTGCACGTTCTGCGCCCGCAGGGCCGCCACGATCTCGCCGGCGGTCAGGTTGTGGGCGGCGGCCTTGTCGGGGTCGATCCAGACCCGCATGCCGTAGTCGCGGGCGCCGAAGATGCGCGCGTCGCCGACGCCATCAAGCCGCGCGAGCCGGTCGCGGATGTTCAGGCTCATGTAGTTGGAGATGTACTCCGGGCTGCGCGACCCGTCCGGCGAGTAGAGGAAAATCACCATCAGCAGGTCGGGCGACGCCTTGCGCGTCACCACACCCAGGCGGCGGACGTCCTCGGGCAGGCGCGGCTCGGCCGAGGCCACGCGGTTCTGCACCAGCACCTGGGCGTTGTTGAGGTCCGTGCCCAGCTTGAAGGTCAGCGTGATCGTCAGCGCGCCGTCCGACGTGGACGACGAGGACATGTAGAGCATGTCCTCCACACCGTTGATCTCCTGCTCCAGCGGCGTGGCCACCGTGTCGGCGATGACCTCGGCCGAGGCGCCCGGGTACATGGCCGTCACTGTGATCGTGGGCGGCGCGATCTCGGGGTACTGCGCGATGGGCAGCGTCGGATAGGCGAACACGCCCAGCAACGTGATGATGACCGAGATCACCGCCGCGAAGACGGGCCGGTCGATGAAGAAGCGCGAGAACCGCATGGCCGGCTACTCGGCGTCGCCGGCGGGCGAAGCCGCGGCGGCCGGCTGGGTCAGCACCTTGGGTTGCGGCGCCGTCGGCGCGGCGGCCACGATCCGTCCCGGCTTTGGGGCCACCTTCATGCCGGGCCGCACGCGTTGCTGGCCCTCGATGATCACGCGGTCGGTGGGCGCGAGGCCCCCGCGGATCACCCGCAGCCCGTCGACGATCGGTCCCAGCGTCACCTTGCGCGGCTGCACCGTGTCGCCGGCGGCCGCGACCATCACCACCTTGTCCGACTGGTCGGCCATCACCGCGGCGTCGGGGACCAGCAGCGCCTTGTAGGCCCCCGAGCCCAGCAGCCGCATGCGGCCGTACATGCCGGGCGTCAGCAGCAGATCCGGGTTCGGCACCACGGCGCGGCCGCGGATGGTGCCCGAGCCGGTGTCCATCGCATTGTCCACGAAGTCCATCCGGCCGTGCCAGTTGAAGCCGGTCTCGTCCTGCAGCTGGATGTCGACGGGGTTGGACGCGTAGCGCGAGCTGGTCCGCGTGCCGGCTTCGTTGGCGCGCTGGTACTTCAGATAGACGGCCTCCGAGCCGGTGAAGGCGAAGTGGATCGGATTCAGCGAGACCACGGTCGTCAGCAGCGTCGGTTCCTGCCCGCTCGACGCGACCAGATTGCCCACATCCACGCGGTGGTCCGAGACGCGGCCGGCGATCGGCGAGGTTATGCGGGTGAAGCCGACGTCGAGCTGGCGGGCCTGCACCTGCGCCTTGGCGGCCGCAACCGCGGCCTGGGCCGAGCGCTGCTGCGCCAGGCGGGAGTCGTAGGTCGACTTGGAGACGAAGCCCTTGTCGAGCAGCGTCTTGGCGCGCTCCAGCTCGACCCCGGCGTTGACGGCCTGGGCCTCGGCGCTGGCCTGGTCGGCGCGGGCCTGGGCCAGCGCGGCCTGGTAGGGCCGGGGATCGATCACGAAGAGCAGCTGGCCCTTCTTGACGATGTCGCCGTCGCGGAAGCCGACGCTCTGGACGTAGCCCGAGACGCGCGGGCGCACCTCGACGCTCTGGATCGCCTCGAAGCGGCCGACGAACTCGTCCCAGTCGACGATGTCGCGCTGCACCGGCGCCGAGACCAGGACCGTCGGTGCGGGCGGCGGGCCGTCGGCCGGCCTGGCCCCACAGGCCGCGAGAAGGGGGAAGATGAGGGCCCCCACGGCCCAGCGGACCGCTCCCGACATGCCCTTGCTCCTTGTCGCAGATTACGGCGCGCCAGACCGCGCCGGGTCGCTCCGTCAGCGACGCCGCGCAACTAGCTGGGGACGCTGCGTCAATCTGTCTAGAGCTGAAACAAATCGAACGCTGTGTTTCGGCGCCGACACGCCGAAGCCCGGCGGCGGGTGAGGCCGTGGGCGCTCAAATGCACAAGTTGCCCGCAGGCGGAAGGCGCGCCCTGTGGAGGAAGGCCGGCTCTTGAAGGCTCAGTTGCTCGGCAGCGGCCGGTTGCGCTGGGCGGCATCCAATTGATCCTTGGCGTCGACCTCGCGTTGGTCCCACTCGGCCTGGGTCAGGCAGACGCGCTGCTTCATGCGGCTGCCGACCACCGCTTCCTTCTTGCAGACCAGGTCGTTGCCCGTCGCCTTGGCGGCCTTGGCGGGCTTCGCGTCCGAAGTGGCGGGCTGGGCGGCGGGCGCAGCGGCCATCAGGGCGGCGGCGAACACGGCGGCGATCATCGGCTAGGCTCCTCGCAGGGCGCTTCGGCCCCGTTTTGTCCCACAGATACCAATGTCCAGTTGTTACACAACTCCCGCTGCGACGAGCGGCGCCTACAGCGGCTGGATGTTCTGGACCTTCTCGACCTGCTGGCGGTCGTTGGTCGAGCGGATCTCCCACTCGCCCTGCGTGGTGCAGATGCGGCGCGGCATGCGGCTGCCGACCACCACCTCGTGGCGGCACACCATGTCGGCCTTGCGGACCTTCTCGGGCTTGGGCGCGGTGGTCGTCTGCGGCGTGGGCTCTGCGGCGACAGGGCCGTGCGTGAAGAGGGCGGCGAGCACGAAGGCGATCATCGGCGGTACGCTCCAGACAGGGGGCCAAGCTGCCACCGGCCGGCCCCGCTACACAACCTCGATCTCGCGTACGTTGTCGATACCGGCGCTGCGCAGGGCCGCGATGAGCTCGTCCACGGCGCCGGCCAGCGCATCGGCGTCGCGCGAGCGCACCACCAGGTGCGAGCCGTAGCCGTCCGCGCCGAAGAACGGGTAGCTGCCCAGCGACATGTCGGGATGCGCCCGCGCCACCGCCTCCAGCGGGGCGGCGATGACGCCCTCGCCAGAGCCCTCGACCCGCACGGTGCGCGAAACGGTCGGGCGGCCTCCCCGCATCCGGGGTCCGACATCCTCCAGCATCCCCCGCATCACCTGCGGCACACCGGCGAGGGTGAAGACGTTGCCGATGGTGAAGCCCGGCGGGCCCGCGACGGGGTTCTTCACCAGCTCGCCGCCGACCGGCACGCGCGCCATCCGCCGGCGCGCGGGGGTGACCTCGGAGCCCCAGCGCTTCGCCATCATCTCGAGGATCTCGGGATGCTCGAACAGCTCGACCTCGAAGGCGGCGGCCACGGCGTCGGCGGTGATGTCGTCGTGGGTGGGCCCGATGCCGCCGGTGGTGATGACGTAGTCGTACTTGCTCCGCAGCGCGTTGAGCGCGTCGACGATCTCGCGCAGCACGTCGGGGATCGTCCGCGCCTCGGCCAGGTCCACGCCGATCACCGCCAGATAGCGGGCGATGTCGCGCAGGTTGGTGTCCTGGGTCCGGCCGGACAGGATCTCGTCGCCGATGATCAGCACGGCGCAGGTCACGCGGTCGTCGGACGGCTGGCTCATGCGGTCTCCGGAGGCTCTTTCAAACGACTGTAAGGAGCCGCAGCGCCGCTTCCAACACCCGTCGGCGCAACTTTCCGGCCCTCCGCAACGTTGCAGCCTCCGGAGGAATAGGCCTCCCTCGGGGACCACAATGAACAAAACGACGATCCTTTCGGCCGCCGCCGCGGCCGCCCTCGCGCTGAGCGTTTCGGCCTGCCAGCAGAAGACGGAAGAGGCCGCGCCGCCGGCCGCCGACGCCACGGCCGTCGCGCCGGCGCCCGCGCCCGACGTCAACGTCACGGTGCCGCCCGCCGAAACCGGCACGGCCACCACGACCACCGAGCAGACGACCACGACGAGCCCGGACCCGGCCACCGGTGACCCGGGCTCGGCCACCACGACCACGACCACGACCGAAGAGAAGAAGAAGTAGGCCCAACGCCCCCGGTCCAGCCGGATCGGGGGCTTCCGCCCGCGCCGCGCTGCGCTAGAGAGCGCGGCCATGGACTTCCCCTCCCCCCTTGTCCGCGGCGCCCTGGTCAGCCGCTACAAGCGCTTCTTCGCCGATGTGGTCCTGGACGACGGGACGCCGGTCACGGCCCATTGCCCGAACCCGGGCGCGATGCTGGGCCTGAACACGCCGGGCCTGGTTGCGTGGCTCTCGAAGTCCGACGATCCCAAGCGCAAGCTCGCCCACACGCTGGAGCTGGTGGAGGTCGACGGTGGGCTGGTGGGCATCAACACCCTGCACCCCAACCGCATCGTGGCCGAAGCCCTGGCGGCCGACGCCGTCCCGGAGGTCGCCGGCTACGCGACCCACCGGCGCGAGGTGCGCTACGGCGTGAACTCCCGCGTCGACTTCCTGCTGGAGCATCCCGACCGGCCGCCCTGCTGGCTGGAGGTGAAGAACGTGCACCTGCGGCGCGGCGGCTCGCTCGCCGAGTTCCCCGACTGCGTGGCGGCCCGCTCGCTGAAGCACCTGCGCGAGCTGACCGCCATGGTCGAAGCCGGCCAGCGGGCGGTGATGCTGTTCGTGATCCAGCGCACCGACTGCGACGCCTTCGAAGCCTGCGCCGACCTCGACCCGGCCTACGCGAAGGGCCTGACGGAAGCGGCCCGGAACGGCGTCGAGGTGCTGGCGTACCGCTGCGCGATCACGCCGACGAGCGTCGTCCTGGCGGACCGGATTCCCTGGACAGGGGAGCCTCGGTGAGACGTCGCAACCGCGCCGTGCAGGGCATTCCTAATTCTGCATAACATGTTCTGACATGAGCTAAGGTTCGCTTGGCGAGCTCGTCCCTAGCGCGACTAATGGCCGGACGCACCCAGTACGCGATCCCCTTAAGCGGGGCGCCGGATGCGTTTCACGCCGACTTCCTCTGGGGGGGAACAACACATGGCCAAGCCGCCACCGAAGCCGCCGATCTTCACCGTCACCGGCGCGACGATGAACTTCACGCAGGCGGGCACTTACACGTTCGACTACCTGACGCCCGGGAAGGTGAAGGTGCTGCTCGACGGCGGGCAGGCCACCTTCATCAAGACCGGCGATTTCAACGCGATCACCGTCTTCAACATCGCCGCCGGCGCGACCGTGACCATTGGCGTGGGCGACCTGGGCGCCCGGACGACCGACGGCGCCGGCGAGCTCAACGTCATGGGCGTGAGCTTCCGCGCGGCCGACGTGGGGCCTGAGTACAACTTCGAGCCGCTCTCCAACCTGGACGGCCTGCTCAACGCCCTCTTCGGCTCGGGCGGCGACGCTAC
Source organism: Phenylobacterium sp. (assembly GCF_036402295.1). Taxonomy (GTDB): domain Bacteria; phylum Pseudomonadota; class Alphaproteobacteria; order Caulobacterales; family Caulobacteraceae; genus Phenylobacterium. Next base: position 14,398 of record NZ_DASWTE010000141.1, read on the forward strand.
AGGTTGGGGCGACAACCTCGAGAGCGTGTTCGAACGCCTGACGGTTAACGGCAACGAGGCCGACACCATCAAGCTGGTCTGGGACTTCCTGGACGGCCTCTATGTCCAGGCCGGCTACGGCCATCCCGACATCAACGAGGCGTTCGTGCGGCTCGGCGTGCAGTACGCCGACTATCTCGCCGACGGCGGCGCGCCGCTCACGACGCTGGTCGCCAAGTACGTCCCAGACGGCGGCGACGCGGGCGGCATCGCCGACCGGCTGCAGTCGATGCACGACAACCTGCTCGGCAACTTCAACGACGCCGATCTCGTGAGCCGCTTCGGCACGGATCCGGTACTCTACGCCGAGCTGAAGGCCCTGATCCCCGACGACCTGGAAAACCGCGGCGCCTTCAGCGGGAATGAGAGCGCGCTCGGCGGCGCGGCCCACGATCAGGTCCGTGCGGTCGACTGGGACCACGGCTGGAGCCGGCCCGACTGGCTGGACGTCGGTTACAACGCCGTCGTCGACGCCCGCGCGCAGGACCCGGGCGGGACCGAGATGATCTATGGCGACGGCAACACCATCGACGACTGGAACACGGTCCGCCATGAAGGCGCGGGTTTCGAGCTCGCGCTGAAGGTCAAGCACAGGCAGGGCGACGAGTACGGGGAGACGAGCGTCGATCCCGACGGGACGGCCAACTACACAGTCCTCTCCGGGGCCCAGTCGGGCGCGCCGAACCGGGCCGAGTGGAACTTCGACTTCGCCGCAACCATCCTGCCGGCCGGCGACGACGACGACATCACCTTCAAGCTCTTTATCGACATCGATCCCACCGAGGGCGAAAGCTTTGTCGAAATCCCCCTCACCGACGAGTACGGGGCCCCTTACGGCGACCAGAACTCGGCAAACTACGCCTTTTTCAGCTCGTTGATCGACACCGACCCGGGAACGGAAGGCGTGCAACCCTACGCCTTCGGCGAGGGGACCTTCACCATCCGGCTCGAAGGCTATGTCGACGGCGTCCTGGCCGCGACGAACGCGGTTCGGGTGTTTGTCGACGACCCATTGGTGTGAGGGCTGGCGGCGGGCGGCCCCCGGCGGGCCGCCCGCGACGCACTGCCGCCCGGCGGTTGCACTTCCGTGCTACGATTGCGACATAGGCGCCGGAGCGAACCGATGACAGACACCCTCGACGGCGAATACCGCACCGGCCAGATCAAGCTGCACGACGCCGCGGGCTTCGAAGGCATGCGCAGGGCCGGTCGCCTGGCCGCCGAGTGCCTCGACATGCTGACCCCGCACGTGGTCCCCGGCGTGGTCACCGAGAGGCTGGACGACCTGGCGCGCGAGTTCGTCCTGGACCACGGCGCCCTTCCCGCCTGCCTGGGCTATCGCGGCTACGCCAAGACCGTCTGCATCAGCCCGAACCACGTCGTCTGCCACGGCATCCCCGGCGAGCGGACGCTGCGCGAGGGCGACATCGTCAACATCGACGTCACCGTCATCGTCGACGGCTGGCACGGCGACACCTCGCGGATGTACGGCGTGGGCCCGGTCGCCCCGCGGGCCAAGCGGCTGGTCGACGTGACGTACGAGGCGCTCGAGCGCGGCCTCGCCCAGGTGAAGCCCGGCAACCGCACGGGCGACATCGGCTCGGCCATCCAGCAGTACGTCGAGAGCATGCGCTGCTCCGTGGTGCGCGACTTCTGCGGCCACGGCCTGGGCCGCGTGTTCCACGATGCCCCCAACATCCTGCACTTCGGCCAGCGCGGCACGGGCGACGTCCTCAAGCCCGGCATGTTCTTCACGATCGAGCCGATGGTGAACCTGGGCAAGCACCCGGTGAAGCTGCTCTCCGACGGCTGGACGGCGGTCACCCGCGACAAGTCGCTGTCGGCCCAGTGCGAGCATTCGGTGGGCGTCACCGAAGACGGCTTCGAGGTCTTCACCGCCTCGCCGACCGGCCAGTTCAGGCCGCCGCTGCAATCGGCCTGATCGATCCGGGCGCAGCCGTACCCCCTCCCCCTACGGGTGAGGAGAGTAGGCCGCCCAATCGGGTGCTTGCTCCGGCGCATCCCCGGCGCGATGCTCTCCTGATGAAGCTCGCGATCAGCCTGGCCGCCGCCATCTTCGCCGCCGCGCCGACGGCCGTTGCGCCCGGCATGAGCGCGTCCCTGGTCGGGATCGGCTTCATCTGCGGCGCCGAGGACGCCACGCCCGCCACCAGGGGCGCGGCCAGCGGCGTGATGCTGCCGGGGATGGGGACCGGGACCTACAGGATCGACGGCGCGAGCCCGGAGGCCGAGGCCTGGTTCAACCACGCGCTGCACCTCTACCACGCCTTCGCCCACGACGAGGCCAAGGCGGCGTTCGCCCGCGCCGCGGCGGCCGACCCGGACTGCAGCCTCTGCGCCTCGGGCGTCGCCCTGGGCCTCGGACCAACGCTGAACACCGGGATGACACCGGACGAGACGATCCAGGCCCGAAAGGCGGCCGACCGGGCGCTGGCGCTGGCCAAGCCCGGCGATACGCGCGCCCGCGGCCTCGCCGAGGCGCTGAAGGTCCGCTACTCCGAGGCCGGTCCCGCCGGCGGCCGCGAGAAGGCCTTTGCCCACGCGCTGGACGAGCTCTTCAAGGCCAATCCGCGCGACGACCTGGTGGCCAGTCTCGCCGCCCACGCCCTGATCATCCCGGCGCGCCAGGACGACATCTCAGGCGTGCCGCGGGCGATCGAGATCCTGGAGACGGTGCTCGCCCGCAGCCCCGACGACACCGCCGCCATCCACTACTACATCCACGCCACCGAGTTCGCCGGGAAGGCCGCCCTGGCGCTGGACGGCGCCGAGCGGCTGGCCGACCTCGCGCCCGGCTCGGGGCACCTCGTGCACATGGGCACCCACACGCTGATGCGCGTCGGCCGCTACGAGGACGTGGCGCTGTCGAATGCGCGAGCGCTGAAGGTGGACGCCGAGAGCCAGCCGCTCCTGCCCACGACCGGCTCGCTGGCCCAGCGCTACTACCTGCACAACTACCTGTTCGGCCTCTCCGGCGCCCTGATGGCGGGCGACGAGGCGCTGGCGCTGCGCTACGCCGACCACGCCGAGAAGGGCTTCACCGACGCGTCCCCGCCCCGCAACCGCGCGGCCTCGCGCGCCCGCAGCCTGGTGGCCCTGGGCCGCTTCGCTCCCGAGCGCGCACTGACCGTGCCCGAGGGCAAGGACGATCCGCGCATCGTGCGCATCTACCGCCACTACGCCCGCGGCGAGGCCTTCGCCGCCCGGCGCGACGCCGCCGGTGTCCGCCGCGAGGCCGACGCGATCGCCGCGGCGATGGCCAAGGGCGTCCAGCCGGGCGACTTCGGCGGCGAGGCCGACGTGGCCGAGATCGCCCGCGGCGTGCTGCTGGGCCGCGCCGCCATGGTCGCCGGCCGCCCCGACGAGGCAGCCGAACACTACGCCAAGGCCGCCGCCGCGCAGCAGAAGGCCTATCCGGTTCCGAAGAACTTCGACCCGCCGCCCTGGTGGTATCCGGTCCGCCGCAGCCTGGCCGCCGCGCACCTGAAGGCCGGCCGCCGCGACGACGCCATCCGCGAGGCCAAGGCCAGCCTGGCCGAGTGGCCGCACGACGCGCTGGCGCTGCGCATACTGGAGAAGGCGGATCGCGCCGGCGCCGCCGCCCACCGCGCCGAGGCGAAGAAGGCCTACAGCGGGGACTTGGCGAAGGTCCCGCTCGACCTCACCTGAGGGGCATGATCCTGCGCAGATGGACCGGCCGCATCCGTACGGCCGATGAAGCCGAGTACCGCGACTACATCGCCGGCACCGGGGGCGTCGAATACCGCGCCACCCCGGGCAACCTGGGCTGGCAGATGGTCTTCCGCGAGCTGGGCGAGGGTGTGAGCGAAGTCACCACGCTCTCGTGGTGGACTGACCTGACCGTCATCAAGGGCTTCGCCGGCGACGACTACGAGAAGGCCGTCTATTACCCCGAGGACGATCGCTTCCTGCTGGACCGCCCGCCGGGCGTGGACCATTTCCGCGTCGCCGACGGCTCGGGCCCGCTCGCGCCGGCCTGACGTCGCATCCCAGACGTAACCGCGTGATGCGGTTTCGTTACACATCCCTCACTTGCTCACGCTTGCGCCTCGGGGCAGCTTCGAAAGTCTGGGACGGGGTCGAAGCTAGGTCACCATGCTTTCAATCAAGGGTCTGACGCACGTCTATCCGAATGGGACGCGCGCGCTGGATGGCGTCGATCTGGAGATCGGCAAAGGGATGTTCGGCCTGCTGGGGCCGAACGGCGCCGGCAAGTCGACCCTGATGCGCGCCGTCGCCACCCTGCAGGCCCCGACCGCCGGGACGATTCGGTTCGGCGAGATCGACGTGGTCGCCCAGCCCGAGAAGCTGCGCCGCACACTGGGCTACCTGCCGCAGGACTTCGGGGTCTATCCGCGCGTCTCGGCGCTGGATCTCCTGGACCACATGGCGGTGCTCAAGGGCATCGCCAGCAAGGGCGAGCGCAAGGATACGGTCGAGACCCTGCTCGCCCAGGTGAACCTCTGGGACGTCCGCAAGAAGTGGGTGTCGGGCTACTCGGGCGGCATGCGCCAGCGCTTCGGCATCGCCCAGGCGCTGATCGGCCGTCCGGCCCTGATCATCGTCGACGAGCCCACCGCCGGCCTCGACCCCGAGGAACGCAACCGCTTCCTGAACCTCCTGGCAGAGATCGGCGAGAACGTGGTGGTGATCCTTTCCACCCACATCGTCGACGACGTGGCCGACCTCTGCCCGCGCATGGCGGTGCTCGCCAACGGAAGGATCCTCACCGAGGGCGCCCCGTCCGAACTGGTGGACCGGATCTCGGGCAAGGTCTGGAAGAAGACCATCGATCGCGGCGAGCTCGAGGGCGAGCGGGGCCGGAACCAGGTGATCTCCACCCGCCTCGCCGGCGGCCGCACGGTCATCCACGTCCTGGCCGATGCAGCGCCGGACCCCGCCTTCGAGGCCACGCCGCCGGGGCTGGAGGACGTCTACTTCTCGACCCTCTCCGCCTCCCGCCGCGCGGCCTAGACGCAGATGTTCGGAAAGATCGCGGCCTTCGAGCTGCGTTACCAGCTTCGCCAGCCGATCTTCTGGATCGCGGGCGTCATCTTCTTCCTGCTCGTATTCGCCGCCGTCGCCGTCGACGTGATCTCGATCGGCGCCGGCGGCAACGTCCACAAGAACTCGCCGCGCGCCATCGGCGACATCATGATCACCATGACGGTCTTCTTCATGTTCGCCTCCACGGCGTTCGTGGCGAACGTGGTCGTGCGCGACGACGAGACCGGGTTCGGCCCCATCGTCCGCTCCACGCGGATCCGGAAGTTCGACTACCTCTACGGCCGCTTCACCGGCGCATTCGTGGCCGTGGCGCTCTCGTTCCTGTTCGTGCCGTTGGCCATAGTCGTGGGCTCGGTGATGCCCTGGGTCGATCCCGAGACCATGGGCCAGAACAACCCGGCCTACTACGCCTTCGTCTACGTCTTCCTCGCGCTGCCAGGCCTGTTCATGGTCTCGTCGATCTTCTTCGCGCTGGCCACCGCCACGCGCTCGATGATGGCGACCTACCTGGGCGTGGCGGCCTTCCTGGTCCTCTACCTCACGGCGCTGGCGCTGCTGAACGACCCCGACAAGGCCGTGCTCGCCGCCTACGCCGACCCCTTCGGCGGCGCCGCCTGGGACCTGGCCACCCGCTACTTCACCGCCTCCGAGGCCAACTCGGTGCTGCCGCCCCTGGACGGGCCCCTGCTGTGGAACCGCCTCATCTGGGCGCCGGTGTCGCTGGCCGTCCTGTCGATCCCCTGGTTCGCCTACCGCTTCGAGGCCAAGGGCGGCCGCGTCCGCAAGGCCGCCGACGCCGACGTCGATCCGCCGCCCGCGCCCCGCACCACCGCCCTGCCCAAGCCCCGCCCGCGCGAGGCCGCCTGGCCCCAGCTCATCGAACGCACCCGGTTCGAGATGGGCCAGGTGTTCAAAAGCCCGGCCTTCATCGTCCTCCTGCTGATCGGCCTCTTCAATTCGGCCGCCGGACTCCTGCTGGGCGCCGAGCTCCAGGGCGCGGCGCTCTATCCGGTGACCCGCTGGGTGATCAACACCCTGGAGGGCAGCTTCACCCTCGTGGTGATCGTGATCTCGATCTACTACGCCGGAGAGCTCGTCTGGCGCGAACGCGACCGCAAGACCCATGAGATCGTCGACGCCACGCCCGCGCCCGACTGGACGTTCATCGTCCCGAAGACGATGGCCCTCGCGCTGGTGCTGTTCGCGACCCTGGTGGTCAGCGCGCTCGCGGGCGTCGCGATCCAGATGTCGAAGGGCTTCTTCGACATCCAGATGCACAAGTACGTCGTCTGGTACATCCTGCCGACGGCGCTCGACTGGACCCTGATCGCCATCCTGGCCGTCTTCTTCCAGGCCATCTCGCCCCACAAGTTCATCGGCTGGGGCCTGATGGTGATCTACCTGATCGCCTCGATCTCGCTCAGCCGACTGGGCTTCGAGCACGTCCTCTACAACTACGGTTCCATCCCCGACGGCCGCATCGAGCTGTCGGACATGAACGGCCTGGGCGACTTCTGGCAGTTCGGCCTTTGGCTGCGCGCCTACTGGACTGCGTTCGCCCTGATCCTGGCGGTGCTCACCTACGGCCTCTGGCGGCGCGGGACCGAGATCCGGCTGATGCCGCGCCTGCGCCGGCTGCCGCGGCGGTTGCTCAGCCCGGCGGGCTTGATCGGCGGCCTGTCGCTCTGCGCGTTCGTGGGCCTGGGCGTCTACATCTACGTCAACACGAACGTCTGGAACGAGTACCGCACCCAGATCGGCAACGAGAAATGGCAGGCCGACTACGAGAAGGCCTTCCTGAAGTACGAGACCCTGCCGCAGCCCTCGGTCACCGACGTCCACCTGGACCTCGACCTCTATCCCGACCAACCCAAGCTGGAGACCGAGGGCGTCTACCAGCTCCTCAACGACACCGGCGTCCCGATCCGCGAGCTGCACGTGCGCCTCGACCGCGACGCCAAGGCCCTGCAGATGAGCGTCAACGGCGCGAGCCGGGTGCGCACCTTCGACAGGTTCAACTACCGCATCTTCACCTTCGACCGCCCGCTCCAGCCGGGCGAGCGCACCGCGCTCTCATTCGAGACGGTGATGCAGCAGAAGGGCTTCAAGAACCGCGGCAACACCACCCGCATCGTCGACAACGGCACGTTCGTGAACAACTTCGAGTTCGGTCCGGTCATCGGCATGAGCCGCGACCGCCTGCTGCAGGACCGCGCCAAGCGCCGGAAGTACGGCCTGCCGCCGCAGCTGCGCCCCCTCAAGCTGGAGGACCCCGCGGGCCTCACCCGCAACTACCTGCCCAATGGTGACTGGGTGAACGCCGACATCGCCGTCACCACCGACGCCAGCCAGACCCCCGTCGCGCCCGGCTACATCAGCTCGGACACCACCCGCGAAGGGCGGCGCACCATCCGCTTCCGCACCGAGGCGCCGGTGCTCAACTTCTTCTCGGTGCAGTCGGCCCGCTACGCGATCAAGCGCGAAGTCTACAAGGGCGTCGAGCTGGCGATCTACTACGACCCGCAGCACCCGTGGAACGTCGACCGGATGATCGGCGCGCTGAAGACGGGCCTCAACTACTTCCAGGCCAACTTCAGCCCCTACCAGTTCCGCCAGGCGCGCATCCTGGAGTTCCCGGCCTACGGCACGTTCGCCCAGGCGTTCGCCAACACCATGCCCTACTCCGAGGCCATCGGCTTCGTCACCGACAACACCAAGCCCGACAAGATCGACTACGTCACCTATGTCACGGCCCACGAGCTGGCGCACCAATGGTGGGCCCACCAGGTGATCGGCGCAGACGTCCAGGGCGCCACCAGCCTGTCGGAGACGCTGGCCCAGTACTCGGCGCTGATCGTCATGGAGAAGACCTATGGCGCCGACGGCATCCGCAAGTTCCTGAAGTTCGAACTGGACCGCTACCTGCGCAGCCGCTCCGACGAGCTCGTCGAGGAACTGCCGCTCTATCGCGTGGAGAACCAGGACTACATCCACTACCGCAAGGGCTCGCTGGTCATGTACCTGCTGCGCGACCGGCTGGGCGAAGCGAAGGTCAACGCCGCTCTGCGCCGCCTGCTCGCGCAGTACGCCTTCAGGAGCGCGCCCTACCCCCGCTCGGTCGACCTGATCGCAGCGTTGCGCGCCGAGGCGGGCGCCGACCCCGCCGCCCAGCAGCTGATCACGGACCTCTTCGAGAAGATCACGCTCTACGACCTGAAGACCAGGACAGCGGCCGTGAAGAAGCGCGCCGACGGCCGCTACGACGTCGTGCTGACCATCGAGGCGAAGAAGGCCTACGCCGACGGCAAGGGCGCCGAGACCCCGGTGGCGATCCCGGCCGGCGAGGTCTTCGACGTGGGCGTGTTCGACGCCGAGCCCGGCAAGCCCGGCTTCGGCAAGAGGAACGTGCTCAGCTTCCGGACCGCGGCGCTGAAGTCGGGCGTGCAGACCTTCACCGTCACCGTGGACAAGCCGCCGAAGTTCGCCGGCGTCGATCCCTACAACAAGCAGATCGACCGCAACTCCGACGACAACGCGATCCGGGTGACGGGCCCCTAGCCGACGGACGGCCGCGCGTACGGGACCCCTTCGGGTCGCGCTGGCGACGCGACGGCGATCGCCAGAACCGCGGCCGCCGCCGCCAGGACTCCCAGGATCGTTCCGATCTTCATGCGCACCCCTCCCATCCCCTGCGGGAGCATGGTCGGACGCCGGGACCGCGCCATCCCCCGATCGGGGGCCCTTGCCAAGTTGGAACATTTACGGAACAACTAGCGTCGCCATGGCCCGCCGCCTCGCCGTCGAAGACGCCTCCGCCCAGTCCGACCTGTGGCGCACGCCCCCGCAGCGGGTGGCGCAACCGCGTCCGCACCACCTCGGCCACCGTGAACGCCTGCGCGAGCGGGCCATGGCGGGCGGCCTCGCGGCCCTGCCCGACTACGAGGTCCTCGAGCTCCTCCTCTTCCGGTCCATCGGCCGCGGCGACGTCAAGCCGTTGGCCAAGCAACTGCTCGCCCGCTTCGGCTCGCTGGGCGGCGTCCTGGGCGCCACGCCTGAGGAGCTGCGCACCGTGAAGGGCGTGGGCGAGGCGGTGGCGCTGGACCTGAAGCTACTCCACGAGGCGTCGCTCAGGACCGCCAGGGAGCAGGTCGCCCGGCGCCCGGTGATCTCCTCATGGAGCGCCCTCATCGCCTACGTGAAGACCGCCCTCGCCCACGAGGCCCGCGAGCAGTTCCGGGTGCTGTTCCTCGACAAGAAGAACCAGCTGATCGCCGACGAGATCATGAACCGCGGCACCGTCGACCACGCGCCGGTCTATCCGCGCGAGGTGGTCCGGCGCGCGCTGGAGCTGTCGGCCAGCGCGCTGATCCTCGTCCACAACCACCCCTCGGGCGACCCCACGCCCTCCGGCGCCGACGTCGACATGACCCGCGAGATCGTCAACGCGGCCCGCCCCATGCGCATCGCCATCCACGACCACCTCATCGCCGGCCGCGACGGCGTCGCGAGCCTCAAGGCGCTCGGGCTGATGTGATCCAAAACCTCCTCCATTTCACGGGGGAAGGGGAGGTCTTTCACTCTACCTCGAAGCTCAGCCCCGCGTGCTGCTGCAGCCGCTCCACCAGCCGTCCCTGCAGCGCCGCGCCCGGGGTCCAGACGCCGCCCTTCACGTCCGGCGCACGCACCAGCGCGATCGCCGTCTCGGCCAGCATCTTCGACGTGGAGCCGTAGCCCGGGTCTTTGTCGCCCTTCACCGCTACCCGCACCTGGCGACCGTCCTTGCCGATGCCGATGAACAGGACGTCGTAGAAGCCCGCCTCGCGCTCTTCCTTGGTCGGCCCCTCGCCCGGCTTCGGCACGCCGCCCGGCAGGCTGCCCAGGTCGGTGAATCCAGGCCCGCCCGCGCCAGGAGAGCCCATCACCATCTCGTCGTAGACGAAGTCCTGGCCGTAGGGATGGCCCATCAAGAGGTTCGAGCGGTGGACGTTCTTGGTGTTGATCACGGCCATCATGAAGGGCGCCACCGGCCCCACGTCCGGGTCCTCTTCGGCCGTCTGGCCCGCAGGCTGGGCCGGGCCCTCGAAGCCGGGCGTCAGGCCGAACGGGCTCATCATGATCGCCAGGAGCGAGGGGTCCTTCTGGATCGCCGCCATGGTCGCAGCCCCACTGGCCGCGGTGCCGCCGGACAGGCCACCGCGCATGTTG
>NZ_DASWTE010000142.1:0-11373 GCF_036402295.1 Phenylobacterium sp.
TTCGCCGGCCGGGCGGCCAACGACGGACGGCGCATTCGCGCGGGCCAACGAGTGGTCGGCTATTCCCCCGTGCTGGACGGCCCGCGCATGCACGCCCGCTTCGCCGTCGTGCCGGAGAACGCCATCGTGGCCTTGCCCGACGACGTCGGCGACGAGGCGGCCGCGGCGCTCTGCGTCATGGGGCTGACCGCCATCGAGGTGCTGGAGCGCATCTGCCCGATCGGCCGCGGCCAGCGGGCGCTGGTGATCGGCGCAGCCGGCGGCTTCGGCGCCTATGCCGTCCAGCTGGCGGCGCACCGCGGCGCGGAGGTCACGGCGGTGGCCTCGGGCGCCAACGCGAGCTTCGTGCTGGCCCAGGGCGCGGGCGACGTGCGGCCTTACGAGGCCGGCCCAGCCTTTCACGCCGGCGACGCCTTCGACCTGGTGATCGACGCGCCGGCGACGGCGTCGTTCCGCGCGGCGGCGCCCTACCTGGCGCGCGGCGGGATGTACGTCTCCAGCAATCCAATGGCCGACGTGGGCGGGCTCGTCGCCGCGTGGTTCTCGTCCCGCCGCGCCGGCTGGCTGATGATGCTGCGCACAGACCCCGCGCGCCTCGCTCGCCTCATCGCGCTGGCGCAGGACGGCGCGCTGCGGCCCGCCGTCGGCAGTGTGTTCGACCTGGACCAGGCCGACGCCGCCTTCGACCGCTTCGCCACCCGCGGAAAACAGGGCCGGGTCCTGCTGCGCCTCTGACTCAGGCGAAGAGCGTCCAGAGCCCCCAGGCGATGAGCGCCGCCCCGCCGGCGCGGCCGATCCACAGACCGCCCGGCAGCAGCTTCTGCGCCAGCACCACCAGCGTCAGGCCGGCGATCCAGGCCAGGTTCATCACCCCGCCCACGAACAGCAGCAGCATGAGCGCCCAGCAGCAGCCGACGCAGTAGGCGCCGTGCTGAACGCCGAGCCCGAGCGCTCCCAGCCGGCCGGGCCGCCACTGCCGCGACAGGAACTCGGCGGGCGAGCGGCAGTGTGTGAGGCAAACCGTCTGGAGCGGCGACAGCTGGTAGAGGCCAGCCGCGATCAGCAGCCCGCCCGACAGCCAGCGGCTTTGCGAGCTCAGCATGCCCGACGAGACCAGGCCGGCCTCCTGCAGCGCCCACTGGGCGACCGCGGCGCCGACGGAAAACACGAGCCAGACGAGGAGGTAGCCTGCTGCGAACACGCCGCTGGGCGCCAGGCCCCGGGCGTGGTCCTGCGCCGCGGCGTGCCGGTGGACGCGGGCGTAGAGCAGGATGGCCGGCGCCGCGCTGGGCGTCATCATCGCCACCATCATGGCGCCCCACATGGCCACGGTGATCGCCCACAGGCTAGCGTCCCAGCCGGTCGGCTGCGGGGCCATAGCCGACATGTCCATCCCGGGCATGTCCATCCCGGCCATGTCCATCCCGGCCATGGGGTCGGCCGGAGCCGCGGCGGGCATTCCGGCGCCGCGCAGCAGGTAGATCCATGCGAGCGCGCACAGTACGAGCAGGCCCACACCGACGACCGCCCGCTCGCGCGCCAGCAGCCGTTCGAGCATGGACGGGTCGGCAGGCTCGCTCATGCCGCCTTCGCGCGGACGACCCCGTGGTTGTTCAGGTGCAGGCGGGCGAACTGGCCGTACTTGTCGTCGATCTCCACGCGCACGGGGCCGCTGGTGCGGCTGGAGGCGCTGCCGATCTCGGCCAGCGCGTATTCGAAGCCCTCGGGCAGCACGATCTGGGCCCGGCTCTCCGCGCCGCTGACGGCGTTGCGGATCGGCCGGCCGCTCATCTCGACATAGTCGGGCACGACCATCCGGCCCGTCCGCGCGTCCACATCGATCTCGATCTGAAGGTCAGTGAACACCGGCGGGTGCATGGTCGTCACCGTGGAGGCGTAGACCGCGAACATGGTGGCGAACGGGGCGGTGTCCTGGCCCGTCATGATCTTGAGCAGCGCCTCGCGCTGAGCGTCGCTGGCGCGGCGGTCGACGAAGGCGATGGCCTCGCCGTTCCCTTCGTGAATCGCGCCTGGCCACTTGAAGATCGCCCCGATGTTGAGGCCGTCCAGGCGCGTGTCGCCGTAGCGGCCCTCGTCGATCGCGATCGCCGCCACCGCGTGGCAGTGGCCCTTGTCCGGCAGCGCGTTGAACTGGCAGTTGCAGCCGTACTCGCAGGTGCAGTTCACCAGCTCACGGCCCTTGATCTCCCAAGGCGTCATCGGTCGGCCCTCCGATCCCCCGTAGAACCACGTTACGTCCGATTGGCCGCGTGGCAAATGGGGAACGCAAGTCAGCGACGGACCGCTTTCGCGGCCTTCGCCGCCATGCTTGATTGCACATCTTCAAAGTTCCCGGGGACGTAGATGCGCAAGTTGGCGGCAGGTATTGTCGGTCTGGCTCTGATGGGGGCGACGTCGGCCCAGGCGCAGGCGTCGTTGCGGCCCGACCAGACGGCCTTCCGCGAGATCTTCAAGGAGCTTGTCGAGACCAACACGACGCTGTCAGCGGGCAGCTGCACGGAGGCCGCGGCGAAGATGGGCGCGCGCCTGAAGGCCGCGGGTTTCGCCGACGCCGACCTGCACTACATCACCGCCCCGTCCAATCCGAAGGAGGGCAGCCTGGTGGCCGTCCTCAAGGGAACGGACCCCAAGGCCGGCGCGGTCCTGCTGCTGGGCCACATCGATGTTGTGGAGGCAAGGCGGGAGGACTGGACCCGGGACCCGTTCGTGCTGATCGAGGAGGACGGCTACTTCTACGGCCGCGGCACGGCCGACATGAAGGGCCTGGACGCCATCTGGGTCGACACGCTGATCCGGCTGAAACAGGCCAAGGCGCCGCCGAAGCGGACGCTGAAAATGGCGCTGACCTGCGGCGAGGAGACCGCCGAGGCGTTCAACGGCGCCGACTGGCTGGTGAAGAACCACGCCGAGCTGATCGCGGCCGACTTCGTGCTGAACGAGGGCGGCGGCGGGCGGCTCTCGGCGGACGGCAAGCGCGAGGTGCTGTCGATCCAGGTGGGCGAGAAGGCGGCGCAGAACTACCTCGTCACCGTCACCAACCCGGGCGGGCACTCGTCGCGGCCGCGGCCGGACAACGCGATCTACCAACTGGCCGACGCTCTCCTGAAGGTGCGCGCCTACGCCTTCCCGGCGAAGTTCACCGACACCACCAAGGTGGGCTTCGAGCTGCGCGCCCAGCGGGGCGACGCCGCCGGCCAGGCGCTGACCAGGCTGATGGCCGACCCGAACGACGCGGAGGCGGCCCGCGTCGCGGCCACCGACGTCAACGTGAACTCGATCCTGCACACCAACTGCGTCACCACCCGCCTCGACGCCGGCCATGCCAACAACGCCCTGCCGCAGCGGGCCACGGCCGTGATCAACTGCCGCATCTTCCCCGGCGAAACGGTGGAGGAGACCCGCGACACGCTCGTGAAGGTGATCGGCGACCCGGCCGTTAAGGTCGAGGTGATCCCGCCGGTCCGGCCCATCGCCACCAACCCGCCGCTCGACCCCAAGGTGGTGGGCCCGATGAAGACGCTCGCCGCCAAGCACTTCCCGGGCGTGCCGCTGATCCCGTCGATGTCGTCAGGGGCGACCGACGGCCGCTACTTCGGGCCGGCGAAGATGTACGTCTACGGCGTGCCGGGGATCTTCGGCGACCCGGACGGCAACGGCGCCCACGGCCTGAACGAGCGCCTGCGGGTGCGCTCGCTGTACGAGGGCCGGGACTACCTGTTCGACCTGATCAAGACGTACGTCGGGGCGAAGTAGCGGCTCAGCGCTCCGCGGCTGCCGGGGGTCGCCGTCCGCGTCCGGCGCAGCGACGCCCGCTGTCTCGGGGACCGGGGCGACCGCCGGCCGCGGCGCGTCGGCCGGGCGCGCCAGGACCGGCACGGATGACCTTGGAGCGGCCGACGGGGTTTCGCGCTCGGGCCTCGGGGGCTGCGGCTTGCGCAGAAGGAACAGGCCCGCGTGCGCCGCCAGCATGGCGCCGAAGACAACCTTCCCGGGCAATCTATCGCACACTCTCCCTATGCGCTCGGCAAGGCTCAGCTTGTTGGGCGGAAAATGGGCGAACGCGGGTCCATTTGAGGGTGCTTGCCCGAGGCCGAGGCCCGCGCCCGGCAGGGCGACCGCTTCGACAGTTCCACGAGGTCCTGCGCCGCGGCCGCATGCCGCTGGTGGCGCCGGAGCGGTGGTGAAGACGACGCTGGTCTGAGGCCGAAGTTCCGCGCTAGACGGGACGCAAGAAGACGAACGGGGAGACATCGGGAATGGCGGAGATCGCCGCGACGGACGCTGCGCCGGTGAAAGAAGGCGCGTCGCTGCGGACCGTGGTCGCCGCCTCGTCCGCCGGGACCACCTTCGAGTGGTACGACTTCTTCGTCTTCGGAAGCCTGACGGGCGTCATCTCCAAGACCTTCTTCACCGGCCTGCCCGAGACGGCCGGGCTGGCGGCGGCGCTGGCGCTGTTCGGCGCGGGCTTCCTGTTCCGGCCGCTGGGGGCGCTGGTGTTCGGGCGCATCGGCGACCGGGCCGGCCGCAAGGGCGCGTTCCTGGCCACGGTGCTGCTGATGGGCGGCGCGACCGTCGCCATCGGCCTCCTGCCCAGCTACAGCCAAGCCGGGTTCATCGGCCCGGCGCTGCTGATCCTGATGCGCATCATCCAGGGCTTCGCGCTGGGCGGTGAGTACGGCGGGGCGGCGATCTACGTGGCTGAGCACGCGCCGGCGAACGGTCGCGGCAAGGCCACGAGCTGGATCCAGACCTCGGCGGCGTTCGGCCTGTTCGGCGCCCTGATCGTGATCCTGCTGACGCGGCTGGCGATCGGCAACGCGGCCTTCGACGCGTGGGGCTGGCGCATCCCGTTCCTGTTCTCGGGCATCCTCCTGGGCATCTCGATCTGGATGCGGCTCAAGCTCACCGAGAGCCCCGAGTTCGCAAAGCTCAAGGCCGAGGGCAAGCAGAGCCAGGCGCCGTTCAGGGAAGCCTTCGGCCAGTGGCCGAACCTGAAGCTGGTGCTGATCGCCCTGGTGGGCATCATGTTCGCGCAAGGGGCGGTCTGGTACACCGCCTTCTTCTACGTGCAGACCTTCATGGAGCGCTTCCTGAAGGTCCCGCCCGAGACGATCAACATGCTGATGCTGTCGGCCACCGCGGCCAGCGCCGTGCTCTATGTGGTGTTCGGATGGCTGTCGGACCGGGTCGGCCGCAAGGCCGTGATGCTGTTCGGCATGGTCCTGATGCTGGCGGCCTACTTCCCCGGCTTCAACATGCTGTCGCGCACCTTGAACCCTGCACTTGCCGAGGCCGAGGCGGCCACGCCGGTCGTGGTGATCGCCGACCCGGCCGACTGCTCGCTGCAGTTCGACCCCGTGGGCAAGGCCGCATTCCTGTCGTCGTGCGACATCGCCAAGTCGACCCTGGCCAACGCCGGCGTCTCGTACCGTAACGAGCCCGGCGTGCCCGGTCGCCCGGCCATGGTGCGCGTCGGGACCCAGACCATCCCGTCCACCACCGCCGAAGGCCTCTCGCCCGAGGTCGCCAAGGCCGTGAAGACCAGCGTCGAGACGCGGATCAAGACGGCGCTGGCCCATGGCGGCTATCCCGCCAAGGCCGACCCTGCCCGCATGAACCTGCTGGGCGCGTTCGGCGTGCTGCTGGTCTTCGTGATCGCGGCCACGGCGCTCTACGGTCCGATCGCCGCCTGCCTGGTGGAGCTTTTCCCGACGCGGGTGCGCTACACCGCCCTGTCGCTGCCCTACCACATCGGCACCGGCTGGGTAGGCGGCTTCGTCCCCTTCACCGCCTTCGCCATCGTGACGGCCACCGGCGAGCTCTACTCGGGCCTCTGGTACCCGTTCGCCTTCACGGCGCTCTCGATCGTGGTCTGCTTCTTCCTGCTGCCGGAAACCAAGGGCAAACCGCTCAATACGTGAGGCGGCATGCGCTACGCGTTCGACGCGGAGGTCTGGCTCTACACCGGCGCCAAGTCGGCCTGGCATTTCGTCAGCCTGCCGCCCGAGTTCTCCGAGGGTATCCGCGGCCTGCGCGGGCCGCGCGCGGCCGGTTGGGGATCGGTGCGGGTCACGGCGACGATCGGCGAAACGACCTGGCGCACGTCGATCTTCCCCGCCGAAAGCGGCGTGTTCGTCCTGCCCCTCAAGGCCGAAGTGCGCGCACGTGAGCACATCGGCGCGGGCGATCGGGTGGCGGTGGCTGTCGAGATCGAGCTCTGAGCCGCCCCGGTCAGCGCTTTCCGTCCAGCTCCTGCAGGGTCGCGTAGCTAGGCTGGGTCGTCGCCTGGAGCTTTTTCGCCACCGCCTCCGCTTCGCGAAGCGCGCGCAGGACGTTGCCGCCGGCGAGCTTGCCGAGGTCGTCGTCGCTCCAACCGCGGCGGGCCAGCTCGGCCAGGAGGGCCGGGAACTTGTCGACACCGTCGAGGCCCGCCGGCGTGTCGCCGATGCCGTCGAAGTCCGAGCCGATACCCACGCAGTCCATGCCGCAGACCCTGGCGATGTACTCGACATGGTCGGCGACCATGGCGAGCGTTACGGGCGGCTTGGGGTGCGCCTGGTCCCAGGCCTCGAGCGCCGCCTTCGCCCGGTCGGGCTGGCCGATGTAGAGGCCGCCGAACGGCGGGGCGTTGTAGCGCGCCTGCTCGGCCGAGCGGTCGGCGGCCCATTCCATGCGTGCGCGGCTGACGTAGTTCGGTAGGAAGTTGACCATCACCACGCCGCGGTTGGCCTTCACCTTGGCCAGCACCGTGTCCGAGACGTTGCGGGCGTGGTCGGCAACGCCGTCGGCGCCGGAGTGGGAGAAGATCACCGGCGCCTGGGCGACCTCCAGAGCGTCCAGCATCGTGCCCTCCGACACATGGCTGAGGTCGACCAGCATGCCCAGCCGGTTCATCTCGGCCACCACCGCCCGGCCGAAGGCGGTGAGGCCTCCGTGCTGCGGGTTGGCCGTGGCGCTGTCGGCCCAGCGGGTGTTGATGGCGTGCGTCAGCGTCAGGTACCGCGCGCCGGCCGCGTAGAGCTGGCGTAGCACCGGCAGGCTGTCGCCGATCTGGTGGCCGCCCTCGATCCCCACCAGCGAGGCGACGCGGCCCGCCCTGTGGATGCGCACGACGTCGTCGGCGGTGTAGGCCATCTCGAAGGTCGCGGGATAGCGCTGGGCCAGCGCCTTCACGATGTCGATCTGCTCCAGAGTCATCTGCACGGCGACCGGCCCGTCGAAGCTGGAGGGGATGTAAACGCTCCAGAACTGGCCGCCCACCTTGCCGGCCTTCAGCCGCGGGATGTCGGTCATCATGCCGGGGCCGTCCGGCTCCTTCAGGCCCGAGGTGTCGGCCGCGAGGTCGACCTTCTCCGGATGGATCCCCACCCGCTGGCGGATGCCCCAGGGCACGTCGTTGTGGCCGTCGATCAGGGGGGTCTTCGCGAGCACCTTGTCCACCCGGGCCGCGATCTTCGGATCCACCGCCTGCGCCTGCGCTGCGGCCGCGAACAGAGACAGCGCCACGCCGGCGGCCAAGCTCATACGCATCTGGAACATCCCCTCGAAACTGCCGGCGCGATGCGAGCCCGCGGGTTGGCCCAAGTCAAGCACCGCCCCTTCTCGCTCGTCATCCCGCGACTTGTTCGCAGGATGACGATCGGGAGGGGACTAAGACGCGATCGGCAGGACCTGTGTGCCGACGCCCTTGGCGTCCAGGGCGGCCTGTTCGGTGCGCCAGGCGGTGCCGGTGACGAGGCGGGCGATGGTGAGGCCCTCGCCCGCGAGTTCAGCGAGCTGGTCGACGGTGCAAGCGTCCCGCCGCTCGGCGTCGCGGCGGGCGAGCGCCAGGACATCGGCGTGGGCGCCCTCGTCGCAGACCAGCACGTCGGCCGCCGCCAGCGCGCGGGCGGCGCGCAGGGTGAGCAGGTCGGCCGGGCCGCGGGCGTCGATGTACTGCACCGCCCCCAGCAGCATCGGCGTGTCGAACAGCGCCGCGCGCAGCCGCTCCTTGGCGCCCTCCATGTCGCCGGCGCTGGCCGCCTCGGCGGCCGGGCCGGTCAGGGCCGCGCGCAGGAACCGCCGTCGGGCGTGGGCGTCGGGAAGCGCGCCTCGCACCTCGTCCTGCATCGCCCGGAACAGCGCCGCCACCCGCCCAGCCCCTTCCGGCACGCGGGCCTCGATGTCGTGGCGCAGCATGGTGGCCAGCATGGGCGAGGCGCCGCCGGTGCCAATGGCCGCCACCACCTCGCCGCGGTCGATCACCGCGGGCGTGGTGAAATCGCAGAGCGCTGGCCGGTCGACCACGTTGACGGGCACGTTGGCCGCGCGCGCAGCCTCGGCCGCGGCCATGGCCCACTGGTCGTCCGCGGCCGCCACGAAGGCCAGCGTCATGCCCGCGTACGATGCCGGGTCCAGCGCCGCCGGCCCGGTCAGCCGCACGATCGTGGCGGGCGAGCCCGCGAACAGCCGCACCTTGGCCTCCGCCGCCTCGCCCTCGCCCGCGATGGCCAGGGAGCGGCCGGCGAGCGGGAAGAAGGCGGGGAAGGCGTCCATGCGCGCTATTTCAGGGTCTTCAGGTATTCGATGATCGCCTTGCGGTTCGGCTCGGTCCCCACCGAGATCAGCATCCTGGTGCCGGGCGCGAACGCCGCCGGCGCCTTCAGGAAGGCGTCGAGGCTCTCGTCCGTCCAGGTCCCGCCCTTGTTCTTCAGGCCCGGGGAATAGGCGAATTGCTTGGCCGCGATCGGCCCGCCCGCGACCCCCGCCAGCGGCGGACCCAGCGGCGAGCCGTTGTGGCACATCTTGCACTGCAGGTTGAAGAGCTGGGCCCCGTCCTGGGCGAGCGCGGGGCCCGCGAGCAGGGACACGGCGAGGGCGGCGGCAGTCATGCGAAGCATAGGCACTCCTGGATATCGGCGGATTTCGTAAGTCGGGTACGCAATAACCTTCAACGCCGCGATGAACCAACGTCAGATTTACGGGGCCGTCTGAACAGCGTTAGGATCGTCCCTTCAAATCAGTCAGCGGAGACCACCACTATGGCGACCACGGTGGATGTGAACGGACGGCCAGTGATCGTCAACTCACCGCCCGACACGCCCCTGCTATGGGTGCTCCGAGATGAACTGGGGCTGACCGGCACGAAATACGGCTGCGGCGTGGCCCAGTGCGGCGCCTGCACCGTGCTGGCCGACGGCAATCCGGTGCGCTCTTGCCAGCTGCCGGTCTCGGCGATCGGGGCGGCCAAGATCACCACCATCGAGGGCCTGGGCGGCAGTCACCCCGTGCAGCAGGCCTGGGTGAAGCAGGACGTGCCGCAGTGCGGCTATTGCCAGTCGGGTCAGGTCCTGAGCGCGGTCGCCCTCCTGCAGCAGACGCCGAACCCCGACGACGCGGCGATCGACGCGGCCATGGACGGCAACATCTGCCGCTGCGGCGCCTATCAGCGGATCCGCGCGGCGATCAAGGAAGCGGCAGCGGCGCCTGCGCCTGCGGCGCCGGCCACCCCCGCGGCTCCGGCGGTTTGAGGAAAGCGGCCATGAACAAGCCTCTGAAGAAGATCGCCGCAGCCGCCACGCGGCGCGAGGTGCTGGTGGTGGGCGCGACGCTCGCCGGGTCCAGCCTGCTGGTCGGCTGCTCGATCCCCGACATCCTGTCGGCCGGCTCGAAGGTGCAGGTCGGCGCCTTCGGCCCGTTCCTCAAGTTCGCCCAGGACGGGACGGTCACCGTCGTCTCCAAGCACATCGAGTTCGGCCAGGGGAACCATGCCGGCCTCGCCGCCATCGCCGCCGAGGAACTGGACGCCGACTGGACCAAGGTGAAGGTCGAGCAGGCCCCCGCCAACGCCAAGCTCTACGGCAACGCCGCCATGGGCGGCACCCAGGGCACCGGCGGCTCGTCGGCGATCTCCGACTCGTGGATGAAGATGCGCACGGCGGGCGCCGCGGCGCGCGCCATGTTCGTCTCGGCGGCGGCCACGAAGTGGGGCGTCCCGGCCGGCGAGATCACCGTGCTGAACGGCGTGCTGAGCCATCCGTCCGGCAAGCAGGCCGGCTTCGGCGAACTGGTCAACGAGGCCGCCAAGGTAGCCCCGCCAGAGAGCCCGAAGCTGAAGGACCCCAAGACCTTCACCCTGATCGGCCAGGACCGGGTGCGACGCAAGGACAGCCAGGCCAAGAGCGACGGCACGGCGCGCTACACCCTGGATGTCCGCATGCCCGACCTGCTGGTGGCCATGGTGGCCCACCCGCCGAAGTTCGGCGCCAAGGTAAAGTCGTTCGACGCGGCCGAGGCGAAGAAGGTCCCGGGCGTAGTCGACGCCTTCAAGATCCCCAGCGGCGTGGCCGTGGTCGCCAACTCCACGTGGGCCGCGAAGCTGGGCCGCGACAAGCTGAACGTCACCTGGGACGAGTCCAAGGCCGAGACACGCGGATCGGCCCAGATCCTGGCCCAGTTCAGGGACCTCGCCTCGGGCAAGACCGCTGCGCCGAAGAAGAACGGCTGGAAGGCCTTCGACGCCAAGGGCGACGCCGCCCAGGCCGCGGGCGGGGCGAACGCGCTGGAAGTCGCCTACGACTTCCCCTACCTGGCCCACGCCACCATGGAGCCGATGAACTGCGTGGCCATGGCCGGCAAGGGCCCGACCAAGCTGATATTCGGCTCCCAGACCCCGACGCTGGACCAGATGAACGTCGCCCGCGTGACGCCTGCGCTGCCGGGCTCCATCGAGATCGAGACCCTGTTCGCGGGTGGTTCGTTCGGCCGGCGGTCGAACTTCCAGTCCGACTACGTCGTCGAATGCGTCCAGATCGCCAAGAAGGTGGGGAAGGGGCGGCCGGTGAAGCTGGTCTGGACCCGCGAGGACGACATGCGTGCGGGCTACTTCCGGCCTCTGGTCCATCACGCCGTACGCGTCACCACGGACCGGGAAGGCTTCCCGGCCACCTGGCGCCACCGCATCGTCACCCAGTCAATCATGAAGGGCGCGCCGCCTGGCGCGCCGACGGCCGAGGTCGATTTCACCGCGGTGGAAGGGTCCATGGGTTCGCCCTACCTGAAGGCGACGCCCGTCGTGGACGCCCAGCTCATCACGCCGGATGTGGGCGTGCCGGTGCTGTGGTGGCGCTCGGTGGGCGCGACCCACACGGCCTATGTGATGGAGCACACCCTCGACCAGCTGGCGAAGCGCGCCGGCAAGGACCCGGTGGAGTACCGCCGGGCGCTCTACCAGAAGGCCGGCGCCAATCGGCACCTGGCGGTCCTGAACCTGGCCGCCGAGAAGGCCGGCTGGACCACGCCCGCGCCGGCGGGCTGGACCCGCGGGGTGGCGGTGCATGAGAGCTTCGGCTCGGTCGTGGCCCAGGTCGCCGA
>NZ_DASWTE010000143.1:0-1794 GCF_036402295.1 Phenylobacterium sp.
GGTGGCGGCGGCGGGCTTCCGGGCGAAGCCGGGGTGGCGGGCGAGGAAGGCTTCGACGCGGTCCTCGTCCTCCTCGGGGAGCACCGAGCAGGTGACGTAGATGAGGCGGCCGCCGGGCTTCGTGAAGCGCGCGCCGTCGTCGAGGACCTGGTCCTGGTCCTGCTGGCGGCGTTCCAGCGCCTCGGGCGTGAGGCGCCACTTGGTGTCGGGGTGGCGGCGCCACGAGCCGGTGCCGGTGCAGGGGGCGTCGATAAAGACCACGTCCATCTTGCCGTCGAGGCCGTGCAGCGGGTCCTTGGCGAGCGGGGTGCGGACCTGGAGGTTGCGGACGCCCGCGCGCTCGCCGCGGCGCACGGTGTCGGTGAGACGGCGGGCGTCCGAGTCATAGGCGTAGATCTGGCCGGTGTTGGCCATGGCCGCGGCCAGGGCCAGCGTCTTGCCGCCGCCGCCGGCGCAGAGGTCGAGGACCTGCTTGCCCTTCACGTCTCCGGCCGCCAGCGCTGCGGCCTGGCTGCCCAGGTCCTGCACCTCGAACCAGCCCTTGCCGAACTGCGGGATAGCCTCGACCGCGCCCGAGCGGGCGGCGGCGGCGGGGGCCGGAACGCGCAGCGCGTTGGGCGACAGGCCGGGCGCCTGCGGCTCGAAGGGCTCCAGGGCCTTCAGGGCGCGGACGGGGTCGGTCTTCAGGGTGTTGACGCGCAGATCCACCGGCGCGCGTTCGGCCAGCGCCGCGCCCTCTTCCGCCCGGTCGTCGCCGTAGACGCGGGCCAGTGTCGCGTCGAGCCAGTCGGGATAGTCCCCCCGGACGGCGGCCGGGGCGTCGGCGAGGTCGCGTGGCTTGGTCAGCGCGGCGCGCTCGGCGTCGGTGAGCGCACCCGGGCCGTGCGGTTCCTCGCCGGCAGCCTCGGCCACGCGGTCGACGGGCCAGTCCCAGGCGAAGCGGAGGGCGGCGAGCGCGGTGGCGCGCGGGGTCTCCTCGCCCATGCGCCAGGCGAGCGAGCGCCGGCGGCGCAGGACATCCAGCACCAGACCCGACACCCAGGCGCGATCCTTCGCCCCGGCGTAACGGGAAGCGTCTCCCCAGGCCTTCAG
Organism: Phenylobacterium sp.; assembly: GCF_036402295.1. GTDB lineage: Bacteria > Pseudomonadota > Alphaproteobacteria > Caulobacterales > Caulobacteraceae > Phenylobacterium. Next base: position 1,093 of record NZ_DASWTE010000143.1, read on the forward strand.
CGCGAGGCGGACGGGCTTATGCCGCGTCTCGATCTCGGTCAGGACCTCAATGGCCGCCGCAAGGCGTCCGCCGTCGCGCATCAACTCACCTGAAGAGGGCCACCAGCACCATGACGAGCCCGACGATCGAGACCAGCCACACGAGGGTGCGGATGGTCGGGATGCCCGACGCGTACAGCGGCGCATAGAGGGCGCGGGCGGCCACATAGAGCCCGGAACCCCAGATCGTAAGGTCGGTCCCGAGCTTGCCCGCGAGGGCGCAAGCCAGGACCGCGGCGGCGAAGAAGGGGAAGGTCTCGGCGAAGTTCCAGAACGCCCGCTCGAGGCGCGCCGCCACGCCACCCAGCGGCATGGGCGTGTCCCTGGGACCCGCCGCCCACTTCAAGTCGCCCTGGTGCGCGCGGGCCGCCGCGGCCGCCCAGAGCAACTGGACCAGCCCCACGACCACCGCCGCGCCGAGAAGCTTCAGCTCCACAGCCACTTCGCCAACCATACTCGCCTCCCCCGTTGCCGGCGGGATCAGACCCCGCTCGGATAGTTCGGAGCCTCCCGCGTGATCATCACGTCGTGGACGTGGCTCTCGCGCAGGCCGGCGCCGGTGATGCGGATGAAGCGGGCGCGCTCGCGGAACAGCGCCAGGTTTGGCGCGCCGACGTAGCCCATGGCCGCGCGCAGACCGCCCACCATCTGGTGCAGGATCGG
>NZ_DASWTE010000144.1:0-4230 GCF_036402295.1 Phenylobacterium sp.
CGGGTGAAATCGGCGTCGGCGCCCCGCGCCACGCGGTCGAGGACCGGGCCGATGGGCTGGGCGGGCGCGGCCTGTAGCGCGGCGATCTGCCCCAGCAGGTGCCGCTTCCACTGCAGCCGCTGGACCTGCCAGGTCCCCAGCGCCAGCAGGATCGCCAGGGCGATGGCCGTGGCGACGGTCAGCCCCACGGGGAAGCCCCCGCGGCGGGCCTCAGTCGTCATGGCGCGCTTCGGAGGCCCGGTTCATGAACTGGGCGGCCAGCATCGCGCCCTTCAGAGGGCGCATCAGGCCCAGCGAGATGAACAGCGTGGCCGGCAGCCAGACGATCAGGTGGACCCAGATCGGCGGGTGGACCGTGAACTCGGTGATCACCGCCGCGAAGGCGACGGCGAAGCCCGCGATCATGATCACGAACACCGCCGGGCCGTCGCCCGAGTCGGCCTTGGCGAAGTCGTAGCCGCAGGCCTCGCAGGCCGGGGCCACCTTCAGGAAGCCGTCGAAGAGGAAGCCCTCTCCGCAGTTGGGGCAGCGTCCGGCTACCCCAGCCAGCAGCGGATTGGGCTTACTCACACGCTCAGCCTCAGTGGCCGGGTCCGCCGAACACCACGTAGATGAAGGCGAACAGGAAGAGCCAGACCACGTCGACGAAGTGCCAGTACCAGGCGGCGGCCTCGAAACCGAAGTGCTGCTTGGGCGAAAAACCCTTCCCCATCAGGCGGATCAGACAGACGATCAGGAAGATCGTCCCGACCAGCACGTGGAAGCCGTGGAAGCCGGTGGCCATGAAGAAGGCCGAGCCGTAGAGGCCCGAGTTCTCCGCGCCCTCGCCGCCGAAGAAGTACTTGTGCTCGAGGATGTGCTGGTACTCGTAGGCCTGGATCGCCGTGAACAGCGCGCCCAGGACGATCGTCAACGCGAGACCGATCTTGGCGCTCTTGCGGTCCCCCTGCTGGAGCGCGTGGTGCGCCCAGGTGATGGTCGTGCCCGACAGCAGCAGGGTCAGGGTGTTGACCAGCGGCAGCTGGAAGGCCGGCACGGTCTCGATGCCCTTCGGCGGCCAGGTGGCCCAGGCGGCGCGGACCTCTTCGATCGGCGCCAGCGTCCTGTTGCCGTGGAACAGGGCCATCTCGAAGAAGATCCAGAACCAGGCGACGAAGAACATCACCTCCGAGGCGATGAACAGCACCATGCCGTAGCGCAGGCCGATGGAGACCACCGGGGTGTGGTCGCCGCGGTTGGCTTCCTTCACGACGTCAGCCCACCAGCCCAGCATCGTGAACAGCACGCCGGCGAGGCCCGCAAAGAACAGGGTCGGGTTGTGCTGCGGGATACCGAACAGGCCCTTCATCCAGGCCACGCCACCCAGCGCCATGACGGTGGCGGCGATGGAGCCGACCAACGGCCACGGGCTCGGGTCCACCAGGTGGTAGTCGTGCTTCACGCCAGCGGCCATCGCGGTCTCAACCCCTCGTCAATTCCCCTCGCGCGCGGCTCCGGAGAGTCGCGTGCGGACAGTCGCGGACGCTATAGCCTCCCCCCCTGCCCTCCGCCAAGGGGAAAGGCGCGCTTCTGCGCCGCAGGCCTCTGCTGGAGGCCTCAGCCGCCTTTGTGGGCCTTCACCTGCGTCGCCGCGTCGGCCTGCGCCGGCTGGGCGGTGGTCGAGGGGAAGAAGGTGTAGCTGAGGGTCACCTCGGGCTTGCCCTTGGTGTTGATGTCGTCGGCGTACTTCGGGTCGATGTAGTAGAGCACCGGCATGTCCACCGTGGCGCCGGCGGCGATGGTCTGGTCCTCGAAGCAGAAGCACTGGAGCTTCTGGAAGTAGGGTCCGGCCTGCTCGGGCACGACGTTGTAGAGCGCCCGTGCCGTGATCGTCCGGTTCGAGTTGTTCCTGACCCGGAAGAACGCCAGCTTCGTCTCGCCGATCTTCACCTCCTGGGAGGTCTGTTCGGCGGTGAAGGCGAAGGGCAGGTCGCGGACGTTGGCGTCGAACCGCACGGTGAGCGTCTTGTCCAGCACCTTGTCGGCGGCCGCATCGGCCCGGCGGGTCGCCCCGTCGAAGCCGGTGACCTGACAGAACGCGCGGTAGATCGGCACCGAGGCGAAGGCCGCGCCGATCATGCCGAAGAAGGTCGCCGCGCAGATGACCGCGACCTTCACATTGCGCTTGCGCTCGGCGTCAGAAGGCGCGTTCGAGGACACTGCCGCCCATCCGGATGATCGACACCACGTAGACGATGATCACGAAGGCCACGAGGCCCAGCGCGATCGCGATGTTGCGGCCGCGGCGGGCCCTGGCGAAATCCTCGCCCTCGCGGTTGGGGTCGCTCATCTAGAGAAGCTCCAGGGGGGCCACGCCGGCCAGGTGCTCGCCCAGCAGGGTGGCGAACAGCAGCGCCAGGTAGAGGATCGAGAAGGCGAAGAGGTTGCGCGCGTCACGGGCGCCGGCGCGAACATCGTAGAGCCCGTCGTCGTTCCGGGGGTCGGCCGCCTCGCCCGCCTTGCTGCGGTAGAGGCGCGCCGCCAGCAGCAGGAACACCAGCCCTCCCAGCGCCGAGACGCCCAGGTAGATGGGCCCGCCCAGGCCGGTGAACGCCGGGGCCACGCAGATCGGGATCAGGGCCAGGCTGTAGCCCAGGATCTGCGTCCGCGTGGACGAGGCGCCCTTCGCCACCGGCATCATCGGCACGCCGGCCTTGGCGTAGTCCTCCGAGGTGTAGAGCGACAGCGCCCAGAAGTGCGGCGGGGTCCACATGAAGATGATGGCGCACAGGAGCCAGGCGTTCAGCGGCGCCGTCCCGGTGGCCGCGGCCCAGCCGATCACCGGCGGCAGCGCGCCCGCTAGGCCGCCGATCACGATGTTCTGCGCCGTCCAGCGCTTGAGCCACATCGTGTACACCACGGCGTAGAAGACGATGGTGAACGCCAGGAGGCCGGCGGCGAACCAGTTCAGCGCCATGCCCATCAGCATCACGGAGAACAGCGACAGCACGACGCCGAGGGCCAGCGCGTCCGCGCCCTGCACCTTGCCGGCCGGCACCGGGCGGCCGCGCGTGCGGCGCATCTTCGCGTCGATGTCGGCGTCGTACCACATGTTGAGCGCCCCGCTCGCGCCCGCGCCCACTGCGATGCAGAGGATCGCCACGACGCCCAGGATCGGGTTGATCTGGCCCGGCGCGCAGACCAGGCCCGTCAGCGCCGTGAACACCACCAGCGACATCACGCGCGGCTTCATCAGCTGCAGGAAGTCCTGCCAGCGGGCGGGCGTGGAGCGCGGTGTGTCGTGGGCCGTAGCCATGGCCATCGGATACTACTCTCAGAATATCCGAAGGGCGCGCCCCGCTTCCGGAACGCGCCCCCCGAAGATGGTGCTGGGGCGGAGCCCGGCGTCAGTGGACGTCGGGCTTCACCACCGGCAGTTCGTTGAACTGGTGGAACGGCGGCGGCGAGGAGAGCGTCCACTCCAGCGTCGTAGCGCCCTCGCCCCAGGGGTTGGCCTCGGCCTTGCGGCGGCGGACGGCCGCTTCGACCAGCACCAGCAGGAAGACGATGACGCCCACCCCGGTGATCGCGTAGCCGATCGAGGACACCTGGTTCCAGTAGGCGAAGCCCTCCGGATAGTCGACGTAGCGGCGCGGCATGCCCTGGAGGCCCAGGAAGTGCTGCGGGAAGAATACCAGGTTCACGCCGACGAACATGATCCAGAAGTGCGCGGCGCCGAGGAACTCGTTGTACTTCACGCCCCACATCTTCTCGAACCAGTAGTAGAAGCCCGCGAAGATCGCGAACACGGCGCCGAGGCTCAGCACGTAGTGGAAGTGGGCCACCACGTAGTAGGTGTCGTGCAGGCTGTAGTCGATGCTGGCGTTGGCCAGCACCACGCCCGTCACGCCGCCGACGGTGAACAGGAAGATGAAGCCGATCGCCCACAGCATGGGCGTCTTGAAGTCGATCGACCCGCCCCACATCGTGGCGATCCAGCTGAACACCTTCACGCCGGTCGGCACCGCGATGATCATCGTCGCGGCGGTGAAGTACATCTTCACATCGACGCTCATGCCGGTGGTGAACATGTGGTGCGCCCAGACGACGAAGCCGATCACCCCGATCGCGACCATCGCATAGGCCATGCCGAGATAGCCGAAGACCGGCTTGCGGCTGAAGGTCGCTACGATCTGGCTGACCATGCCGAAGCCGGGAAGGATGAGGATGTAGACCTCGGGGTGCCCGAAG
>NZ_DASWTE010000145.1:0-33631 GCF_036402295.1 Phenylobacterium sp.
CATCCCGAACTGGCCTGGCATCTGGCCGAGACGCTGATCCTCGACGAGTTCGACATGACCATCGTCAACAAGATGGACGTCGACCACGGTCTTACGGTCCCGCTGTCGCTGATGTTCGGCCAGCCCGCCGAATGGCCCTGCAAGGTCATCCCGCTGGCGGTGAACGTGGTCCAGTACCCGCCGCCGACCGGCAACCGCTGCCTCAACCTCGGCAAGGCGATCCGGCGCGCCGTCGAGAGCTACCCTGAGGACCTCAACGTCCAGGTCTGGGGCACTGGCGGCATGAGCCACCAGCTCCAGGGGCCCCGCGCCGGCCTGATCAACGCGAACTTCGACAAGGCCTTCATGGATACGTTGATCCACAATCCTGAGGCCCAAGCCGCAGTGCCGCACATCGACTATGTGCGCGAGGCGGGCTCGGAAGGCATCGAACTCGTCATGTGGCTCATCATGCGCGGGGCGCTGGACGACAAGGTGACCGTCGCCCACCGCTTCTACCACGTGCCGGCGTCGAACACCGCTGTGGGTCACCTGGTGTTGGAGGATGGCGACGTCTGAGCGCCAGCCCCGCACCCACCGCTACGGGCGCCTACCCCAATCGCCAGCGCAGCGACCGGGGCGCGTGTCGCCACCGGACGTAGACCTTTCGAACCGGCTGAGGAGCAAGCGATCGCCGGTGGTAGGGGCGCCCGCGCGGCGAGGGTTCGTGCGACGCGTGCTGCTCGACGGTGGGCTGGACGCCGACTCCGTCGCCTCTCGGCGTCACCGCGGCCGTGGCGGCTCTGGTGATGGCTCCGATTCCGCTCAACGTCTCGACCATCGACGGCGCCAATGTGGCGAACAGCATCGCTCGTCGGCTGGCCGCCACCCACGCCCTCGCCGCGCAAACCGCAGGTCTGTCGCGTCGGATGGCGGGCTTGACGGTCTCGGTAGCAAGCCGAACCGCCCGTAGCCTGCGTTCCGCGGCCTAAGCCGGGCGCAGGAAGTGCCGGCTGCCAAGTCCTACGGCCCAGCCGTCTGGGGCTCTCTGACGGCCTAGGATTCAGGCTGCCGTCGGGAGCTCCTGCGGCAGGGTTCCGTCGAGCGTCAACAGGCAGATGATGCCGTCATCGGTCGAGAACAACCCGCGGATGCAGTCGCGGACACCACGGCTGCCGACCTCGGGCGGCGGATGGAGCTCCTCTGCCGCCAGGCCGATGATGTCGCATACCGCATCGACAACGAGCCCGACCTGACGGCCGTCGATCTGGACCACAACCACCACCGAGGAGGCGCCCAGCTTGCTGACTCCGAAGCCTAGCAAGGCGCCAAGGTCGACCACCGGAAGGACCGCCCCCCGGAGGTTGATCATGCCCCGCACGTAGTCGGGTGCATGCGGCAGGGGTGTGGAGGGCGTCCAGCCCCGGATCTCGCGGACGGACATGATGTCGATGGCGAAGAGGGAGCTGCCGATGGAGACGGAGACCACCTCCATCGCAGCGGGGCCGGCGTCGGACATGGTCAGAATTCCGCCCATTCTTCATCGACGGCCTTCTCGGCCACCGCCCGCGCGCCCCGAGCGCCGAGGGCGGCCGCGAGCCGGGCCTGCTGGGCGCGGGCCGGCGAAGCCGTGCGCCGCGCCGGGGCCGCCGCCGCCGAGTTGACGCTGAATTGTCCCATCAGGCGTGTGAGTTCCTCGGTCTCGCGCGTGAGCGAATGGCTGGCGGCCGTGCTTTCCTCGACCATGGCCGCGTTCTGCTGGGTCGTCTGATCCATCTGGTTCACCGCGGAGTTCACCTGCTCGAGACCGGTCGCCTGTTCCTGGGCCGAAGCGGAGATCTCGGCCACGATGCCATTGATCTCGGTGACCTGCTCGGCGATGCGGTGGAGCGCCTCGCCGGTGTGGCCGACGAGCTCCACGCCCTGGCTGACCTGGTCGGTCGACGCGCTGATCAGCGTCTTGATCTCCTTCGCGGCCTCGGCAGAGCGCTGCGCCAGGGCGCGGACTTCCGAAGCCACGACCGCGAAGCCCTTGCCGGCGTCACCTGCCCGGGCAGCCTCGACGCCGGCGTTGAGCGCCAGCAGGTTGGTCTGGAAGGCGATCTCGTCGATCACGCCGATGATCTGGCTGATCTGCCGGGCGGAGTTCTCGATCTCGCTCATGGCGGCGACGGCGCGGCGCACGACCTCGCCACTCTCCTCGGCGTCCTGCTTGGCGGCAGCGACGACTTTACGCGCATTCGCCGCGCCTTCGGCCGTCCGCTTGACCGTGGCCGTGATCTCGTCGAGCGCGGCGGCGGTCTCCTCCAGGTTGGCGGCCTGTGCCTCCGTGCGCTTGGAGAGGTTGTCGGAGGCCTGACTGATCTGCAGCGCGCCGGAGCCGATCGACTCCGTGTTCGCGACCACGTTGGCCACGGCGCCCTGCAGCTTCTCGAGCGCCGTGTTGAAGTCCTGGCGGAGCCGCTCGTACTCGGCGGCGAAGGCCTCTTCCAGGCGGCACGTCAGGTCACCGTCGGACAGCCGTCCCAGGCCGGCGGCGAGACCTTCCACCACGCGAGCGAGCTCGGAGGCCGCGCGCTCGCGCTCTGCCTCATTGCGGCGGCGCTCAGTGTCCGCCTTGTCGCGCTCAGCGGCCGCCTCGGCCTCCATGCGCTTGAGCTCCAGGCCGTTGGTTTTGAAGACCTCGACGGCCTGGGCCATTTCGCCGATCTCGTCCTTGCGACCGACGCCCTCGACCTGAACGCCCAGGTCGCCGCCCGCCAGCCTACGCATCAGACCAGAGAGCCGGACCAAGACATTGGTGACCTTGGTCTCGAAGTAGAACGCGGCCCCGGCGGCGGCGGCGAGGATCACGGCCATCATCCCCAGCATGACGTTGCGGGCGGTCAGGTAGTGGGCCGTGGCCGCTTCGCTCGCCGCCTTGGCCGCGGCCGTATCCGCCGTCGTGATGCTGGCGATCGCGCCGCTAAGCGTCTGGAAGTCGGGAAGGCTGTCGCGGTACAGGCTCACCGACTGCTCGAACGGCGCGGTTCGGTAGACGCCCACCCGCTGCTCGCTCGCCTTCAGGTATTCAGTCCAGAGGCGGAAATACGCGTTGAAGGCGGCGTCCGCCTCCCCCGGCTGGCGCAGCTTCCGATACTCAGCGGAACGGTCCGCAACAACTTGCGTGAGCTCCGCCATCATGCGCTCCAAGTCCGCACGCTCCTGCTCGGAAGTGGCCATGACGTGGCGGCCTTCGCGCAGGCGATGAGACGCGGCCGCCATCTGGATCTCGCCCGCCAGCCGCAGACGGGGCGACCACACCTCGGCCAAGACACTCGAGGCGGCGTTGATCCGCGCCATGTCGAACACGGCGACGCCGCCCAAGATGGCGAAGAACACGACAACCGCCGCGAACAGCGCGCGGAATTTCAACTTCAAGGTAAAAGAGGACATTGCCCCCTCCAATCCCTCCAGAGCGGGCCGACCCGGCTCGACGAGAGGAGTATTGCAGGGGTGAAATCTTAAAGGAGTCGGAATTCGACAGTACCGGAGCGGCCGTGCGACGAGGCGACGCAGATCGATTACTTAGGGTATAGCGATCTACATCTGAACCTCAGAGTAGGTGTCGCGTGGGCTTTACGCGATCCTGGCTGGTTGCGGAAACCCAAGGCGACCGCGCGACGGCGCCGCGATAGGCCTCGGCGTACTGGGCGCCGCGGTCGGCGTGGTGGATCGACCCGAGCGCGGCGCGCGGGCGCTGGATCGCCATCTGACGCGCGAGCGCGATCTCGACGTCACATGGAGGCGATGTGCGTCAGGCGCTCGATGAACCGATCGGCGCCCTTGCGCCGATGATGCCCTGGTTCTCGATCGCCTCGGCCCCGAGGATCGTCACTGGCGTCGCCGACTCGAGCGCCGTTCGTTCGATCCGCGAGCCCGGATGGTCTGGGCGTCATCTCGCGCCGCCTCGGGCTGGGCGTAAGCGAAGGTGGGGCCGCCGAGGCTCAGGACAAGAGCGAGCGGAAGGCCGGTGAGCTCGTGGCGAGGGCGGCGTTGATGGACGAGCATGGATCCCCCCGGACGGTTGTTGCGTGCCCACAACGCTAGTCGTCCGCGGGAGATGGGTGTTCAAAGTCGGGGCCAGGATGTGGTCAGTGCGCGCCGATCGGGCCCCCTGGAGCCCAACTTGGCAATCGGATCGAGACCTCGTGCAACGCACGGAAAAGGCTGCCCCGAGATTCGCCCTCCTTTCTTTGATATCTTTGCGGAATTGTGTGCGGCAGTGCGATTGCCGCCAACGCAGGGTCGCGGCCTGCCCGGTAGTCGGCCATGGAGAGGGCCGCAGGGATCGTCGGTGACAGGTCGCCGGCCGCAACGCCCCAGACGTAGTTGAAGAAATAGCAGCGACCCAGTTCCGCCAGGCCGCAGCCGTTCGCCCAGTCGTGATAGGCAGCCGTGCTCTTGATGAGGATCCTGGAGTTGGGCAGCACGACGTCGTGGCCCTCCGCCCAGAACTGCTCGTCATCTCCGATCCGCTCGCCCACGATGACGGCCCTGTGCCCGCCGAAGGCCTTCAGGCGCGCGGCGGTAATGATGGCGGCTGAGAAGCTGTTGCCGCTGGTGATGATGAAGAGGCGCCCGTCGGGCGGCAGAGCCTTCGGGGCCGCCTCCGCGAATGCGTTGGCCTTTGTCGCATCGCCCCCAGGATTGAAGCGCAGGTCCACGATGATGTCCCGGACACGGCGGTCGCGCGCATCCGCGACCGCAGCAGCCAGGAAGTCGGTCAGCGGTTCGCGGCCTCGCTGGTCCTCGGTGGCATTGATCTGCACGTAGAGGGCCCGCTGCTCGGGCAGATAGGCCTTCCAGTAGAAGTCGTCCGGGCGCGAGAGGTAGAGCGGAATGCGCTCCGCTTGGGCCAGCCGGACCCACGGCCGCGCGTCACCCGGGAACGGGACCGGGCTGAGCTCGCGCTGCGGCCAGCGGTTGCGCCAGCGGGATGCGGCTTCGGGATCGCCAGGCGGCGGACCGTTCGCGGGTCCCGGGATCGCGGTGATCGTTCGGTCGAGCACACGTCCATCGGGCAGTTCGAACCGGAAGGAGAGCGCGTCTCCGGAAGTCACCAGGCGCGCGCCCTTGAGCGCCGCGGGCGAGATCAGCAGGTGAGGCGCCCGCTCCCGCTGGAACGCCGCCGGACCTCCGACGAACGGCCGGAGGCGCCGGAGCCAGTCGTCGGGCGATATGCCTTCCTCCGTCACCACCCTCGCGCCAACCAGTTCCTTGTGAGCCGGGTCGCCATGACCACGAAGAGCCCTTCCCGAAACCATGCGAACCGCAGGGGGATGGCGTTGAGCGACAGGCCCCACGCTGCGCCGCGCACGTTCGTGTGGGCATCGCCGGCGACAGCGACAGCGCGTGCGATGCCCATCTCCAGGGACGCGGCATCAAGTTCTCCGGCGCGCCGCTGGAGCGCCAGCACCTGCGCCAGGAACGCGGCCCGCTCGGCCGGAGAGAAGCTGCGGTTCACCCGGGCGAAGCGTTCCAGGTAATGGAGGTCCTGCAGGTTCGCTTCGGTCCGGCTGGCCGGCGGGGGGTAGCTCGCTCCCGGCGGCCGCGAAAGCACCGGCCACATCATCGCCCCGACGCCGACCGCCGCCGTCGCGACGACCGCGACCAACCCGGCCGCCGTCCAGCACAGCGCTGCTCTCACAGGCCGGCGCCGGGGTGAGGCCTCATCGGTCGCGGTCATAGGAGCACTTAGAAGCGGGTGGTCACTTCGACGCCGTACGTTCGCGGCGTGCTGACGAAGTAGGACGGCGGCTGGACCGGGCCTTGCGGGATGAAGTCCGTCAGGCGCCGCTCGTCTGCGAGGTTCGTCCCCCACAGATAGACGCCGAGCCGGCCATCCTCCCGTTCGACGCCAACCCTGGCGTTGACGAGCGTCACGCCGGGCGACGACAGGAAGCCAGGCGACCCGGACGCCTCCGTGTTGAGGTTGATGGCCGATCGATAGGAGACCGTCCCGGAGGCGAAGACCTGCCAGTCGTCGACGATCGCACGTTCGTAGGTCAGGCTCGCGCTGGCCGTGCGGCGGGGCGAGTACTGGAACCGGCGACCGTCGAAGGGGCCGCTCACGAACCTGGCCCGTTGCAGCCCCAGGTTCCCGTCGAAGGTCAGGCCCGGCGCCAGGGCGGCGGAGAGCTCGAGTTCGAGCCCACGGGCCCGGGCGCTCCCGAGGTTGCCGACCACCTTCTGGAAGGTGGAGGCGTCGATCAGCTGCACCTGGGTGTCGTCATAGCTGGTCCGGAACGCCGCGGCATTGAAGCGGACGCGGCCGTCGGCGAGCTCCGACTTCAGGCCGACCTCCCACTGTCGCGAGTTCTCGGGGCCAAACGGCACGAGGGGGTTATAGCTCGCGCTGTTGGTCGCCGCCTGGAATCCGCCGGCCTTGAAGCCGGTGGCGTAGCGCACGTAGGCCCGCACGGTCTCCGCGGCGCGCCACGTGACCGAACCCGTGTAGGTCGGCTTGCTGAACGAGGCGCTGGCCGACGACCGCGGGAACGGCACCAGGAAGAGACCGGCCTGCAAGGGCGGCGGAATCAGCGCCAGGATATCGTTCTCCGTCTGCTCGTACGTGAAATCCTTCTCGTCACGAGCATAGCGGAAGCCCAGTTCGGCGGTGAGTGTGGGCAGCACGTCGAACTGGCCTTGGCCGAAGGCCGCCCAGCTCGTCGTCTTCAAGCGGGAATCCGTCACCTGCAGGAAGGCGCGCGGGGCGTTCACACCGATCGAGGCGAGGGCTGTTTGCGTGAATGTCAGGGGCAGCTGGGTGGTCCGGTCCTCGTGGAAGTAGAAGAGACCCACGACGCCCCGAAGCCGCGTCTCCTGATCGGTCGCCAGACGCAACTCTTGGCTGAACTGCCAGTCCTTAGGCACCCGAAAGCCGCTGCGGATGAAGTCGACGGCGCTGTAGTCCTGATCCTGGTCCTGCCGCACGTCGATATCGCGATAGGCCGTGATCGACGTCATCTCGAGCCCGGCCCCTGGCCGCCAGTCCGCCTTGAGCGTCGCGCCCCAAGTCGTTCGCTGCGTGGTGGAATTGTTGTCAGCAGCCAGGCCATCGGACAGCACGGCGTCGACGTTCGCGTTGGGGCACGGCAACGCACCCGCTCCGGCAGCGCACGACAGCACGTTCTGGTGGTCGTCGTTCTTGAAGTACTCCAGCGTGGCCAGCGCTTCGAAGCGTTCGCTGGGTTCGATCAGCAGCTGTAGGCGTCCGCCGTAGAAGTGCTCGTCGTTCAGGTCGCGCCGGCCGTCGAGGGCGTTGCGCTGGTAGCCGCCCCGGTCGCGGTAGATGAACGAGCCCTTCACGGCCGCCATCTTTGAAAGCGGCGCGTTGAGGAGCAGCCGCGCCTCGCGCAGGTCGTAGTTGCCGACCCGCCCGCTGGCCACGGCGGAGAACTCGTCCGTCGAGGGGCGGGTGGTGTGCACCGTGATCGCGCCTGCCGCAGCATTTCGGCCGAAGAGAGTGCCCTGGGGCCCCTTGAGGACCTCGATGCGGTCGATGTCGAGCAGCGCCGAGTTGAAGCCGAACTGGTTCCCTACGTAGACGTCGTCGAGGTAGATGGCGACGCCGGGGTCGAACCCCTGGGAATTGGCGTTCGAGTAGATCCCGCGCAGGGACACCTTGTTGCTGAGCGTGCCGCCGCCACTGTCGACCCAGACCAGATTGGGCACCACGGTTCCGATGTTGGAGAGCTGGGTGACGCCTTTCGCCTCCAGCGCGTCGGCCGAGATAACGTTCACCGTCAGCGGAACCTCCTGGACACTCTCGGTGGTCCGCCGCGCCTGGACGATGATCTCCTCCAGCATGACCTCGCTGCGAGGCTGCGCATAGGAGCTGCCCGCAACCATGGCCGAGCCGACGCAAGCAGCGCCCAGACCCTGACGAACCCACTTCCGCTCAAGCAATCCCACGCCTTTGTCTCCCCGGTGTCCTGCTGACGCGGCGTCATTCCGGCCGCACCTGAGCTCCGCCGACGTGCCGGCGTCGCCAGCCAGAACGGTAGCGGTTCGACCGGAAATCGGTGGTCAAAGTGGGCGCGCCGAGCACCTATTTCCGAAGGATTTGCCGCGCGTAGTGACCAAGTCGAAAAACCCCGAGCGGGCTGACGAAACGTCCGTTCATGCGGGTCCGGCAAGCCCTCGAACCTCGATGGTGAGGGCGCTCGCTCTGCCCGTGCTCAGCCGCCCGATGGGGCTGGCGTCTCCTCGTCCCCGAACAGGCGCACCTCGCGCGGTCGCCTTTCCGAGACCCTCGCCCGGAACATGCCGCTGGTATTGAATCGCCACACCGCATCGCCCCGCGGACCCACCGCAATGACACCGCCCTCGCCGCCGATGGATGCGATCTCATTCGAGATCACCCGTGCGCAGGCCTCCGCGACGGCCAGGCCCCCGAGTTCCACGAGGTCAGAGATCCGCTTTGCCGCGCCCACCCGGATGAAGTGCTCGCCGGTGCCCGTGCATGCCACCGCGCACCCCGCCGGGTCCGCGTACACCCCAGCGCCGATCAGAGCCGTATCGCCGACGCGCCCCCAAAGCTTGCCGGTCAACCCGCCCGTCGATCCGGCGGCGGCGAGCCGCCCCGCGACGTCACGCGCGACCGCCCCAACGGTGCCACGCTTGCCCTCGTCATGAACCAGGAACTCGAGTGGGTGCGCCGCCCCCGTCCGAGGCCGCGCGGCCGCGGATGGGCGGCCGTTGGCCGCCAGCCATTCTTCGAGGGACGCCCAACGCTTGGTGGTGAAGAAGTGGCCCGGCTCCGCGAGAATCGCCCCGCAGTCCTCGGCGAAAGCGTCCGCGCCCTCGCCCATCAGCAGGACGTGGGGCGACCGCTCCATCACGGCGCGCGCCAGGCTCACGGGATTGCGCGCGCGGCTGACGCCCGCCACGGCGCCGGCCGCGCGACCAGGCCCGCCCATGATCGAGGCATCCAGTTCGTTGTCCCCGGCGCTGGTGAAGGCCGCGCCGCGCCCGGCGTTGAACAGGGGGCTGTCCTCCAGCTCACAGACGGCCGCCTGCACGGCGTCGAGCGCTGGACCACCGCTGCGAAGGACCGCTTCGCCCTCCGCGAGGGCCGCCTGCAGAGCCGTCTCGTAGGCACACACCTGGGCCGGCGAGAGGCGACCCCTGGGGATCGCGCCCGCGCCACCATGTACGGCCAGCGACCAGCCCACGGTCACGTCGAGGCCGCCGCCACCTGCGCCTGGACCTTCGCGACGGGACCGGCCAGCACCAGGAATAGGATCGCGGCGCCAAAGGCCACGCCGGCCATTGCCGCAAAGAACAAGGCCGGCGAGGTGGCGCTCCACGCCGACCCCATGAGGCCTGCGAGAAGGTTGCCGCCGAACGCGGTGGCGAACCAGATGGCTGCGGCCATGGTGGCGAAGCTCGGCGAAGACAGCCGCCCGAAGAGACCCAGGCAAATCGGCATCACGTAGAGCTCGCCCAGCGTCATCGCGGCGACGAAGGCCACGAACCACATCCAGTGTGTGCTTCCCGCACCGGACACGGCCGCCGCGGCCGAAAGGAGCAGGTAGCCCGCCGCGAGCATCAGCCCGCCTCTTCCCATCTTGCCGATCGAAGGCGTTTCGCGGCCGGCCTTCGCCAGCCGCGCCCACCGGGCGACGATCAAGGGTGTCAGGGTGATGACCAGCAGGGGGTTGATCGACTGGAACCACGTCATGGGGATGACGAAGCCGCCCACGCGCCGGTCGACGCCGCCATCCAGCCAGATGGCGAGCGTGTTGCCGATCTGCTCGTAGGCGCCGCGGAAGACGACCACGACGGCGGCGATGATGACGATGAGGAGGAGCCCGGACCTGGTTGTCGCGCGGTCCTGTGTTCCGACGCCAGCCGGTCCCGGCGCGCGTGGCGGTTCGGGCGGCAGGTGGCGACCATTGAAGCTGTAGATAGACACCCCGATCAGCATGCCGATCCCCGCAGCGCCGAAACCCCAGTGCCATCCGAAGAGTTCGCCAAGGGTGCCGCAGACCAGGGGGGCCAGGAGAGCGCCCAGGTTCATGCCGAGGTAGTAGACGCTGTAGGCGGAGTCCTTGCGCGGGTCGTCCTTCGCATAGAGGCCGCCGACTTGGCTCGGAAGCGCCGGCAGATAAAGGCCCGCGCCGAGGGCCACCGTCGCGAGCGCGGGGAAGAACAGCGACGGGAAGATCAGCAGGAAGTGGCCCAACGCCATGATCAGGCCGCCGGCCGTGACCGCCTGGCGGCGCGTCAGCCAGCGTCCGCACGCGATCCCGCCCAGGATGGGCGTGAAGTAGGCGCACCCGCCGTAGAGGCCGTAGACCAGCGAAGCCTGCTGCTGGGCAAAGCCCAGGTCCTTGGTCATGTAGTAGACGAGCAGCGTCTTCATGCCGATGAAGGAGAAGACCTCCCACATCTCGGTCGTCGCCAGCACCGTGAGGCCGGCGGGATGGCCGAACCAGGTCGCGCCCTTCGCCGGTGCGCCATCGCCGGCCGTGCCGGTCGTACTCGTCGCCGTCATGGCGTCGCCCGCCGGTTCGGGGGCCGCAGACGTGCTACGGCCCCCGCCGAAGCCCCCGCGCCCGCCCCGGAAGGAAGGAGGCGGACCGGCGGCGGCGGGCGCATGCGAGCGGCGCGGCCGAGGCGGCTGCTCATCCCACGGCCGCCACGCGCCGCCCGACAAGGGCATGGTAGATGTCGGGATCGGTGGCTCCCTCGGTGCCGACGACCAGGACCCGGGAGGAAGGGCCGAGTCCCAGGCTCAGCCATTCGGCTCCCCCGAGCGGCAGCGCAAGCAGGCCCGCGAGCCCCGCGACGCCAGACTCCCCCGCGACGATGGGCTCGGCCCCGAGCCCCCCTTCGGCGAGAGCCTGCATGGCGTCGACGGCGGCGAGGTCATCGATCGCCATGAAGGCCTCCGCGCCCGCCTTCAGGACCGGCCAGGCGACGCGGGAGACCTCGCCGCAGGCCAGCCCCGCCATGAGGGTCTGCAGGTCGCCCTCGACCGCGACCGGCTGGCCGGCGGCGGCCGAGCGCATCAGGCAATCCGCCCGCGTCGGTTCTACGACGACGACCTTCGGGCGATCCGCGCCGAACTCGCTCCAGAGGTGAGCGGTGACCGCGGCGGCCAGCCCGCCTACGCCACTCTGCAGAAACAGGTGGGTCGGCGGGGGACGGCCGGCCGCGCGCAGTTGATCGAGGGCTTCCATGACCAGGACACGGTAACCCTCCATCACCATGAGCGGGACCCCGGCCGTTTCGCCGGCCGGCTCCGCCGCGGTGTCGGACACGACCAGCCAGCCTTCGCGCACGGCGGCCTCGCCGGCCAGCCGCACGGACTCGTCGTACACGCCTTTGGTCCGCACGACCTCGGCGCCCAGCGTCCTCACGGCCGCCTCGCGCCCGTCGCTCACGCCCTCGTGGAAATAGATGACCGCCCGGGTTCGAAAGACCTTCGCGCCGGCGGCCACGGCGCGGCCATGGTTCCCGTCGCTGGCGCACACGACCGTGAGGCGGCGGGTGAGCTCGGCGTGCTCGCCGCGCGCCAGTTCCGCAAGCCCCACAGGACGCCCGAGTGCGCGCGACACCTCCTCTGCAAGCAGGCGCGCGACGGCGTAGGCGCCTCCGAGCGCCTTGAAGCTGCCGAGCCCGAAGCGGCCTGACTCATCCTTGTAGCGAACCTCTGCGACGCCGCTCCGCTGGGCGGCCCCGGGCAGCGAGATGAGGGGCGTGGGCGCATATCGCGGGCAGGCGGACAGGGCGGCGAGCGCCGCGGCCCCGCCCCTCGGCGGAAACTCCGCGTGGAAGGGGAATGGCTCCGCCGGCGTCCGATGCGGATTGACCAGGAAGCTGAACGCCGATCGCGACACAGAGCAGTCTCCGCAGCCCTTGGTGGATTGGTAAAGCCTAGTCGGAGCGGCCTGAAATGAGTGGTCAAACCGCGGCCGTCCGACGCCCGAATCGGCCACGCCGACACCTGCGCTCTTTCCAGTCGGGGAAGCCGCTGCCGCTTCGGCTTGGCGCGATGCGAACCGCATTACCCGATTGCGCGCAGGACCAGGTCGGCCACCGCGAGGTCCTGGACGGCGACGCCGGAGGAGTCGAAGACCGTGACCTCGGAGCTGTCGAGCCGGCCCGCCGCCTGGCCATCGAGCACCGCGCCCAGCGGCGTGATGTCGTGTGGACCGATGCGGCCAGCCCGCGCCGCCGTCTGGAACTCGCCGATCGTCACGGCCTGAGCGGCGACATCGGCGAAGAGCCTCGCCCGCGAGACGAGTTCGATGTCCAGTTCCTGCTTGCCGGCCGTGTCCGCCCCCATGGCCGACACATGGGCGCCAGGCGCGATCCAGGAGGCGTCGACCAGCGGACCGTCCGCCGCGGTGGCGCAGACCACGATCGGCGCGTCCCTCACGGCCGCCTCGAGAGCGGTCGAGCGCGCCCGCACGCCCAGTTCGGCTTCGGCCCGAGCCGCCAGGGCTTCGGCGCGCTCCGCATTGCGGTTCCAGACCCGCACTTCGCGGATCGGCCGCACGGCGCAGGCGGCGCGCAGGTCGAACCAGGCCTGGTGGCCCGCGCCCACCAACCCCACGACGTCTGCGTCCGTCCGGGCAAGGGCGCGGATCGCCACGCCGTCGGCCGCGGCCGTTCGCAGCGCCGTGAGGGCCGTCGCGCCAATCACCGCTCGCGGATAGCCCGTTTCCGCGTCGAGCAGCAGGGTCGTGGAGCCATGACTCTCAAGGCCCCGCGCCGGATTGCCTGGCCAGTAGGTTCCAACC
The DNA here is from genome assembly GCF_036402295.1 of Phenylobacterium sp. Taxonomy (GTDB): domain Bacteria; phylum Pseudomonadota; class Alphaproteobacteria; order Caulobacterales; family Caulobacteraceae; genus Phenylobacterium. Next base: position 12,777 of record NZ_DASWTE010000145.1, read on the forward strand.
TTCAACCCCACGACGCCGCGTCGGTCGAGGCGCCCCGACTTCATCGCAAAGCGGTCACCCGAGTGCGGCCCCTCTCCGACGGCCACCGAGAAGACGTGCGCGCGGCCCCGCGCAAGTTCGATGAAGACCGCCTCGACCGCGTCGATCGCCGCCTCCAGCGTGACCAGGGCCGCGGCCTCGGCGTCGCCGATCACACGCATGCCGGTCCCTCCTCGTCGCCCTCCGCGAAGACCGCTGCGAGCAGGCTTGTGTCGACGTTCCCGCCGCTCAGCACCGCGACGGCGAAGGTCGGATCGGAGGCGTGCGCCAGCGCGCCGGCGCAGGCGACCGCCCCGCTGGGCTCGGCCACCTGCCGCGCCTCGCGTGCGATCCGTCGCATGGCGAAGCGTATGGCCGCCTCGCTCACCGTGACGACCTCATCCACGTAGGCCTGCACCAGGGGCCAGGTCAGCCGACCTAGCTGCTGGACGCGCAGGCCATCGGCCAGGGTACGGGACATCTCTTCGGCGGAGAGCGCGATGCGGCGCCCGGCAGCCAGGCTGGCCGCGGCGTCGGCGGCTACCTCGGGCTCGACGCCTACCACACGGATTTCCGGCTTCAGCCGCTTGAGGCCGGCCGCAAGCCCCCCGATCAGCCCACCGCCCGAGACCGGCGCGTAGACGGTCGTCGCGTTCGGCAGGTCCTCCAGGATCTCGAGGGCCAGCCCACCCGTCGCCGCCACGATCTCAGGCGCGTCGTAAGGCTCGATCAGCGCGTATCCATGGGCCGCCGCCAGCGCGGAAGCCCGTTCCGCCCGCTCCGCGCTCGCGGGTCCCACGGTGACGATCTCGCCGCCGGCCTGTTGGACCCCAGCGCGCTTCGTTGCGGGCGCGTCGGAGGGCATGACGATGACCGCCCGCACACCCAGCCGGGCGGCCGCGTAGGCCACCGCCATCGCGTGGTTGCCGCTGGAGTGGGCCACCACCCCGCGCGCCCGCGCCTCGCTGGACAGCGACAGGATCGCGTTGAAGGCGCCGCGCAGCTTGAAGGCGCCGGTCGGCTGCAGGTTCTCCGGCTTGAGCCACAGCCCGCTGGGCGTCATCCTCAAAAGCGGCGTGCGAACCACGTGGTTCCGCAGCCGACGATGGGCCTCGCGAAGCGCTTCGAGCGTGGGCCCCGGCCCATCGGCGACGGTTGTGTCGGACATCTTCGAGGCTCCAGGGGCTTTGGGGCCGACAGGCTAGCCGCCGGTCCACGCAATTGGCGGTCAAAGCGCTCGCTTTCTGTGTGACGAACGCGCCCTCGACGCCCGAGGTTTTGTCATTGTGACAAGGCTGGTGGCCATGCGCGCGACCGTGCCAAGCTCGCCGAACGCCCGCGGCATGGCGTCATCGGTGGGAGGTCGGATGGTTGCACTCGACGAAACCGACAAGCGGATGCTGGAGCTGCTGCAGGCGGACAATCGGCTGACTACCCTGCAGCTGGCCGCCAAGCTCGGGCTGTCCACGCCGACCTGCCTTCGGCGGCTGCGCCGCCTGCGCGAGCAAGGCGTGATCGTCGCCGACGTCGCTTTGATCGATCCTGCGGCTGTCGGACGGGCGCTCTTCGTGTTCATCGAGGTGATGTTCGAACGGCAGGCCGAGACCGTACAGCGCGCCTTCGAGCTCCGGATGGCGGCCGCCCCGGAAGTGACCCAATGCTATATGGTCTCCGGCGACACCGACTTCCTCATCGTCGTGCAGGTGGCAGACATGGAGACCTTCAGGCTTTCGTCCGCCGCGAACTGACGAGCGATCCGGAGATCCGCAACTTCCGATCCCACTTCGCGCTCAACCGGACGAAGTTCACGACGGCCGTGGACCTGGGCTGAACGCACTCATCCGGGCCTAGGAAGCGAAGCCGCAACGGCCGCGTTGCGTTCGGCCAGGGCCGCCAGGCGAGCGTCGAGTTCGGCGCGCGGCAGCCAGCGTCCGCCGAGCAGGACGCCGTGGATCGCGCGCGTGCTCCGCAGGTCCGCCAGCGGGTCGGCGTCCAGCAGGACAAGGTCGGCCCGCTTCCCCACCTCAATCGTGCCTCGGTCGCGCTCGACCCCCAACCACTCGGCCGGAAGCCGAGTTGCGCCGGCAAGAACGTCGGCGTTCGAAAGCCCGGCCTCGGCCATCGCGAGCAGCTCGTCATGGATCGAAAAGCCGGGGACCATTCCCGGGTTCATGGCGTCGGTCGCCACCATCTGGGGCACGCCGGCCTCGGCGAAGGTCCGCGCAAGACGCCGGTCGAAATCGACGATCCGTTCGAACCGCGCCAGGCGCTCGGGCGTCGCACGCCGGGCATAGGTGTTATCGGCCAGCCAGCTGTGGGCCAGCATTGGGTGCAGATAGCGAAGCGTGGGAAGCGCGCGCAGTTCGTCCAGCGATCGGGTCTGCAGGAAGACCCACTGGGAGGTGGTGAGCGTCGGCGTCAACCAGGTCCCGTTTCGGCGAGCGAGGTCCGCGAACCGGCGGATATCGGCGTCGTTGAGGTCGGGCGACTGCTTGGCGTACTCCTCGGCGTGGACGACCAGGTCGTAACCGGGAACGAACGCGGCCTCTGTGTGGCCTCGCACCGCGTCCGGGATGTGGCCGAGGACCCGCATCCCGCGGCCTCGCGCCTCCTCCACGACCGCCAGGAAGGTCGCCAGGTCCAGACGACTGTAGACCTTGATGAACCGGTATCCCTCGGTCTCGGCGTCGCGGACCGCCTGGCGTCCGTCCGACGGCGAGGCCACGCCGCGGGCGAGGCCGGTCCAGATCGGCGGGACGCCGTCGATCATCGCGGCATTGGCGATGTGCGGCCCGAGCGCCCGCCCGGTCTCGACCTCCGTCGCCTGGCCGACGCTTTCGGCCAGGGCGCTGAGGTTGAACACTTGGGTGACGCCATTGGCCACGAAGGGGGTCAGCTGGTCCTGGGTGTCGATCCGTGGAAAGCCCGCCCGTGCCGGCTTCGGCAGCATGCGCGCGAAGCCATCGTTCGGCAGATGCACATGCATGTCGGTAAACCCGGGGAGGAGCCACTTGCCGCGTCCGTCGACCCGCAGGCCTTGCGGCGCGGGGCCGGCGGCCGGGCTGACCTCCGCGATCCGATCGCCTTCGACCACGACGCGAGCACGCGGAACCGGGGCCGCGTCGTCGCGCATGGTCAGCACCGTCGCGCCCTCGATCACCAGCCGCCGCGGGCCCTTCGGGGCCGCGTGGGCGGCCCCTGTGCCGACGCCGAGACCGGCCGCAAGGGCCCCGATGGCGCGCCTTCGTGTGAACACGGCTTCTCCTTCATGACGTGGCGCTGGCGCACGGATCAGCTGATGTCGATTTCGGTCTGGAACTTGGAACGGTTCAGCGCGAACACCGACCGGAAGTTTCTGACGTTCGGATCGCTGGTCAGAACCCGGCGCACGAAGCTGTGATAAGCGTTGACGTTGGCCACCTGGGCCACCAGCATGAAGTCTGCCTTCCCGGAGATCATGTAGCACTGCACGATCTCGGGGGTCTTCGTCATCTTGGTCTCGAATGCGTGCTGCAGGACCTCCGACTGGCGGTCCAGCACGACCTCGATGAAGACGTTGAGGGACTTGCCGACCCGGTCGGGGTCGAGCAGGCAGACGTCAGCCACGATGATCTTCGCTTCGCGAAGCCGCCGCACGCGTCGCAGGCAGGTGGGCGCCGAAAGGTGAACCCGCTCGGCAAGCTCCAAGTTGGTGATCTGGTTGTTGGTCTGCAGGATCTTCAGGATCCGGCGGTCACACTTGTCGAGCTCGAGCTCCAAGGCACAACACTCCCCCTGGCGGCTTCAGCTCGCGGCGGTCGGTCCCTCGTCGACCGCTGAGCCTCCTTCGCACACGACAAAGGCTATTCACGCCCCGTGCCGATTTGTGGCGAAGTTGGGCCCTCGAACGCCGAAAATCGGCGCAGGTGGACGCCATCCTGGACATGCGGCGTCGAAGTCCGCCGCTACGGCGCGTCAGGAGGGAAACCGTGGGGCTCGATCGCTTCGACCGGCAATTGCTCAATCTCGTGCAGGCCGACGCCGGCTTGAGCGCGGAACAACTGGCAGAGCACGTGCCGCTGTCTCCGTCGGCCATTCACCGGCGCCTTCGCCGCCTGCGAGAGACCGGCGTGATCGTGCGAGACGTGGCCATCGTAGACCCTCGGAAGATCGGCCGCCCGACCTTCTTCGTCGTCTCCATCCAGGTGGAGCGGGAGCGGCCGGAACTCCTCAGCGAGCTGCGACGGTGGATGGCGAAGGAGGCCCATATCCAGCAGGCGTTCTACGTCACCGGCGAGTCGGACTTCGTGATCATCGTCGCGGCCCCCGATACTGAAACGTACGACGAGTTGATGGCGCGGCTCGTCAGCGACAACTCCAACGTCAAGCGCTTCACCACCAACGTGGCGCTGAGCATCGTCAAACGGGACCTCGCTATCGCGGTGCCGGTGGACGAGGAGGAATAGAATCTCGCACGTCGCTGGGCCATCCGACTTGCCAAAGCGGAAAGCTGAAGACGCCCCGCTCGGGGCGCGGCCGGCCTGCCAAGCTCGAATTTGACCGCCAATTGCAGCCGCGCCGGCCTAGGCTCCCGCCCACTCAAACGAGGGAGACCTGTCGGTTGACGCGCGCCGCCCCACGACATTCCGACCCGGACCGGCTCGACGCTGACTACACGCCGCCGCCCTTCACCATCGACTACGCAGACCTGTCGCTGGAGCTCGACCCGCAGGTGACTGAGGTCACGGCCCACCTGACCTTCCGTCGGATCGACCCCGAAGCGCGCGACCTCGTCCTTGACGGACACGAGCTGGAGCTCGTCTCGAGCAGCCTCGACGGCCGCGCCCTGTCGGGCTCCCGCGTGGAATCCCACCCCGACCGCCTGGTTGTCCGCGACGCGCCGCCACATGGAACCCTTTCGCTGCGCCTGCGCGTGCGCCCGGGTGGGCCTGGGCTCGAAGGGCTCATCCGGCTGGACGATGTTCTGGTCACGCACTGCGAACCCGAGGGCTTTCGGCGGATCTGCTACTTCATCGACCGGCCCGACGTGATGGCGTGTTACCGCGTGACGCTGATCGCCGACGAGGCCGCCTATCCGACCCTGCTCTGCAACGGCGAGCTCGTTGAAGCCAGCCGCCTGGTGGCCGGTCGCCACGCCGCAACCTTCGTCGATGACATCCCCAAGAGCAGCTACCTATTCGCGCTCGCCGCGGGACGGTTCGACACTCTGGAGGACAGCTTCACGACCCGCAGCGGACGCACGGTCTCGATCGTCGTCCACGCCGCGCCAGGCGAGACTTTCGGCTGCGCCCTAGGCCTCGAAACGCTCAAGGCGGCGATGGCGTGGGACGAGCGCACCTTCGGCGTCGAATACGAACGCAGCCGCTTCACCGTGGTGATCATGCGCAACTATCCCGGCGGCGGGATGGAGAACCCGTCGCTTAACCTCTATGCCACCGAGTTCTTCCAGGCCGACCCGGCCTTCTCCACCGATCCCGAGCTGCGACGCATCGCAAGTTCGGTGGCGCACGAATACTTCCACGAATGGAGCGGCAATCGGGTTGGCTGCAAGAGTTGGCTGGACCTTACGGTCAAGGAAGGCCTGACTGTCCTGCGCCAGCAACGGTTCATGGCCGACCTCGTGGGCGCCGACGCGCGTATCGACGATGTCGTCTTCCTGCGCGCCAACCAGTACCCCGAGGACGACGGCGAACTCGCCCACCCCATTCGGCCGGCGAGCGCGGCCGTGGCGAGCAACCTCTACACCCGCACGGTCTATGAGAAAGGCGCCGAGACGCTGCGCATGCTTTCCGCGTGGACCGGCGAGGCCGTGTTCGACGAGGCCGTCCGGGCGTGGTTTGGCCGCTTCGATGGCCGCGCGGGCTCGGTGGAGGACTTCCTGGATGTCGTCGCCGACGTCGCGGGCGAGGACCTGACAGCCTTTCGCGCCTGGTACCGCTTGGCGGGTCCGCTCGGCCTGCAAGCGGAGATCGACACCGATCCGCGCGAGGGACCACGTCGCCTGATCCTGTCGCAAGCTCCACCGGAGGGTCCTGCTGGCTCGGAAACACCACTTCCCATCCCCGTGAGCCTGGCCCTCGTCGCCGAGGAGGGTTTGCCCGTGGAGGCGCCGCTCGTCCGTATGATCGGCAAGCACCACGAGATCGAGCTTCCGACCGGCTCCCAAGGCGCTGTCGTCTCTCTGCTCCGCGGCCATTCCGCCGAGGTCCGTCTGCATCTGGACCGGGCGCCCGAGGATCTCGCGCTGCTGGCTCGCCGGGAAACCGACGTCGTCGTGCGCTGGGATGCGGCGCAGGAGCTCGCGCGGCAAGCGGCGCACGCCTGGCTGTCCCACGGTGCGACCAGTCGTCCGGCGCGGGCCTGGCTGGAGTTGGCTGGCGCGCTACTGGCGGATCCCACGACCAATCCCGCCTTCGTGGGACGCGCCCTTGCCCTGCCGCCAGAGGCGGCGCTGGGGCTCGGCCAGGACACCGTGGATGTCGAAGCGCTCGGGAGGGCTCGCCATGGACTGGCGGCCGCCGGGGGACGCATGCACCCCGAGCTACTCGCGCGGGTCTATGACGACCTCAGAGCGCCGGCCCGCGAGCCTTCGAACTTCGGCGCGCGACGCCTGCGCAACCTCGCGCTCGAGTGGTGCGCCTGCGCGGGATTCCCGGACGTGGCCCTCCTGGCGCTCAGCCAACTCGCCGGAGCCCCGACGATGGAGGATCAATCCGCCGCGTTCCGGGTCCTGCTCCTCGTGGGCGGCGCGGCCCGCGACGAGGGCGTCGCCGTGGCGCGCCGGCGTTGGTCCGACGACCCGCGCAAGCTCGACAACCTGTTCGCCGTCGAAGGGGCGAACACGGCGCCCGACGCCGCCGTCCGCGTACGGGCCCTCCTCGAGGGCCCCGACTTCGACCTGGACCAGGCCGTGCGTGTGAAGGCGCTGCTGGATGCCTTCGGCGTCAACCAGGGCGGCTTCCACGTCGCCGGCGGGGCAGGCTACGACGCCATGGGCGAGGCGATCGCGCGGCTCGGCGCCCGCAATCCGCGACTGGCCGCGCGCTTCCTCAAGCCGTTCGCCGGGCTGGGCCGGTTCGATGCGACGCGCCGCCAGGCCATGGCGCAGACGCTGCGCCGGCTAGACGCCCGCCCGGACCTTGCGATCGAACCCCGCAATCGCCTGCGCACGATCCTCGCGACCGCCCGCCAGGAGAGATCATGAAGCAGCCCGCCCCTTAGGCGGCCGTGCAACGCACCACGCCTGCACCGATCCGGAAAGCGGACGCCCGTCTTTTGACCACCCATTTCGCCGCGGCTGGCTAACCTTGCCGCCACCGGGTTGAGAAGGCGGCGCGCTGATGAGGCAAGGTTTGATCGAGGAGCGGCTCGCGGCGCTGGGGCACGTCATCCCGGAGCCGGCCAACGCGGCGGCGAACTACGTCCCCTGGGTCCGCAGCGGCAGTCTCCTCTACGTCTCAGGCCAGGTGTCGATTGCGCCTGGGCGAAGCGTGTTCGGGACGGTAGGCGCCACGCTCGACCTGGCGACCGCCAGGGAGGCGGCGCAGCTCTGCGCGCTGAACCTGCTCGCCCACACCCGGGCCGCTTGCGATGGCGATCTGGGACGAGTGAGCAGGGTCGTGCGGCTCGGCGGCTTCGTCCAGGCCGCGGCCGACTTCAACGACATTTCGGCGGTGATCGACGGCGCCTCGGACCTGATCGCCAGCGCCTTCGGCGACGCCGGGCGCCACGCCCGCGCCGCCGTCGGAGTCTTCCGCCTCCCTCGCGACGTGGCCGTCGAAGTCGATGGCCTCTTCGAACTCGACGCCTAGATGCCATCCATGTCGCGAACGCTCCGAACGGCTCTCATCACGTCCGCGACCGCCGCCCTGTCGCTCTGTGGGGCTGCGGCTGCCGCGCCATCGCCGGCCCGCCGAATGGCTGGGGACGCTCGCCGATCGAGGGACGGTCGAGGTCGGAAAGCGAGCGGATCTGATCCTCCTCGACGCCGACCCGCTCGCCGATGTCGCCAATACCCGTCACATCGCCGCCGTCGTTGCGGGCGGGCGCGTCTATCCGCGCGAGGAGCTCGACCGGATGTGGGCCGCGCTCGCCGCGCGCTACGCCGCCATGCCGCGGCCGAAGATCCCGCCAGACCCGCAGCGCGGGCAGCTGGAGCCCGACGACGAAGACTAGCGGCGCCGTCCGGCGCTCTGAGACCTTGAAGGAGTAATCACGATGAAGATTGGCGTCCTGCGGATCGGCGGCCCGCCGACGACCTTGCCGCAATTCGCAAGCTATCCCGACATGATGATGGAGCTCATCGGGCGCGAGGCCCACGACTGGCGCGTTTTCGCGACGGACGAACTGGAACTGCCGCCGACCCCGGAGAGCTGCGACGCCTACGTGATCACCGGCTCGGCGGCCGGCCTCTACGAGAACCACGCGTGGATCCCTCCACTGCTCGAGTTCATCCGCGCCGCGAAGGGGCGGGCGAAGCTCGTCGGCATCTGCTTCGGGCACCAGGCGATCGCCCAGGCCCTCGGCGGGCGCGTCGTCAACTCACCCAAAGGCTGGGCCGTCGGGCAGAACGAGTACCGCGTGGTCCGGCAGGAGCCATGGATGGACGGAGCCGAGACCCTGCGTCTCCCCGCCTCTCACCAGGACCAGTTGGTGGAGCTGCCGCCCGGCGCGGAGGTCTACGCCTGCAGCGACTTCACGCCGCTGGGCGCGCTGGTCTACCGCGACCACCCCACCATCTCGATCCAGCTGCACCCCGAATTCCAGCCGGTCTACGCCAAGGCGCTCATCGAGGCCCGCCGTGGCCACGTGTTCACCGACGAACAGGCCGATCGGGCGATCGCCAGCTACACGGGCCCCGACGACCGTGAGCGGATGGGCCGCTGGATCAACGCCTTCCTCACGCAGGACGCCTGAGGATGCCGGACCGCGGAGGCCATACGGACTCGGGCATGCGCAGACGTGTGGGCGCAGAATGACGATCGCTCGCGATCTCGAAGTGCGCGCCGTGGCGGCGGCCCCCTACGGCTTCAGCGAAAGCGAAGAACACAGGAGCTTCGCGCAGACGGCGCGGCGCTTCGCGCGTGACGTGCTGGGGCCCCGCCGGGGCGAGCTCGCCGCCGCCGGCCGGATCCCAATGGATATCCGTCTGGCCATGGGAGAGCTCGGGCTGATCGGCGCGGAACTGCCGGACAGCCTCGGCGGCCTGGGCGTGGGCCATGTGACCAGCGCTGTGGTGACGGAAGCGATAGCCGAGGGCGACCTGTCGGCTTCGTACGTGCAGCTGCTTGCCTCGCTCAACGGGATGATCATAACGCGCTACGCGAGACCGGAGTTGGCCCAGGCCATACTGCCGCGGCTGTGCCGCGGGGAGATCGCCGTGGCCTTGGCGCTCACGGAGCCGCAGGGCGGCTCGGATGCCGCGGCTCTGCGCCTGCGGGCCGAGCGCAAGGGCGATCGCTACATCCTCACCGGCGAGAAGACCTCCATCTCCATGGCCGACCAGGCGGACTATGCCGTGGTCTTCGCCAGGACCGGCGCCGAGACCGACCGAGGCCGCGGCGTCACGGCGTTCCTGGTCGACCTCAGCCTGCCCGGGGTCGTCCGCACGCGCTTCCGGGATCTCGGGCAGCATGGGATTGGGCGCGGTTCGCTGTTCTTCGACGGCGTAGAGGTACCGCTGGACCATCGCCTCGGCGAGGAAGGGACAGGCTTCGTCCAGGTCATGCAGGGGTTCGACTTCAGCCGGGCGCTGATCGGCCTCCAATGCCTGTCCCTGGCGCGGATTTCGCTCGCCGAGACCTGGCGCCACGTGTCGGAGCGGCAGGCGTTCGGCAAGCCGCTGGCCGCCAACCAGGGCGTGACCTTCCCGCTGGCCGAGGCCGAGACCCATGTCGAGGCCGCCCGCCTGCTCTGCTATCGCACCCTCGCGTTGAAGGACGCGGGCGAGCCCCACACCCGAGAAGCCGCCATGTGCAAGTGGCTCGGCCCCAAGCTGGCGTTCGAGGTTATCCAGCAGTGCCTCCTGCTGCATGGCCATTCCGGCTGGAGCACTGAGCTGCCGTTCGAGCAGCGGCTGCGGGACGTGTTGGGCTTCCAGATCGGCGACGGCGCCGCGCAGATCATGAAGATGATCATCGCACGCGATCACCTCGCGCGGATCTGATCGCCATGCCGCACGTCTTCACGGGGTTTGTCGAACGCCGGACGGCGATGGTCGAGGCCGGGCATTGGCGAGACCTGACGCTGCTCGACCACCTCGAACGACAACGACGGGACAACGCCGAGAAACCGGCCTTCGTCTGCTATCCACCCGGCCGGGACGACGCGACGTCGCTCACCCTTTCAGAGCTGGACGCCGTCTCGACGCAGCTAGCGAACGCCCTTCTCCAGTTGGGCGTCACTCGGGGCGACGTCGTCTCGATGCAGTTGCCGAACGTCTGGCAGGCGGCGGCCATCCAACTGGCCTGCCTGAAGATCGGCGCGATCACCAATCCCCTGATGCCCATCCTGCGGGAGCGCGAGCTGCGCTTCATCCTGCGCCAAGCCCGCACCCGCGTTCTCGTCGTGATGCGGGAGTTCCGCGGATTCGATTACCTGGCCATGGCTGAGGGGTTGAAGGCCGAGGCCCCCGACCTGCGCGCGATCGTCGACATCGGATACGGGGGCGACGACGGTTTCGAACGCCTGCTCGCCGCCGGAGGGACCTCGCGCGAGATGTCCCCCGCCGCCCGGCCGGCCGATCCCGACGACGTTGCGCAGCTTCTCTTCACCAGCGGCACCACGGGCGAGCCCAAGGGGGTGATGCACAGCTCGAACACTATGCTGTCCAACCTGATCCCGTTCGCCGCGCGGCTCGGGCTGAGCGGCGCGGACGTGGTGCATATGCCTTCGCCCATCGGGCACCAGCTCGGCTTCATGTACGGCCTCGTGATGCCGGTCATGCTCGGCGCGACCAGTGTGCTGCAGGGCGTGTTCGACCCGGCCCAGATGGCCCGGCAAATCATCGCCCACTCGGTCAGCTTCACGATGGCGGCGCCGCCCTTCCTGACCGAGTTCGTCCGCCACGTCGAAGCCGAAGGCGTCCCGATGGAGAGCTTGCGGATCTTCGTCTCGGCCGGCGCGCCGGTCCCGAGAAGCCTCGTCGCCCGTAGCCGCGAGGTCCTCGGGGCGTCGGTGATCTCCGGCTGGGGCATGTCCGAGAACGGCGCCGTGTCGATCACTTGTCCGGACGACAGTATCGAACACGTCACCAACACGGACGGCTGCGCGCTCCCCGGCATGGAGCTTCTGGTCCGGCGTGAGGATGGAAGTCCGGCCAGGGCCGACGAACCCGGCCGGCTCTTCGTCCGCGGCTGCTCGAACTTCCTCGGCTATTTCGCCAGGCCCGATCTCCCGGCGCTCGACGACGATGGTTGGTTCGATACCGGCGACTTGGCCCGTATGGATGCCGCCGGCTACATCCGCATCACGGGTCGCGCCAAGGATCTCGTGATCCGGGGCGGAGAGAATATCCCAGTGGTCGAGATCGAGGATCTGATCTCACAACACGACGCCGTCCGCGCCGTGGCGATCGTCCCGGTCGCCCATGAGCGCCTGGGCGAACAGGCGTTCGCGTTCGTGGTCCTGGCGCCCGGCGCGCGTTTCGACCTGGCCGCGATGCGCGATCACCTGCGCGGGGCCGGCGCAGCGACCCACTACTTCCCGGAACATCTCAAGGCGGTGGACGGCCTGCCAGTGACCGCGAGCGGGAAGGTCCAGAAGTTCGTGCTGCGGGAATGGGCGAGGGCGGATCTGGAGCGGCGAGCTCAAACCTCTCAACTGAAGGAAGCCAAGTCTTGAGTGACTTTCGCGACAGACACGTCGTCATCACCGGCGCAGGCGGCGGCATCGGTTCCGCGGTGGCGCAGCGCTTCGCCGCAGCCCACGCCAAGGTCACCCTTCTGGATCGCGACGAAGCAGCCGGAAGACGCGTCGCGGCGTCGATCGTAGAAGCCGGGGGCGAGGCGGGCGCCCACGTCTGCGACATCACAAGCCGCGTGGAGATCGACCGCGCGCTCGACGCCGCACGCGCGGGGCGCGGCCCGGTGGACGTCCTTGTCAACAACGCGGGGTGGGACGTGTTCCGCCCCTTCCTCAAGACGGCGCCCGAGGACTGGGCGCGGCTCATCGACATCAACCTGACCGGCGCCCTGCACATGCATCACGCCGTCCTTCCCGAGATGGTCGCGCGCGCTCAGGGGCGGATCGTCAACGTGGCCTCGGACGCGGCCCGGGTCGGCTCTTCGGGCGAGGCGGTCTACGCCGCCTGCAAGGCCGGTCTCGTCGCGTTCTCCAAGACCATCGCCCGGGAACACGCCCGCCACAAGATAACGGTCAACGTGGTCTGCCCAGGCCCGACGGACACGGCGCTGCTGTCCAGCGTGGTCCAGGGCGCCGCCGATCCCGAGAAGCTGCGGGAAGCCTTCCGCCGCTCGATCCCGCTCGGCCGGATCGGGCGTCCCGAGGACCTCGCAGGAGCCGTCCTCTTCTTTGCCAGCGACGACGCCGCCTTCGTGACCGGACAAGTGCTCAGCGTCTCCGGCGGCCTGACGATGGCCGGTTGAGCTGCCAATTTCGAGAGAAGGTTCTGTCATGCCCTCGCCCTACGAAGACATCCTCTACGACGCCCGCCCCGACGGCGTCGCGGTGATCACCATCAACCGGGCCGACAGGTACAACGCCTTTCGGGCGCAGACGGTCGAGGAACTCATCGACACCTTTCAGCGGGCCGGGTGGGACCGCTCGATCGGCGTGATCGTGCTCACCGGCGCCGGCGACAAGGCCTTCTGCACGGGAGGCGACCAGTCCGCCCACGACGGGCAGTACGATGGACGCGGTGCCATAGGCCTCCCCATCGACGAGCTGCAGAGCCTGATCCGCGACGTCCCCAAGCCCGTGATCGCGCGCGTCAACGGCTTCGCCATCGGCGGCGGCAACGTCCTGGCGACGCTCTGCGACCTGACGATCGCCTCCGACAGGGCGCAGTTCGGCCAAGTCGGGCCCAAGGTCGGTTCCGTAGACCCGGGCTTCGGCACGGCCTACCTCGCGCGGGTCGTGGGCGAGAAGCGCGCCCGCGAGCTCTGGTACCTGTGCCGCCGGTACTCGGCGCAGGATGCGCTCGCCATGGGCCTGGTGAACGCCGTGGCGCCACACGACGAACTCGACGCCGAAGTCGATCGATGGTGCGCCGAGATCATGGCCCGCAGCCCCACGGCCATCGCGCTCGCAAAGCGATCCTTCAACGCGGATACCGAATCCATTCGAGGTGTCTCCGCGCTCGGAATGGCTGCTCTCAGCCTCTACTATGAAACCGACGAGTCCAAGGAGGGCGGCGTCGCCTTCCGAGAAAAGCGTGCGCCGAACTTCCGGCGCTTTGGAGGGCCGACAGGGAAATAGCGGCGTACACCCGCTGATGGGCTTGAGGCCGCCAGAGCTAGTCCGACGTGGAACCGCTCCCAGGTCGCGATGGCCAAGGTCGGCGCCCCGGGCGGCTCAGCGTTCCGGCCAATGCCGTCACCCGGTTTGCATTGCGCCGGTTGCGGAACTCGAGATCGGCGCCAGGAGCATGCGTAATCGGGCAGTCCTGCGAGGGGTGAGCTCCCAGTAGTGTCTCGGCGGAGCCGAGGCAGAGGGAGACGAAGATGTTCTACGCTGCGCTGGATGTGTCGCTGCGGTCGGTGGCGATCTGCATCATCGACGATGCCGGGAAGGTCAGGCTGGAGCGCGCGACGTCGTCCGAGCTGCCGGACCTGATCCGCTGCCTGCAGGACTTCGGTCAGCCGATCCACCAGGTCGGCCTGGAGGCCGGAAATCTCTCTCATCACCTCGCCGCCGGCCTGAGCGAGGTCGGTTACGACGTGGTCTGCATGGAAGCTCGCCAAGTCAGCGCCGCGCTGTCGGCGATGCGCAACAAGACCGACAAGCACGACGCCCGCGGCATCGCCCAGATCCTGCGCGCGGGCTGGTACAGCCGAGTGCACGTGAAGAGCCAGGAGAGCCTTTACACGCGGGCGCTGATCACCAGCCGCAAGGTGATGCAGCGCAAGTGCATCGACCTGGAGAACGAGATTCGCGGCGTGCTGAAGGTCTTCGGCGTGAAGCTGCCGATGCGGCTCTCGCGGGGCGCCTTCGACCGCGCCATGCGCGACATCATCACCAGCGATCCCGGCCTGAGCCATGCGCTGCTGCCGATGTTGGAGGCGCGGCAGGTGCTCTTCGACACCTTCGTCCAGCTCGATCGGCGCGTACGCCAAGCGGCCCACGACGACGCGGTGTGCCGCCGCTTCATGGGCGTGCCGGGTGTCGGCGAGATCACGGCCTTGAGCTTCAAAGCGGCCGTCGACGACCCTGCCCGCTTCCGGAGCTCGCGCACCGTCGGCGCGCACTTCGGGCTGACGCCCAGGCGCTTCCAGTCCGGCGAGAAGGACAACCCCGGGCGCATCTCGCATGCCGGCGACGCCGATGTGCGCGCCACCCGCTACGCGGCCGCCAACGCCATGCTGAGGCGCTCCATTGCCTGGTCCAGCCTGAAAGCCTGGGGCGTGCGTCTGATGAAGACCAAGGGCAGCCGCCGCGCCGTCGTCGCGGTGGCCCGCAAGATCGCCGTCGTCCTGCATCGCATGTGGGTCGACGGCTCCGACTTCCAGCGAGGATCGGAGGCAGCGGCATGACCTAAGCAGCCGAGCTCACACGATCCTCGGCCGGATCGTCCCACGCGGACGACGGGATGGATGAAGCCGAAAATGTGCTGCGCCCTGAGCGCGCCCAAGAGCGAGGCTCTCCAGACCCTGATCCCATGCATGCATGCAGCGGCTCCGCTCAACCAGGGGGTCACCAGACTGCGAAGAGAAGCGTGACCCGCGTGAACGACCACCCGGCCATCAAGCCATAGGAGCTTGACCCTCATGCCCGATTAGGGAAGCGGAACTTGAGACCGGCGCCTAAAGACGACATTCGACTCGGAAACAAGAATGCCCGGAGCTGAGCCCCGGGCATCAGGCGCAGCGGGAGTTTTGACCGGGTCAGAAGCGGACTGCGAACTCCAGGAACACTTCACGCGGGTTCTCGACGAAGGCAGACATGTCCGCGAGGACGCCGGTCGTCGTGCCGGTCCCCGTGCCGCCCGCGAACGGGATGTCGTTGGCGGCGGTAACCACCCGTTCGTTGGTGAGGTTGCGGGCGATCAACGACACGCGCCAACGGTCGTCCGGGCCTACCAGGCGGATCGAAGCGTCGAGCTTGGTGTAGCCTTTCTGGAAGGCGTCCGGCCGCAGGGTGTCGGTGAAGTTGTACTTCGACGTGTGGCTGACGTCGCTGGTCAGCTGCAGCTTCAGGTCCTCGGTCAGGTCGACGTCGTAGCCGAAGCCGATGCGGCCAGCGAAGCGCGGCGCCTTGGGCGGGGTGCGGCCGCCGTAGTCCTGGCTGGTGAAGACCCCGCTCAGCGGGTTGGGCACTAGGTTGCAACCGGCCGCGATGGTCTGGCCCGCGTAGCATTGCCCGACGTACCCCGAGAACTCCGCGTGGTTGTAGGCAGCGGCCCCTCGCAGCGACAGACCGGGGACGGCGTCCGGCAGCCATTCAAAGTCAGCCTCGACGCCCCGGGTCTCGAGCTTGCCGGCGTTATCCGCGACCTGGCCGATGGTGACCGGGTCGAAGCTCTGCACCTGCAGGTCGATGTACTCGTAATTGTAGACCGTGGCGTTGAAGCTGAGCGCGCCGCCCAGGCGGATCAGGCGCAGGCCGGCTTCGAAGCCCTTGGCGGTCTCGCTGTCGAACTCGCCGGCGGCCACGGACGCGCCCGGCGTCAGCGACTGCGAGATGTTGAAGCCGCCGGATTTGAAGCCTTCCTTGTAGGCGGCGTAGTAGGTCGTGTTGCGGTCAGGCTTGTAGCGCAGGGTCACCTGCGGCGAGACGTTCTCGTCCGAGAAGCTGTCGCTGAGCGAGATGTTGCCCGGGAAGGCGGCCGCGAAGGCGATGTGGCCGGGGACGGCGCGCTGGTAGGAATCCCGCTCTTCTCGGCTCCAGCGCGCGCCGCCGGCAAGCTCCCACTGTTCGCTGAAGTTGTAGGTGAGCTCAGCGAAGGCCGACACGGAGTCGCCCTCGAAGCCGTTGTCGCGCCGGAAGGTCACATAGGTGCCGCGGGCCACGTCCAGCGGCACCGGGAAGATGTAGGCGTCGGTGTTGAAGATGAACCGGCTGTCCGAGACGAACACGCCGAACAGGGCGTTGAAGGGCCCCTCGAACTTGGTCTGGAAGCGCACTTCCTCGGCCGTCTGGTTGAAGTCGGCGAGCTGCGAGAACGAGGCGGGATAGGCCTCGCCCGACACGTTGTTCAGGTCGGTCTGCTTGAAGGTGTAGTGCGAGGTGATCGAGGTGATCTCGATCTTGTCCAGGTTCACCTTGGCGGTGAGGGTGGCGTACTGGGACTTGAGGTCGGCGTACATCCGGCCGTCGCGCGCCCAGCGGTAGTTGGCCGCCGCCACCTGCGAGGGGATGCTGGAGCTGTCGGCGACGCCGTTGATCCGGCAGTCGGCGTTGGGGCTGGGCGGTATGCCGTTGGCGGTGAAGGGAACCGTGCGCCCGCCGCCGCAGATCCGTTCGATGACGTCGGTGGGCCCGCCGTCCTTCTGGTGCGTGGCGCCCAGTTTCAGTTCGACGTCGAAGACCGAGTCGGGCGTCCAGTCCAGCGTGAGCCGGCCGCTCTCGGTGCGGCTGCGGCCCCGGTGCTTGGCATTGCGGTGGCGCTGCATGCCCAGCGGGTCCAGGTAGGTCTCGGCGGCGCTGTTGGTGAAGGCGCCGTCGCTGTCGGAGACGCGGAAGGCGAAGCGACCGCGCAGGGTGTCGACGATCGGGCCCGAGACGAAGCCCTCGCCGTACTTCTCCGAGGCCTCGAAGCCGTAGCCGGCCTTGGCGCCCAATTGGAATTCGTCGGTGGGGCCGTTAGTGACGACGCTGATCAGGCCGCCGGTGGTGTTCTTGCCGTAGAACAGCGCCTGCGGGCCTTTCAGCACCTCGACATGCTGGACGTCGTATTGGCTGAGATTGATCTCGCGGCCGCGGCTCATGGGCACGCCGTCGATGACGAACGACACCGACTGGTCGAAGCCGGCGCTCAGCGCCGTCGAGCCCACGCCGCGCAGGAAGATGCTCGCCGACGAGCCCGAAGCCGCGCGGCCGGCCACCAGCGACGGCACCAGCGTGGCGATGTCGGTGAAGTTGGTGACGTTGTAGGCCTCGAGCTTCTTGCCGCTGACAGCGGTGATCGCCACCGGGGCGTCGATCAGGCGCTCGTCGCGGCGTCGCGCGGTGACCACGATGTCTTCGAGGACCGTCTCCTCGGCCGCGGCGGGTTGGGCGTTGGCCGGCGCGGAGGGCGCCTGGGCGTGGGCGGCCAGCGGCGACAACGCCGTCGTTGAAAGCGCCAGAAACGCCAATCCGAGCGAGCGCGACATCAGGACCTCCCCGTCGTGTTTCCCTGGCTGCTCGCGGCTGTCCATCGGGACGGACGCGGCGCCGGCGGACCTCTTGGTCTCGTGACGCGGACAGTCTCGCTTCATAAATCTAATGTCAATAGGCTATAATGTGTTTTGAAGCGGGTCTCGCGGTCGCACGCTGAGGCAATCTCGTGGTCCTCCATGGAAATTGCCAACAATTTTAATTGTTTGATCCAGAGCAATCACGTCACGCCGTTATCGATCAATCCTAGTTTAACGCGCCGAGTTGCGGCGTTGCCGTCGGGGAGAGCGTCTTGGGAAGACCCAGCAAGAGCCGGATCACGCGGGCGGGCGCGACGCAGGCGGCCCTGGAGATCATCGACGCCAGCGGCCTGGAAGGCCTGAATCTCGAGACGGTGGCCCGCAGATTGGGGGTGAAGGCGCCTTCGCTCTACTACCACTTCCGTGACAAGGCCGAGTTGCTGGCCGAGGTGGCGCGCTTCGTCCTGCTGGACCTGGGACCGGCGATCGGCGGCGAGGCTCAGGACTGGGAGGAGGCGATGGTCGGCGTGTGCCTGGCCACGCGGCGCACCCTCCTCAAGCACCCCAATGCCGCGCCGCTGCTGCTGCAATTCTTCCCACGGCACATCACGCTGAAGGGCTACGATCACTGGATCGCCAACTGCCCCTACCCGCCGGAGGTGCGCATGACGCTGCTCGAAGGCACGGAGAAGCTGACCTACGCATCGGCGCTCTTCGCCGCGGCGGCGCAGGCGCGCGGCGTCCCGCCGATGCCGCCGGTCGATCCTCAGCGGCTGCCGCACCTGGCCGAGGCGCTGGCGGCCAACCCGTATGACACCGAAGGCCTCTTCGAGCAGACCATCCGCACCTTCCTCGCCGGCTTTCGCGCCCGTGCCGACGGGACTTAGGCGGCCTTCCGGCCGGCAGCTTCCCAGCGGAGGGGCAGCGACTGGATCGCCGTCACCGTGCCGATCCGGAAGCCGTGCCGCTCGCCGGCCACGGCCTCGAACGCCGGCACGCGTTTCAGCCACTCCTCGGTCAGCACGCGGATCTCGGCGCGGGCCAGGATGTGGCCGATGCACAGGTGCGGGCCGGTGGAGAAGGTCAGGTGGGTGGGCCGTTCGCGATCGATGTCGAAGCGGGCGGGATCGTCGTTGCCGCGGTCGTCGCGGCCGGCCACCGACAGCAGGCACAGCACCATCTCGCCGGCCTGGAAGGACGCGCCGAAGCGCTCGCAGTCCTTGACGACCAGGCGCGGCGTGTTGATCACGCCGAACGCCCGCAGCGCCTCATCCACGAACTTCGGGATATCGCCGGGATTGGCGGCCAGCCTGGCCTGCAACGCGGGATCGGCGGCCAGCTGGCGGAAGGCGAATCCGGTGACGTTGGTGACCGTGTCCATGCCGCCCAGGAACAGCACGAAGCACATGGCCAGGACCTCGTCGTCCGAGAGCTTGCGGCCGTCGGGCGCCACGGTGACCAGCTCGGTGACGAGGTCGTCGGCCGGCTCGGCGCGGCGCAGCGCGATGAGCTCGCCCAGCAGGCCCAGGATCTTGCCCGACGTGGCCTCGATGCCCGCCGGGTCATGGGCGTTGAAGAATTCGTCGGCCAGCTCGCGGAACTCACGCAGGCGCGCCAGCGGCAGGCCCATCAGCTCCATGAACACCGAAACCGGGAAGCGCGAGGCCACGTCGACGACGAAGTCGCATCGACCCTGCCCGGCGACTTCCTCGACGATGCGCACAGCCCAGTCGCGGACGCGCGGCTCCAGTTCGCGGATGGCCTTGGCCGAGAAGCGCGGCATCAGCACCGTGCGATAGAGCTGGTTGTCCGGCGGATCGAGGCTGAGCGGGATGAACATCGGCGGGTTCGGCACCCGCGGGATCTGCATCTCGCGCGCGGAGAAGTGCTCGGGGTCGCGGACGATCTCGGAGATCGCTTCCAGCCGGCGCACCATCCAGTGGCCGCCGTTGCGCGGCGTCCAGAAGACGTCCGGCGCGTCGGCGATCGCGGCGGCGTACGAGGCCTGCACGTCCTCCCCCACCCGTGGGTCGGCATAGATGTCGAAGTCGAACACCAGGTGCGCAGGCACGTGCGCCGGCACAGGGAGCGCGTCGGTCATGGGCGTCCTCTTCAGACGAAGGCGGCTTCGAGGGTCTCGTAGAAGTCGGGGATCACATGCTCGAGGCCGCCGTAGACGACGGTGTCGAGCGCGCCCGCATTCAGCCCTTCCTGCGAGATCTCGGCGGCGCGGAAGTCCTCGGTGCCGAACACCTTCAGGATCAGCTCGTAGCTGCGGGCATAGAGGCTCTCGGCCTTGGGGTTGTCGGGCGCCTGGCGGGTCAGCATGAAGTAGTCCACCACCGAGCGGGTCGGCCCCCGGGGCATGATGATCATCACGCTGATGTAGTAGGGGCTGGTCACCACCACGGTGTTCGGGAACGCCAGGTAGGCGTGGGTGACGAGCTCGTGGATGTTCTTCACCGTCCCGTCCAGCAGGTCGGGCGTGAAGTTCAGCTTGCCCGAGATCTGCCGCGTGTGGCGGCCGAAGCGGTCGTAGACGTTGGGCACGTCGGCGAACATGTCGCCGATGCTCTGCGCGTGTAGGCGCTGGACGTGATACCCCTCCAGGAACGGCTCCAGCACGAGCTTCCAGTTGGCCAGCAGGTCGAAGCGCTTGTGGCCGTAGACGTGCGCCTCGGGGATGTTCATGGCTGCGAAGTCGATCGCCAGCTGGTCCGAAAGAGAGCTGAAATCGGCCGGTGCGTGGCGGTCGAGGATCACCCAGACCAGGCCGCCCGATTCCATGCACGGCAGCTGGGCGAGGCCCCGGCTGCTCTTGTCCAGGTTGGCGAAGGTCTCCTGGCGCGGCACGCCGATCAGCTGGCCGTCGAGCTTGTAGGTCCAGGCGTGATAGGGGCAGACGAGCCGGCCGGCCTTATGCGGGTCGCACGTCTCCACGACCTTCGAGCCCTTGTGCTGGCAGGCATTGAGGAAAGCGCGGACCTGGCCGTCCTTGTCGCGCGTGATGAGCAGCGGCACGCCGTAGCCGTCGTGCGCCAGCACCGAGCCCGGCTCCAGCCGCGCCGACAGGGTCACCACCACCGGCAGGCGGCGGAACACCCTCTCCTGCTCCAGGTCATGGCGCGCGGGGTCGGTGAAGATCGACGCGGGGCGCGACGCCTCGATCGCGGGCGGCACCGCCTGGTCGTGGTGCGGGATGGCGCGGATCGCCCGGATCTGGCTGTCGCTCAAGGTCTCGAGCGTCGCGAGCCGCGGTCGGGCGAGGGTTTCGGTGACAGCCATAGGTAAGCGCCTTCTGGATCTTGGAGCCGATCCTAG
>NZ_DASWTE010000146.1:0-37752 GCF_036402295.1 Phenylobacterium sp.
AGGTGAAGGGCAAGCTGGCCTACGAAGGGCTGGAGACGAAGCGGTTCGTGCAGAAGCACGGGCTGAGCGCCTACCGGCAGAACCCGCACTTCCCGGTCAACACGCTGCTGATCATGCGCGGCCTCATCGCGGCGCGGCGGATGGGGGTGGGCGAGACCTACCTGGAGACCGTGCTGAAGGCGATGTGGGAGGACGGCCAGAAGATGGACGACCCGGAGGTGGTGCGCGGCGTGTTGGACGCCGCCGGGCTGGACGGGGCGGCGCTGCTGGCGGCGACGCAGGACCCGGAGGTGAAGGCCGAACTGGCGGCGAACACCGAGGCGGCCGTGGCGCGCGGCGTGTTCGGCATCCCGACCTACTTCGTCGATGGGGAGATGTTCTTCGGCAAGGACCGGCTGGAACAGGTGGAAGCGGAGGCGGCGCGGTAAGCGAGGCGGTCCCTGGGCTTGAGGTCACAGATTGTGACCTCAAGCACCGGGCGGGGCGGGACGCGATACAGGCGCTGGGCCTTCACGGAGCACGGGGTGGTGATGGCCGCCACCCTCCTCAACTCGGACGCCGACCTGGCCGCCAGCGCCTGGTGGTCGAGACCTTCGTCGCCGCCCGTCGGGCCGGGGAGGTCGTCGCAGCGCCGAAGGGGCTCGGCCCTCGCCTTCAGCAGACGCTGGAACGGCTGCTCGACACCGTCGTCGATCATCGCGCACAGACAGGAAGAGCTTCAGCCTGCGTTGGACGCACGGTCGTCGCGGCGCTGGCCCCTAGGGCGAGGCCCGGCCGCGGCGGGGCGGCGCCGTTCGTCGGGCTCGAGGTGGGGTTCGCCAGGGCGGCGGCTCGGCTGCTCTCGCCGCCGGCCCGCGCTCGGCCAGCGTCCGCAGGTTCTCCTCATGCTTGCGGCGGTCGATCGAATAGAGCCACATGCACGCCACGGCCAAGGCGAAGAAGAACAGGGTCGAGGCACCGGGACGCGGCCGGGTGGGGCCCTACGCGGCGCAGCCCCACGTCTGTCGTTGCGGCGGGGCGACGTCTGGTTTTTGGCCGCTAGGCCGGCGTGGCGGCCGCGATCCGGTCCCGCAGTTCCTCCGCCGTGAGGATGCTGATCGTTCCGCCCTCGGCGGCGATGGCCTCGGCCTTCAGGAAGCTGGCCGTGGTCCGTACACCGGACGAGAAGGGCCGCCCTCCGGCGACGACGAGCATCGTGGTGGTTCGGCCGACGTTCGCCATGACCCGCCCGCCGGCGGCGGCGATCTTGGCCGGCAGCTCGGTGTTGTGCGGTGATGCGATGATCGCGACCCGTTCGCCGGCGAGCGGGCCCTTCGCGGCCGGCGTGGGACGGCGAGGGCGCGGGGTCGCGGCGCGCCAGGGCGCGGCCAGGTAGCCGGCGATGTCGAGGCCGGTCTTCTCCATGGCGCGGACGACCACCCAGCCGGCGACACGAGCGTCGCTGAGGGCGTCGTGGTGCTTGTGTTCGAGCCCCAGGTGGCCGGCCAGCGCATTGAGCCGGTGGGTCGGCAGGTCGGGCCACGCGTGGCGGGCGACCTTCACGCTGTCGAGCCAGCGGCTGCGGATCATCGGCAGGCCGGCGATCCGGCACGCGGCGGAGAGCGCGCCGTGATCGAAGTTCGAGTGGGCGACCGTGATGCGGCCCCCGAGGTGTTCGAGGAGCGTCCCGTAGAGGCGGGGGAAGCTGGGTTGGCCCGCCACATGTTGCGGGCCGATTCCGTGCAGGCGGACGTTGAAGGGGCTGAAGGCGTCCTGCGGGTCCACCATGGTCTCGTAGGCGAACACTTCGCGGCCGCCGGCGAAGCCGACAATGCCGATCTGGCAGATGCTGGAGGCGCGGTGGCAGGCGGTCTCGACGTCGATGACGACGAAGTCGGGGGCGGAGGTCGGCGCCGAGAACGGCAGCGGCGAGGTTCGCGGTTCGACGAGCGGAGGGAGCTCGGATGCGGGCTTCAGCCCGCACTGTCTCGCCAGGTCCTGTAGAATCGTCACGGTCATCGCCTCCCGCAGCGAGTGTGGCGAGGCCGGGTCTCGAGGCCAAGAGGCCTCCAGCTGCGGGAACCCTCAAGGCCGCGGCCGCTAGGCCATTGCCGCATCGGTCCGGTCGGCGGCGGGATCGCCGGCGGATAGCGCGAATTCGATCGCCGCGTAGAGCAGGGTCGCGTCGATGGGTTTGGCGACGTGAGCGGTTGGCCCCGCGGCCCCGTAGGCCTCGAGGTGATGGCGCATCGCGTTGGCCGTCAGGGCGATGATCGGCACGGACGGCCGCCCGGCCGCACGTTCCTGATCGCGGATCGCGGCCGTCGCTTCCAGGCCGTCCATCACCGGCATCTGGATGTCCATCAGCACGAGGTCGAACGCTCCGGTGGAAGAGGCTTCGACCGCCTGGACGCCGTCCGCCACGAGGGTGAGCTGCACGCCGAGCGGCTCCAGCAGGGCGCGCAGGACAAGCTGGTTCGTGGCGTTGTCCTCAGCGGCGAGCACCCGCAGGGCCCGATCGGGCGTCGTCGCGGCCGGGGAAACCGACCGGAGTTGCGCCTGGGCCGATTGCGCGCTGCGCGGCAAGGGCAATTCCAGCGGGAAGACCGAGCCGCTTCACGGCTTTCCACCGTGATGTCGCCCCCCATCAGAAGGGCCAGCCGGCGCGAGATCGCAAGGCCCAGGCCGGTTCCGCCGATGGGTCGAGCGCTCGGCAACCCCTTGCGCCATACCTGACTGCGGTCGCCCAGAGGTGACGGCTCAGTTTCGATCTCGCCCGAGCAAGGCGGCGCGGAGCGCATGTTCCAGCGCGCGCTCGTGATACGGCTTATTGAGCACTGCGCGCTCGGCGTGGGGCGTAGCCAGGCCGCCGCGTCCATAGGCGGTCGCGAAAATGAACGGGATCTTCTGTTCGGCCAGCGCGTCGGCGACGGGAAAGACCATCCGGCCGCAAATGTTCACGTCGAGGACCGCCGCATCGACGGGCTCGCACGCCAGCAGCGCCAGGGCCGACTCGATGTCGTGAGCGGGCCCAACGACGTCGCATCCGAGACCCGAAAGCCGGTCTTCGAGCAAGGCGGCGACCATGAATTCGTCCTCGACCACGAGGACGCGCGCGTTGCGCAGAACATCGGTCTGTCGGCTGGTGGCCGGCGGGGGCAGGGGTCTCGTCGCGCGCCCCAACGACTCGGGGCCGATAGTCCATCCCGCAGCCATCCCGCGAAACTCCCGCGCCAGACTGAACCGGCGCGCACAAGATCACGGACCTACAGAACGGAGAAGTGTGATTTCAAGGTGAACGTCGTTCATTTGCTTGAAGCTGAACGGGGCGTCATCGAAAAATTTCTCCCGATTTGTGCATCATGAATTGATAGTGGGTTTGCGAATTACTCGAAACTCGCAGATCGTTGCTTGCGGTGCCAAGTGAGGTGCAAGATTCTTGCTCTGGAACCTGGAGCCCCGGCTCCGCCAGTGAGTTTCTCCGCAGCGAGCCGCACGGATCGGTGCGACATCTGAGGTCTGCGCTCAGGCTGCCCGCGCCAATGCCTGCTCGCCAGGGAGGTTGCCCGTCAACCTGGGCAAAAAGGCCTGCAGACGTCACGTCGCCCAACCCTTCGTTTCGTCGACGAGCCGAAGCGCCAGTTGATGAAACTCAACCTTGGCCTCGTTCACGACGCTTGTCGGGTCGGCCCCTCCGGCAACCCTGACCTTTACATCAAAGCCTGGCACGGAGGGTACGCCGACAGCGGTCCCCGTCACGTGGAATGTCACGAGGGCGGAAGGGGCGCCGTCATCCGACCGGCCGTAGTCGATGTTCGTCAGTTCGATGCGGGTCATACGCTTCCCGATTCGGCTGTTTTCACGCCGTCACCCTGCGAGTTTGCGCATTGAAGACTCCCCCAAAAGGGTCTTCCCGATGCCGCGTCGCCCGGGTTCGGGCTGCGCGGGCAGGGACGAGCGGCGCGCGGGCGTTGGGCCCGCGCGCCATGGGTCAGTGCTTGGTCTTCCCGTTGATCGGAATCCGCCGCACGCGGTCCTGGGCCTGGGCCGAGCGGGGCAGCTCGATGGTGAGCACGCCCTTGTTGAAGGTCGCCGTGGCCTTGGTGTCATCCACATCCCCCAGGGCGATCTGGCGCTCGAACCGCCCGTAGTACCGCTCGCTGACGTGGCGGCCCTTGTCCTTGGTCTCGGACCGCTTCTCGCCGCGCAGGGTGAGCACGCCGTCGCTGAAAGAGACCTCGACGTCCTTCTCGTCCAGGCCCGGCAGTTCGGCGGTGATCCGATAGCCGGTGTCCGTCTCCTCGACCTCCAGCGACGGCCACTGGCCGCTCCATGCGGCCGGCGCCGCGAACCCGCGGAAGGCGTCGTCGAACAGGCGGTTCATTTCCTGGTGCAGGCGCAAGAACGGACTGAGTTCCCCGCCGCCTGCCCAGTCGGATTCACGATCCCGGAGAGCAAGGTTGCGGTCCTTGCGGCCCCAGGGAACAAGTTCGCCAAGAGTCATCGCATTCCTCCTCTACAAGCGTGGAGGACCCGGGTGCGACGGCCCGGTCCGCAGATGGATCGCCTCGCAGCACGCCAAGCGGCATGCGGCCTCAGACTGCGAGCGCGGGCGTCCGCGGGCGATGGGAGCATCCGCCCGCGGGCCGGGCTCGCGAGGCCCGCGCGCCGGAGGGCGTAGACTGTCATCGCCGTCTTGGCGCGAGCGTCGCATCTGGAAGACCGGACCGTCCTCGGGCCCGATCGTCGCCGTCGCCGGCGACGCTGATGAGTTAGGAGGTGTCGCGCGCGCGTCAAGAGGGGGATGGGGTCTTCCCTTGCGGATGCTTCGACCTAAATGATTTCAACGTCCTAACCCAGCCGAAGCCATGCAGAGGAAGGAGAAGAAATCATGGCCCAGCGCTCCCCCGGGGGCTTGCCCCGCGAAGAGGAAATCCTGGCCTATGTGGCCATGGCAGGCCTGATCGGCGTCATTGGCGCGGTCGTCTACGCAACTCTCGCCTGAACACTCCCGACATGAACACGAAACCCAAAACGCTGCTCCTCGGGGCGGCCGCGAGCGCCGTGGCGCTGAGCGCGCCTGGACCCTCTGCGAGCCAGGCCCCCATCAATCCGCCGCCGGCCGCCCGCGCCGGGGTGACCTCCTTCGCGGAGATCGTCGAGCGGGTCGCCCCGGCCGTCGTGTCGGTCGAGACGAAGCGCCAGGTCGCCGTCCGCTTCCCCACGATTCCGGGCTTCCCGTTCGAGCTCTTCCCCGACCGGGGCGCACGACCCCCGACCGCCGAAGGCCGCGCCGCGGGAGCCGGCTTCTTCATCTCCGCGGACGGCTACATCGTCACCAACAACCACGTGGTCGCCGACGCCACCGAGATCACCGTCACGCTCAAGGACCAGCGCGAGCTGAAGGCCCGCGTCGTGGGCCGCGACGAGCCCACCGACCTGGCGGTGCTGAAGGTGGAAGGACGTGACTTTCCCTATGTCAGCTTCTCCAACGCCGCCACGCCGCGCGTCGGCGACTGGGTGATCGCGGTCGGCAACCCCTTCGGGCTTGGCGGCACCGCCACGGCCGGCATCGTCTCGGCGTATGGCCGCAACATCGGCTCGACCTTCGTGGACTACATCCAGATCGACGCTCCGATAAATCGCGGGAATTCCGGCGGCCCCACCTTCGACGCCCATGGCCGGGTGATCGGGGTCAACACCGCGATCTTCTCGCCGTCCGGCGGCAACGTGGGCATAGGCTTCGCCGTGCCCGCGGAGGTGGCGGATCGGGTGACGCGCGACCTCATCGCCCACGGCCGGATCGAGCGCGGCTATGTCGGGGCCAATGTGCAGACGCTGACGTCAGAGATGGCCGAGACCCTGGGGCTCGGCGCCCGCAAGGGCGTGCTGGTGGCGGAGGTCACGCCGGGCGGGCCGGGAGACCGCGCGGGCCTGCAGTCCGGCGACGTGGTGCTGCGCGTGGACGGTCGCACCACAGAGAATGCGTCCCGCCTCACCCGCGCGGTGGCCGCCGCGCGTCCTGGTGACCGCCTCAGGTTCGAGGTCCTGCGGGACGGCGCGCCGCGCTCGCTCGAGGTGAGGGTCGAGTTACGCCCCTCCGAGCGGGAGTTGGCGGGCTTGCCGCAGCAGGAGGGCCAGCCCGGCGACGGTCCTGGCGCGCGGCTCGGCTTGGCCGTGGCGCCCCTCGACGAGCTGACGCGGCGTCGCCGCGAGCTGCCACCGGACATCACGGGCGTCGTCGTCCAGAGCGTGGATCCCGCCTCGGACGCGGCGCGCAAGGGGCTTCGGTCGGGGGACGTCATCGTGCGTGTGAACGAGCGGCGGATCGCCCGACCGTCCGATCTGGCGGACGCCGTCGCCGCGGCCAGCAGTTCTGGACGGACGAGCGTCCTCGTCTTCGTGCACCGCGAACGCGGGCGACTGGCCGTTCCGGTACGCCTGATCGGCGCGAAGGACGACGGGCGTCCGGCACCGTGACGAAGCGCGGAGCGACGTGCGGTGAGCGAGTTCATGGTGACGGCGCTGGCGACCCTGTTCGTCGCCATCGGCCCGATCGATACGGCCATCGTGTTCGGCGGCCTGACCGGCGGAGTGCATCGCCCCGAGCGATTCCGCCTGGCCTGGCAGGCCGTGCTGATCGCGGCGGTCGTCCTGTTGGGCTTCGCGCTGTTCGGGGTCCAGATCCTCGCGGCGCTGCACGTCACCTTGGACGCGTTCCGGGTAGCCGGCGGCATTCTGCTGCTGCTGCAGGCGATCCAGCTGATCTTCGGGCATCCCGCCGGACTTTCCACGCTGACGGCGGGCGAGCGGCGCGAGGCGCTGGAACCCGGCGACATCGCGGTCTTTCCCCTGGCGTTCCCGGTCATCGCCGGTCCCGCCGGCCTCACCGCCGTGGTGCTCCTGATGGGCCAGGCTCAGGGCGACCCGCTGCGCGCGGCCGTCGTCCTGGGCTCGATCGCCGTGTGCCTGGCGCTCGCCTACCTCGGGATGGTTTTCACGGATGTCCTCCATGGCATCCTGAAGACGACGGGCGCGAGCGTCATCGCCCGGCTCGCCGGCGTCATTCTGGCGACGCTGGCGGTACAGTTCATCTTCGATGGCGTCCGAGGCGCGCGACTGTTCGCTTAGCTATATGGGTCAGCGGTTCGAACGGCCGCGCGGCGTGGACGGCCGCGAGCTCGGTCGAGCGCCGCCGGGACCGCCCAGGCCAAGCCTGTCCCAGCGCAGCTTAGGCGGACGATCGGTCGCCGAACCTGAACACCGTCGCACCGGGCGACGGGGAAGCGTGTCCCCGACGCCGCCTCGGCGATCCGTGCTGGCGCGACCGTGCGCGGCCCGCCGCGTCTCGCGTCTGCCAACCGGGGTGCGCCCTTCCGGCGCGCGCGCCGGCGATGCGGACGCTTTTGCGCGCAGGCTGATGCCCCTGTGGATGCCCCGGAGCGATCCGGCCGATTTTGGAGGGGGAGGGCGTTTCCCCAACGCCTTGAAAGCGTTGGGGAAACCTGGTGCCGCCGGGCAGGATTGAACTGCCGACCTCAGCCTTACCAAGGATGCGCTCTACCACTGAGCTACGGCGGCGAAGGCGGGCGCTATAGCGGGAGCCGGGCGCGGCGTGAAGCCCCAAATCGAGCCTGAGGCGCTTGACGGGCGGGACGCCTCGCCGCACCTCGGGCGCATGGGCGACAAGGACAAGCCTGAGAAACCGGCGGCCGACTCGCGCGAAGCGAAGCTCGCGCAGGCGCTCCGGGCGAACCTGCGCCGCCGGAAGGCCGCGGGCGCTGCGACGTCTGCGCCGAAGCCACAAGGAGGCTCCACGGATTGACCGCTTGGCGCGTAGCGGGCGCGCAGGCTAGATACGTCGCCTGAGGCGCCGCGAGGGAACGCGGCCCGCGCGTGCTTCGTAAGGATACCGATTGGATCGCATCGCCATCACCGGCGGCGCGCGGCTGGAGGGGGAGATCCCCATCAGCGGCGCCAAGAACTCGGCCATCAAGCTGATGGCGGCCAGCCTGCTCACCGAAGAGCCCCTGCGCCTGACGAACATGCCCCGTCTGGCCGACACGCGCTTCCTGGGCCGGCTGCTGCAACGCCTGGGCACGGAAGTCGTCGAGTCGGACGGCCCCGACGGGCCGGAAACCCTGCTCACCACGCGGGAAATCGTCAGCGGCTTTGCGCCCTACGACCTCGTCCGCCAGATGCGGGCGTCGTTCAACGTGCTGGGACCGCTGCTGGCGCGGAGCGGGCAGGCCAAGGTGTCGCTGCCTGGCGGCTGCACCATCGGCGCGCGACCCGTCGACCTGCACCTGAAGGCGCTCGAGGCGCTGGGCGCCAAGATCGACCTGCACGAGGGCTATGTATACGCGCAGGCGCCGCGCGGCCTGAGGGGCGCCGCGATCGACTTCCCGATGGTCTCGGTGGGCGCAACCGAGCACGCCATGCTGGCAGCCGTGCTGGCTGAGGGCGAGACGGTGATCACTCAAGCGGCCTGCGAGCCGGAGATGAACGACCTCGCCGATTGCCTCAATAAGATGGGCGCCAAGGTCAGCGGTGCGGGAACGTCGACGATCACCATCCAAGGCGTCAGCCGGTTGCATGGGGCGAAACACGCGGTGATGCCGGACCGTATCGAAACCGGGACCTATGCGCTCGCGGTCGCCATGGCTGGCGGGGAGGTGCGGCTGACGAAGACGCGCAGCGACTTCATTCAGGCGATGCTCGACAAGATGGTCGAGGCTGGCGTCGAAGTCACACCGAACAACGACGGGCTGACGGTACGGCGCAACGGAACGCTCCTGAAGGCGGTAGAATTCGAGACCAGCGCCTATCCTGGCTTTCCCACCGACCTGCAGGCGCCGTTCATGGCGCTCATGACCCTGGCCGAGGGCGAGAGCGTTATCCGCGAGACCATCTTCGAGAACCGCTTGATGCATGCGCCTGAGCTGCGGCGCATGGGAGCCGACATCACGGTCCATGGCACGGAGGCGCGGGTGCGCGGCGTGGACAGCCTCGAAGGCGCTCAGGTGATGGCGACCGATCTGCGAGCGTCCGTGAGCCTCGTCATCGCCGGCTTGGCCGCGAAGGGCGAGACGATTGTCAATCGGGTCTACCACCTCGACCGCGGTTTCGAGCGGCTGGAAGAGAAGCTTGGCGCCTGCGGCGCCAAGGTCCGCCGCCTGAAGGGGGATGGCGGGGAGGAAGTGGAGTAGGGCATGGCGGAGCCTGCGCCCCTACAACTGCTCGCCGAGGATCAGGACGACCTCGCGGTGATCTCGGCCGCCTTGCAGGACGCGGTGGCGAAGGTCGGCGACATTTCTTACGAGGCCAAGGCCCGGCGGCTGACCATCGCGTTCAACCGTTTCCGATGGGAGGCGGGCTCGCGCCAGCGTGTCCGCGCGGCGCTGCAGGTCGGCGGCGTGTTGGCTGTGCAGGCCCGCAGGATCCGGCGGGACCGCCGCGACGCGGTCGTCGAACTCCTGGCGATCGGCTTCGAGCCCGGCGAGCCGCCCGGCGGCACGCTGACGCTCAGTTTCGCAGGCGGCGGTGATCTCCGGGCCGACGTAGAGTGCCTGGACGCGGTCCTGGCCGACCTTTCCCAGCCGTGGCCCACGCCGCGCGAACCGAGCCACGAGGCCTGAGCGGATAGCCTTGGCGGGCCTGCGCCGCTAAGAGAGCGCGCCATGCGCCGCTTCCGCCACGACGATCCGGGATTCTCCGCCGCCTTCACCGCCTTCGTTTCGGAGCGTCGCGAGACGCCCGAGGAGGTCGACGCGATCGTGCGCGACGTGCTGGCTGCCGTGCGAGGCGAGGGCGTGGCGGCGCTCCTACGATACGCGCGCGAGTTCGACCGGGTCGAACTGACGGAAGAGACCCTGCGGGTAAGCGCCGACGAGATCGCCGAGGGCGCGGCCCGCTGCTCGTCGGAAGTGCGTGACGCCATCGCCTTCGCCGCGGCCCGAATCCGCGCCTATCACGAGCGGCAGCGGCCGGCCGACCTGCGCTTCACAGATGAGGCGGGTGTTGAGCTGGGCTGGCGGTGGACTCCACTGGAGGCCGTCGGCGTCTACGTGCCGGGCGGACGGGCCGCCTATCCCTCGACCGTACTGATGAACGCCGTTCCGGCGGCGGTCGCCGGGGTCGAGCGCATCGCCATGGTCACACCGCCAGGTCGCTTGCAACCGGCCGTGCTGGCCGCAGCGCAGGCCGCGGGTGTCAGCGAGATCTGGCGCGTCGGCGGCGCCCAGGCCGTGGCTGCGTTGGCCTATGGCGCCGGGCCCATCAGGCCCGTCGACAAGATCGTGGGGCCGGGCAACGCCTTCGTCACGGCGGCCAAGCGGCGCGTCTACGGGACCGTCGGCATCGACGCCCTGGCCGGCCCTTCCGAGATCGTGGTGGTCGCCGACGGCGCCAACGATCCCGAGTGGATCGCCGCCGACCTGCTGTCGCAGGCTGAGCACGACCCGGCCGCCCAGTCCATCCTGATCACCGATGACGCGGCCTTCGCCGAGAAGGTGGAGGCGGCCGTGGAGGCGCAGCTGAGCGCGCTGGCCACCGGCGAGGATGCGCGCGCGTCATGGGAGACTCACGGCGCCATCGTCATCGCGCCGCTGGACGCCGCGCCGGCGCTCGTCGACGAGATCGCTCCCGAGCACGTCGAGTTCGCCCTGGACCAGCCCGAACGCCTGGCCGACCGCGTCCGGCACGCCGGCGCCATCTTCCTGGGTCGCTACGCGCCTGAGGCGGTGGGCGACTACGTAGCCGGTTCCAACCACGTACTGCCCACCAGCCGCGCTGCGCGGTTCTCCTCGGGTCTTTCCCTCTACGACTTCCTGAAGCGCACCTCGATCGTGAAGTGCGACGCCCAGTCGTTCGCGGCGCTGGCACCGGCGACGATTGCTCTGGCGGAGGCTGAAGGCCTGCCGGCGCACGCCCGTTCGGCCGCCATCCGGCTCGGCCAGGGGCGCTGATCCCGGAACCGGCCACAGCGGCAGGGCGTTGCGCGGCGGGGCGCTCCGAGGATAAGCCGGTCTCGTGTTCGCGACTCCCCAGACCCCGACGCCTGCCGCCGCGCCTGCGGCGGAGGCCGCCAAGTCCACCCTGACCGAGCGGCTGATCGCCAGCACGACCGAGGCCATCGACCACATCGTGCGGATGGACCCGCGCGAGGCAGGCATAAATCTGGCGGCTTCGGCCGTGATCGTCGTGGTCGCCTGGGCCGTGGTCTGGGGCGTTCGGCGCTTGCTCGACTACTGGCTGGCCCGCGTCTCCGTCGGCGCGCCGGGCGCCGAAGACAAGGAAGAGGCCCGCACCCACAAGGCGGCGCGGTTCACCTGGCTCCTCGTTCGCGTCGTCGTGGCAGTCACGGTCCTCGGGGTGGTCGCGGGCGTCTGGGGCGTCGACGTCCGCGCGTGGTTCTCCGGCGACGCTGGCGCGAAACTGGTGCGGCTCGCGCTCGTCGTAGTGCTGGCGACAGCGCTCGTCGAACTCACCGGCTTCATCATCAACCGCCTCGTCGGAGGCTTCGCCCGGCGCAGCGGCGATCCGCGGCGCGCCGCCCAACTGCGCACGCTGGGTCCGATCCTGACGGGTTCCGCACAGGCGGTGCTGGTCGTCGTCGGCTTCCTGACGGTGCTGACGGAGATGGGGCTGAAGGTCGGGCCGATCCTGGCCAGCGCCGGCGTGCTCGGCATCGCCGTCGGCTTCGGGGCCCAGACGCTGGTGAAGGACTTCCTGACCGGACTGTTCCTCATCGCCGAGGACGTGGTCTCGGTCGGCGACAACGTGCAGATCGCCGACTCCAGCGGCGTCGTCGAGGCCATGACGCTGCGGACGATCCGCCTGCGTGACGCCAACGCCACGCTGCACATCTTCCCCTACAGCGAAGCCCAGGTGATCCATAACCGGACCAAGATCTTCTCTTCCTACCTGGCGGAGATTCCGGTGAGCTACGACACCGACCTCGATCGCGCGCTCGCTGTGATTCAGAAGGTGGGCGACGGCTTGCGCAAGGACCCGCACTTCGGGCCGATGATCACCCAACCGTTCGAAGTGATGGGCGTCGATCGCCTGGCCGACAACGCGGTGCACCTGAAAGCCCGCTTCGTCACCGTCCCGCGGACCCAGTGGGAAGTGGGGCGCGAGTTCAACCGCCGCCTGAAGAACGCCTTCGACGAAGCGCGCATCCTCACCCCCGTGAAGACCACGCCTGTGGCGGCGCAGCCCCTCGAGGACCGTCAACCGGCGACCGCCGATGCGCGTCCGACGCCGCCGGAGTCCGAACCGCGAAGCTGAACAGTTCCTGTCAATCGGGCCTGCGAAGCCGTTCAGGCTGCGCCGTCTACATCTGCGTCATCGAATGAAACGCAGAGGACGGAGATTTTCATGCGCAATCTGAACACCAAGTCGATCGGCGGCGCCCTGACGGCCGCAGCACTGGCCGCGGGCCTTGCTCTGGCCGGGGCGACCAGCGCCAGCGCGGGCGTTGTCGGCTGCTCGGCCCCGGGCGGCAAGCAAGAGGCCGGAGCGGTCATCGGCGCCCTGGTGGGCGGCGTGGTCGGCAATCAGATCGGCGGTCGTCATGCGACCGGCGAAACCGTCGCCGGCGCGGCGGTCGGCGCCGCGGCGGGCTCGGCCATCGGCTGCGAAGCCCAGAAGGACCGCGCCGCCAAGCAGGGCGCGACGACCTACAAGCGCAACGGCTACCGGCTCTACTCCAACGTCCAGCCGGCCAGCTACAACCGGATCGGCGACATGTTCGTGGCGGAGAGCGGCGTGAACCTCCGCGCGGCGCCGACGACCAATTCGGCGCGGGTCGGCCGCCTGCAGGCGGGCCAGCGGTTCCAGGCCCTGGCCGGCGTGCGCGGCACGGACTGGATCCTGGTCGGCCAGAACGGGATCGGCGTGGGCTACGTCCGCGGCGATTTCGTCCGGCCCGCGAACGGCCATCGCTACGCCGCCCGCTAACGGCTGACGGTCCGAATACGACGCCCGGAGCCTCGCGCTTCGGGCGTTTTTTCGTATCCGCGGCGCCGCAGCGCCACGGTGGGATGACGTCGGCCCCCGGATTGCAATAAAGCTCGGCTTGGAACGCCATGGCCGACGACGCGAAGAAGAACCACCGGCTGCAGACCGTCGAGCTCGACGAAGAGTCGCTCGCGGCGGTTTCGCGCGACCAGGAACAGGAGCGGCAGATCGCGATCTTCGATCTGCTGGAGGAGAACTACTTCTTCCCCGAGGGCGCCGAGGCTGGACCCTACGACCTGCGGATGGGGCTGCTCGAGAACCGGCTGGTCCTGGACGTGCGGGGGCCCACCTATGAGCGGCGACACATCCTGTCGCTCTCGCCGTTCCGGACGCTGATCAAAGACTACTTCATGATCTGCGACAGCTACTATCAAGCTATCCGCAACTCGACGCCGCAGCAGATCGAGGCCTTGGACATGGGCCGCCGAGGCCTGCACAACGAGGCGTCCGAGCTCCTGCAGACGCGCTTGTCGGGCAAGATCGAGACCGACATGGACACGGCCCGTCGCCTGTTCACCCTGATCTGCGCGCTGCACTGGCGGGGCTGACCGGGATGACCGGCGACCCTGGGAATCGACTGCCGGACGCGGTCCTCTTCTGTTGCAACTTCAATCAGGTGCGCTCGCCGATGGCCGAGTCGCTCCTGAAGCACATCGTGGGAACGCGCATCTTCGTCGACAGCTGCGGCCTGAAGCGGGCCCATTTCGACCCGGACGAAGACGACATGGAGGTCGATCCCCTGGCCGCCGAGGTCATGAAGGAACTGGGCGTGGATCTCACCCGCCACCGCTGCAAGACCTTCGCCGAGCTCGAGGACGATTCCTTCGACCTGGTGATCTCCCTGACGCCGGAGGCGCAGCACCGGGCCGTCGAGCTGGCTCGTGGACGGTCGGCGGATATCGAGTACTGGCCCACGATGGATCCCACGCTGATCGAGGGCTCTCGCGAGCACCGACTCGAATCGTATCGCCAGGTGCGCGACGGTCTGGCCGCCCGGATCAGGCAGCGATTTCACCGTTAGCGCGGGCCATCGACCTTTTCGACGACGATGCGCTATAATCAGCGCCGCAGACGCGGCTCGCGGCCACACGGCCCGAGCCGTCGTCGTATGTGAAGACGTTGAGGAATCAAGAGAGCCGCATGGCGAAAGAAGAATTGCTGGAGTTTCCGGGCACGGTCAGCGAAGTGCTGCCGAACGCCACGTTCCGGGTGAAGCTCGAGAACGATCACGAGATCATCGCCCACACCGCGGGCAAGATGCGCAAGAACCGCATTCGCGTGTCCGCAGGGGACAAGGTGCTCGTGGAAATGACGCCTTACGACCTGACCAAGGGCCGTATCACCTTCCGCGTCCGCTAGATCGACCGAGGCTGCGACTTGGCTTCTGAGCCGCGCCTCGTCCTGGCGTCCGCGAGCCCCCGAAGGCTCGACCTCCTGCGTCAGATCGGCCTCACGCCCGACGCCGTCGAGGCCGCCGATCTGGACGAAGCCCCCCTTTCGCACGAAACGCCACGCCAGCTGGCGCTGCGCCTCGCCGAAGCCAAGGCCGCGCATGTGGCTGGGCGTGCGCCGGACGCCTACGTCCTCGGCGCTGACACGGTCGTTGCGGTCGGTCGCCGCGTGCTGCCGAAGGCCGAGGACGCGGCCGAGGTTCGCGCCTGCTTGCGTCTGCTGTCCGGCCGCGCCCATCGGGTGCTGACCGGGATCGCCGTCGCTGCGCCCGGCGGCCGGATGGCGTCCCGCCTCGTCGAGAGCCGCGTCCACTTCAAGCAGCTGAGCGCCGGCGACGTCGACGCCTACCTCGCGTGCGGGGAGGGGATCGGCAAGGCGGGCGGCTATGCGATCCAGGGGCACGCCGGAGCGCTGGTGATCTCGCTGCAGGGGTCGTACTCCGGCGTCGTGGGCCTGCCCCTGTACGAAACCGCGAACCTGCTGACCGGCCTGGGTTTTCGGCGGCCATGAGCGAGCGGCGCCTTTTCCTCGATCGCGGGATCGGCGAGACCCGCGGCGTCGTCACCCTCGACGGCCGCCCCGAGCGGCTGCTCCTGCGCCGCGATGACGATGAGCCGCGCCTGGCAGCGGGCGCGCGCCTCATAGCCCGCGTGGCCAGCGTCGAAGCCGCGATAGCCACCGCGTTCCTGGACCTTGGCGGCGGCCTCGAGGCCATCCTCCCCTTCAAGCCCGACGCGCGCCCGGTCCGCGGCGCCGCCGTCGAGATCGAGATCCGGACCGAGCCTCGCGACGGCAAGCTTGCGGTAGCCCGCCAGCTGGTGGAGGGGCAGGGGCCGCCGCGCCTCCTCTCACCCGCCCCCGACATCGCCGAGGACCTGCGCCACTTCGCCCGCGACGCCGGGATCGTGGAGGGCCGGCCGGCGCGCGACGTCGCCGACGAAGCGGAGTCCGAGGCCCTCGAGACGATCCATCCGCTGCCCGGCGGCGGGACCCTCGCCATCGAGCCGACGCGGGCGCTCACCGCGATCGACGTCGACCTGGGCGAGCGCAAGAGCGCAGACGCCAAGCGGGCCGCTCGGCAAGCCAACCTCGCGGCCTTGTCCGAGTCCGCGCGGCTCCTCCGGCTGAAGGGTCTCGGCGGCCTCGTGATCGTCGACCTGGTCGGCCGCGGCCATGACGGGAACGCCCTGATGGCCGCCGCGCGGCTGGCGTTCGGCCCGGATAACCCGGGCGTCGCCATCGGTCCCGTCGGGCGTTTCGGGACCATGGAGCTCTCCATTCCCCGGCGCACGCGCCCGCTGCTCGAGCGGCTCCGGCGCGCGGACGGCGCACTGGCCGACCGGGCCCTGGCTCAGCGGCTGATCCGGCGCATCCAGGCCGAGGCCGAGGCGCAGCCGGGCGGCCACCTTGCCGCCGTCTGCGCGCCCGATGTGGCCGCGGCCGCAAAGCCGCTGGCGCGCCTGCTGGCCGACCGGATCGGAGCGCGTTTCACGATCACGCCCGATCCCGCGCGCCCACGCGAGCGTTTCGACGTGGGGCGGGCATGAACCAACCGCGCTGTCCCATCTGCGGCAAGCCCACCGACGCGCACTACCGGCCGTTCTGCTCGCGCCGGTGCGCCGACGTGGACCTGCAGCGCTGGTTGAGCGGCCGCTACGCCGTGCCCGCGCAGGACGACGAGGGCGGTCCATCCGAGGATTCCGAAGAGGAATAGCGTCCCTCGAAATTCGTCCGCGCGCCTCGCTGGACTTCGGCTATCGGCTCCCTTATAGACGCGGCTCCCGCGGGCCTGGGTAGCTCAGTTGGTAGAGCAGCGGATTGAAAATCCGCGTGTCGGTGGTTCGAATCCGCCCCCAGGCACCATCCCCTTCCAGACGATTGAGCTGACCGGGCCGGCGCCGCGCTGCGCCGTGCGATCGCGTGTGCGCAGGCCGCCCTTGCTCTCTCCGCGAGAGCGCGACCGCCCCTCCTGGGCAACGCGCGTCGCACCGGGACAGATTTCGAAATCACGTACTGTAGTTCAGCTAGTTTGCTGCGTTGCAGCATGAAACTGCGACGAACGGCGCTGAATCGGCGGGCTCTAGTCGCCTGTTGCGTGTGCAGCGCACAATACGTGCCGATGCGTCAGTATTTTGACGCGGGATGGCAAGCTCATGCCCCTTGACGCTTCGACAAGGGGTTGCCAAAGGGTCCTGCCGTTCTCTTACAAGACGGTAAGACTTTGGGTTCCTCTCGTGGGAGTTCAAGGCCGTCCGCACCTTCGAAACGCCTATCCTGCCAAAGACGGGAGCCGCGTTCCGGGTCGGGCGCACGACAGCGCCTCTGGGGTCCTGGACCTGCGAAAGCAGGCTGGGGCGCCGGGCTTGTTTCAACTAGGGTGGAGACGCTCTCGCGCGACGACCCTCCGGCCAATCGTGCTAGACCAACCAGGAACTGGCGACAGATGCTCGACAACAAACTGAAGATCACTTTTTCCGCTCTCGTCGGCGCCGTGGCGCTGATGGCGAGCGCGCCGGCGTTCGCTCAGGACGCCGCCGCCCCGGCCGCTCCGGCTGCTGACGCCGCCGCCGCTCCGGCTGCCGACGCCGCTGCGGCTCCCGCCGCGCCTGCGGCCGCCCCCGCCGCCCCGGAATCGGCCGACCCGCCGACCATGAAGAACGCGGGCAAGCTCAACGTCGGCACCATGTTCATGGACGCCGACCCGGTCGTGAAGGTCATCATGATCGGCCTGGCTCTCGCCTCGGTGCTGAGCTGGACGATCCTCGTGACCAAGATGCTCGAGTTCAACGGCCTCAACAAACAGTCGGACGGCTTTGTGGAGAACTTCCGCAGCGCCAAGTCGATCAACGACATGAGCCGCATCGCTCTGCAGGAAGAGTATGACGGCAATCCGCTGGCCGACATGGCCGCCGCGGCCGCGCAGGAGATCGAGCTCAGCCGTCAGGCTGGCCTGCAGATCGCCGGCGAACACCGCGACACCACCATCGACCGCGCCCAGCATGCGGTGAGCGCCGTGCAGGCCTCCCTGGCCCGCCGCCTTTCGGGCGGCATGCAGTACCTGGCCTCGCTCGGTTCGAACGCGCCGTTCATCGGCCTCTTCGGCACCGTCTACGGCATCATGAACTCGTTCATTGGTATCGCGAACACCAACACCACCAACCTGGCCGTCGTGGCGCCCGGCATCGCCGAAGCCCTGCTCGCCACCGGTCTGGGCCTGTTCGCCGCCATCCCCTCGGTTATCTTCTACAACTACTTCCAGACGCGGATTTCCGCCTACGGCGCCCGTTCGGAAGGTTTTGTGGCCGAGCTGATGAACGCGATTTCCCGGCAGCTCGACAAGGGAGCCTAAGCTAGATGGCCGCCAAACTCTCGAGTGGAGGGGGCGGGCGCTACCAGGAAGATCAGAACGCCGAGATCAATGTCACGCCCTTCGTGGACGTGATGCTGGTCCTGCTGATCATCTTCATGGTGGCCGCGCCGCTGGCGAGCGTGACCGTCAAGGTCCAGCTCCCGCCAGCCGTCGCGCCGCCAGGCACGAACCCTCCCAAGCCGGTCTACATCTCGATCCAGCCGAACGGGTCCCTGTTCATCCAGGACTTCAGGACGGATCTTTCGAGGCTGGGCGATGACCTTCGCCGGGCCCTGGGCGAGAAGCGCAATCCCGAGAAGGAGCGGATCTTCATCCGCGCCGACAAGGACGTGCTCTACGGTGACTTCATGGGCGTGATGAACATGCTGCAGGATAACAATTTCTACAGCGTGGCTCTCGTCGGCGAAGACGACAATTAGGTGGTGACCCATGTCTGAGACATCACCTCAATCTGAAGTCCTTCGGCACAACCCGTTCGACGATCCGAAGCCCAAGCGTCGGCCTGGGTTTGTTATCGCCCTTGCGATTGCAGCGGTCGTTCACGGAGCGCTTGGCGTTTATCTCTTCAAGACGCGGTTCGAACCCAAGTACAAAGAGTACTCGGACGACGTGACGGACGTGGACATCATCAAGCCTGTCCCGCCGCCGCCACCGCCGCCGCCGCCGCCGCCACCGCCGAACACCCCGCCGCCGCCGCCGCCGAAGCTGCAGCCCCGGCCGCCCGTTGCGGTGCCCGATATTCCGTCGATCCCGCCGCTGCCGGTTCCTCCGGTCGAGCGTCGGATCGAGGAGCCTCGGCCGCCCGCCGCGCCGCCGCCGGAGCCGCCGCGCCCGTCGGTCATCACCAACCCGGACTGGCTCCGCCGTCCCTCTGGCGAGGACTTCGCCCGCTACTACCCCGACCGCGCTCAGCGGATGGAGGTCGAAGGCCGGGCGTCGATCAGCTGCCAGGTGAACGCCCGGGGCGCGCTGGAGTCCTGCAATGTCACGTCGGAAGATCCGGCCGACATGGGCTTCGGCGACGCCGCACTCAAGATGAGCAAGCTCTTCAAGATGCGGCCCATGTCCAAGGACGGCCAACCCGTCGACGGCGGCACGGTGCGGATTCCGCTCCGCTTCGTCCTGCCGAAAGGCTGATCCGCCGCAAGGCGCGATACGCCTGACAAGAACGAGCCCCGGTCGTTTCGGCGACCGGGGCTTTTTCTTTGCCCGCAGGTCCGGCTAGCTGTCGCCCGTGAATGCGCGGGGCGAACTTTTGAGCGAGCAGCAGCCGTCAGCCGCGGAAGGGCGGGGTCGCGACGCGATCTTCGTCGCGATCTTCGCCTTCGTGGGCTGTGCGATCGCGGTCGTGGACGCCTTCAGCGTGACGCACGATCGGGCCGAGGCAGGCCGGCCGGTGCCCTTCTGGGAACCACTCGTCTGGGAGACGACCAGCGTCGCGGTGCTGACCGCCTTGGCGCCTGCGATCATGGCGCTCACCCGCCGGTTCCCGCCGCTCTCCGCGCCCTGGTCGCGCGTGGTCCCGGCGCACCTGCTAGGCGCCGCCGTCTACTCGCTGGTGCACGTGACCGCGATGGGCGTCCTGCGCTGGGCCGTCTACGCCGCGGTCGGCGACTTCTACGCACCGCTCTCGCCTCTCGGCGACTTCCTCTATGAGTTTCGCAAGGACCTCCTCGTCTACTTCGCGGTGGTGGCGATCTATGTCGTCTGGTTGCGGCTGACGCCCGCGAGGCCGCTGCAGACCGGGGAGGACTCCATCGAGGTGCGGGACGGCGCGCGGCGCCACTTCCTGCCGCTCGCGGAGATCGCCTGGATCGAGGCCGCCGGGAACTACGTCGAGCTCCACCGGGGCGCCACGCCGATCCTCCACCGCGCCCCGCTGGCGGAGATGGAGCGGCGCCTGCAAGGGGCCGGCTTCGTGCGTATCCACCGCTCGCGGCTGGTCCGCAGGGCCGCGATCGTGCAGGTGGAATCGAAACCGTCGGGCGACTACCTCGTCCGCCTCGCCGACGGCCGCGAACTCTCCGGATCGCGCCGCTACAGAAAGCCGCTGCTCGACCCTTGACCGTGCGGCTTGATCGCGCCGCGTCGCCCGACTAGAAAGCGCGCTCGCGATGCGCCGCCCTAGCTCAGTTGGTTAGAGCGCCAGATTGTGGCTCTGGAGGTCTCCCGTTCGATCCGGGAGGGCGGTACCATCGCAAGGGATTGAAAGGACCGGGTTTCATCCCGGTCCTTTTTCGTTCCGAACGATGTTTTTTCCACTTTCTTTCCACTCGGTTTTACACGCGGCGTTTCCGGCCTGTTCGCGAAGCCGCGCGACACGGGCCGCCGCCGCGTCCGAAAGCCGGATTCTGTCGGCCTGTCGGCGGTACTGGACGAAGCTCGACGGGCTGCGGTGGCCCATCATCGCCGCACCCTCCGCGTCGCTGCAGCCGGCCAGCGCCAGCTCGACCCCGCGGGTGTGGCGCAGGCCGTGCAGGTCGTAGCGGTCGCTGTCGAGCTTGCCTGTCCGCAGTGTCACAAGACGTCGCCGGCGAAGCTCTAGGTCTTTCGGTAGTCCCTGCAGCGGATGCTCACTCCGCTCACCGCCGCTCGCCCCGCCCATCCCCACGGCTGTGCCCCGGCCTTCCACGGTGTAGCTATTGGGTAAGTCCTCTTTTCGTGGGAGACGTGAAGAAATGGGTTGGTTCCTCCGCCTTCCCGGGCAGGTAGCCGGTGGTGCTCGGCGTCACGGCGCCGCTTGGCGGCTAACAGCTGCCGCAGGCGCCGCATTCATCCTGGGCGTCGCGCCAATTCAGGCTGCGGAGCCCGCCCCCAGAGCGCGGACCGATCAGAACCCTGACGATGTCATGCGCGCGGCGTACGACGCCGGCGCCGTCGACTGTGCGTCGGGGGCGGCGCGAAGGCTCTTCTCGCGCGCTGCCGAGCTGGGCGCCGCATATGCCGCCATCGCCCATGCTCGGTCTTTCGATCCCCTGAAGTGTCCGAAGGTGGCGCGGGACGGGACACGGGCAGCGCAGCTCTACGCGGCCATCGCGGAAGGTGACGGACCGTCGCGGACGGATGCGGTTTGGGCCTGGGCCGACCTCGTCGACGCGCGGCTGGCGACGCCAGCGCCCTTCTCAACCAGGGCTGAGTTGCTGGGGGCCTACGGCGCCAAGCTGCTGCGCGGTCCTTACAGCGATGATGTGCTCAGGATGTTGGAGACGGCCGCCCAGGCGGGATACCGGCCGGCGCTGGCGACTCTACGGTCCGCCTCCGAGAAGGGTCCTGGGGGGGAAAGGGTCGCCTGGGCCGGCTATGACCGCGAGAAAGCGTCCTGCACGCTAGGACGCGTGCTGGTCGCTGGTCGTCCAGATGAGAGGGCCTACGAGGAAGGCTTCGACCGGTTGGGCGACTGCCCCGGCGACTATGATCGGATGGACCTCGTGAAGGCTCGCCTCGGATCGGGGACCGTGACCGTGGCGGATCGGATGTGGCTCGTGGCCGCCGTCGTGCGCGACCGCGACTACAACCATTGGGCCGCCAACCGGAACCTGATGCTCGACAGCCTGGAGGATCTGTCTGGCCGCATCCTGCCGGCGGCGGACGCGGCCAAGGTCGGCGCCCTGATCTACGATGTCGCCCAGCGGCGCTTTGTCGAAGGGGAGATCGGCTGGCCCGAGCTCATGGCGTCCTTCGAACGTGCGCGGAAACTCGACGGCTCGCCCACCAAGTTCGCTGATCACCTCTTCGCTGCAAGCACGTCGCGGCGCGTTCCCGTTGACCCCGCCAAGGCGGGCGTGCCCGCGGGTGCCGCGGATTTGCGGTCCGGCCTCGATCAGGCCGCGTCGATCTACGGGAGAGACCTGAACGCGCTCAGCGCCGACCAATTGCGGCGTCTCCTCCACCTCGCCTGGCATGACATCGGCGGGCGAAGGCCGGACGACGGCCTGCAAGAGATCCTGGAGCACCTGGCGCGCAAGGGAGACAGCGCGGCGAGGCACACCCTTGCGCTCCTGCCGCTGCAGCCGGACCTGCTGCAGCATCGCTACCCCGCCAAAGCCGTCACCGCATCGCTGCAGGACGCGGTATGCGGCGAGGACAACCTCACCCTGGCCATCTCCAAGCAGACCACCCTGTACCAGCGACTCAGCCAGATGCGCGGAGCGCCCTCGGTCTCGGGTGAGGTCTCACGGTCCGCCCTCCGAGGTATCCGTGACGGATCCGCGGTGGCGTTGTTCCAGCGCGACGCCCTGAAGAGCTGCGTCTGGTTGATCGGCGCCCGCGGCAAAGTTGCGTTCGGGGAAGTCTACGTCCCCCCCGGCGCCGTTGAGGCCAACCTGCGAACCTTCTTCCGAGTTTCAGCGATCGACGCGCGCCAAGCGCTCCGCGCGCCGATCCCGCGCGCGTCCAGAGGTGCGAGGGGGCTCCATCGCACGCCCCCGGCCGCCGACGGATCGCACGCGGCGCTGAAAGACCGCGCGGCGGTGAAGGCTCTGGCGGCGATCCTGTTCCCCGGCGACACCATGGGGGGGCTGACGGAGGTGCAGCGCCTCGTGATCGTTCCGTATGGAGCCCTGGGCAACGTGCCGTTCGACGCGCTGCCGCTCGACGAGGGCGACTTCATCAGCCGCTTTTCGACGACGGTCGCGCCCAGCTTCATCGATCTCTTCGCCGCCGCATCGGCCATTCAAGCCCCGTCCGAGAACGGCCGCCGCGCATCGGCGGCTCGGGAAGGATATGTCCGCATCATTCCCGGATGCGAGGAGGATGCGGCGAAGCACGGCGAGGTCGGCGCCCCCTCATCCGCGCTCGTGATCGGCGATCCAAGCTTCGCCGA
This sequence comes from Phenylobacterium sp., assembly GCF_036402295.1. Taxonomy (GTDB): domain Bacteria; phylum Pseudomonadota; class Alphaproteobacteria; order Caulobacterales; family Caulobacteraceae; genus Phenylobacterium. Next base: position 22,647 of record NZ_DASWTE010000146.1, read on the forward strand.
CCCCGACTTCGAGCTCCCGCAACTGGCCGGGGCGCGCGCGGAGGCGAAGGCGGTCGCCGAGCTGATGGGCGTCACGCCTCTATTGGGCCGCGACGCCACGCGCAACAGAGTGACGAGCGCCGCTCAGAACGCGGACCTGATCTACCTCGCGACCCATGGCGTCTCCTACGGCGATACCGGTCTTGAAGGGTTCATCGCACTCGCCGACGGCGACCGTTGGACGGCCCGCGAGGTGCAGTCCGCATGTCTGATTCGCGCAACTTTGGCGGTGTTGAGCGCCTGTCAGACGGGCCTTGGGCAGAATGTATCCGGTGGCGTCATCGGGCTTGCGCGCGGGTTCCAGATCGCAGGCGTGGACAACGTCGTCATGAGCCTCTGGAACGTTGACGACAAGGTCACGCAGGGCCTGATGCTGGAATTCATGTCGCGCATCAAGGCCGGGCAGGACGCGTCCTCCGCACTGCGGGATGCGAAACTGCAGGTACGGGCGCAGCCCGGCCGTAGCGATCCTCGGTACTGGGCGAGCTTCACGTTGTTCTCGGCCAAACAACCTGCAGTCGTCGCGGCGGGGCCGCTTCGATGAGGCGAGGCATCCCCGCTCCACGGGATGCTCGACGCCAGCAGTGCAAGTGTCCGGTTTCGAGCGCGATAACAAGTTCCGCTCCCGAAGCATCGCCGCCGTCAGAATTGGCCTGACTTGGAGAGGCTGAACCGAAGACCGTTTGCCCTCCCGCTGTTCTCTGTCGGGCGGTTCGCGCACCCAAGTTGGAATGGCAGCCGCAATTCTCCCACAAGCTGTTGCTGCTCCTCCTGGCGGATCTGGGGCCAAACGAAGTTGCGGCCTAAAGCGAGATAGCCAGGGTGTGGGACTGGACGAGGGTATTCTCAGGATCCGCCGAGGCGGCGCGATACCGCGTGAGCGAGATGCCGAAGTTGAGTTCGAAGTCGCCCGAGATCGGTGATGCCGGGGCGAGCAGGAAGACCGTGCCACGGGTGTCGGCGACCACCGTGGCCGGCACGTCGGCGCCACCCTGACGAAGCCTGAGACGTACGTCGCCGCCAAACGATTCGGGACTCTCGATCACGAGGAGGCCGGACGCATGCAGGCCGATGTCGAGGCGCTCGACCTCGCCCTGAAGCGGGATACCGAGCTCAGCGATCCAATCGGCGAAGGGCGCGTTCCTCGTCGCAAGCTCGGCTGTGCTCGCGCCCACCGCCGCTCCGATGGCGGGGATGCGGCGGACTCGGCCGGAGAAGCTGCTGACGTGCTCGGCGAAGCCCTCGAAGCGGCTGACATCGTACTCGAAGCGATAGGCGTCGAGGCCATCCACCCGCAAAGCTTCGAACTGCGCCTCACCCTCCGCGAGCAGAGCCAGGCGTCCCCCCCGCGATGCGCCCCGGGGGGTTCGCAATTGCGCCGCGCCCGCTTCGGCGACGATCTCGTCATCGTAAGCGGTGACCCTGAGGACGAGGGCCGGGCCGTCCCCGACAGCCGCAGACTTGAGCTCCATCTCCTGGGCGCCGTTGCGCCGGACGATCCGAAGGGTGGTCTCGTCGAGCCAGATGTTTAGGGATCCGGTTGCGGTCACCGCCAGCGCGAGGCCGGCGCGGGTCCCCAGCGCGCGCAGCCGCAGCTGCGCCTCAAAGTGCAGCCAGTCCGGCTGGCCGAACTGTGCGGTCTGCACACCGCTCGTCGCGCTGGGTCCGAGCAGGCCGTCGGCCGACTGCCAGGGGACCGGGGCTGTCGTGAAAGCCGTGGCGTCGTCCGCCTCGAACGTTCGCCGATCGACGAACGGCGCGCCGGCGACCCGCAGGCCGATCCGCACCCGCGACCGCGCCGGCCAGAGCGCCGGCGCCTCCGGTGCGCCGTGGGGGTCAGCCGGAACGTGCGAGAGCACCCTTGAGCGGTGCGTGGGCGGGGGCGGGAAGCCGCAGGCCTCGGCATTCGCCGCCACGGCTTCGAAGCGCAGCCGCAACGGGTCCAGAGACAGGGCCTCGCGCACGTGGCCGCGCGTGCCGCCGACGACCGGCGGACGCGGCTCCAGGTTCGACCCCGTCCCGCGGTGAGCGACGATCCAGTCTGCGCCGGTGGCGGAGAGCCGTCGGCCGTCGCCTTCGCCGCCGACCAATCGAGCCACCAACTCCCAGTCGACCCGCTGCTTGCGTTCCGGCGGGTCGTTGGGCCCAACGGGATGGTCGATGCGCTGCAGGATGTCGAAGCGCTCGTCGAAGGCGAGGAGGGCCGGCTCGCTGCGGTAGAGACAGGTCCCCCGGGGCGGGTAGCAGGACTCCACGTAGGGCTCGATCTCACTGCCCACCCTGTCGGTCCCGTTCAGCCCCAACAGGCCCCGGGTCCGGAAGCGGAGGATCTGCGGGACCTCGGCCACGAGCGCGCCAGCCGTCTCATGCGCGACCTGCACCCGCGTCTTCACCTGAACCTCGTACTCGTGGTTGGGCAGCCAGGCGAAGCGGCTGCCGTTGCCGGCGGTCGCCGGATCGAAGGATCCGCACTTGAGATCGTGAAGCAACGCGTCGAGGGTCTCCTGGGACGTCGTGTAGCGAACGCCCTCCAGTTCCACCACGCCGGTGACGCCGGCGGTGTCAGGGACCGGCCGCCCCGTGATCCGGACACTGAGGTGCTCGATCCCCGCGGCGTCGGCGATCTCGATCCGGTCCGGGCTGTTGGCGCTGAGGGGGAAAGCCTGCTCGGCGACCGCCTTCAGCCCGCGGAACGCGGTGATCACGAGGTCGCGGGGCAGGTGCATGGCCTTCCACGCCATCTGGAACACGACCCGGGCGGCCGGCGCATCGAAGCGGATCCGGGCGATCTCGCCCTCGGGCGAGCCGATGACGGGCAGGGGCACCAAATGTGGCCGATTCAGCGGCGCGACGACCAGCGGCGGCGTCACGAGCCACCTCCAGGGCGTCTGGGAGTTGCTGAAGAGCTGCGTGAGCGGCGCACGGGCTCCCGCCTCCTGGCCCTCCCAGTTCAGCACGTGCTCGCCAGAGCTCTCGAAGGTGGGGCAGCACGGCCAGCCCGGCATGGTGCGCACGAGGTTCTCGTCGCCCATGAGGTTCACGGCCATGAAACGCCAGGGAAGCTCGGAGTTGAGGAGGAGCAGGCGCGGATCCAGCGCCTGCTCGCGCTGCAGGTCGGCATCCCAGCGCATCGCCAGCGGCGACTTCCTGCGCTCAGCTAGGGTGGCCGGCGGGAGGCTCGCGATGTCGTCCGTGCGGCTGAGAGCCGGGTCCAGAAGCGTCGTCCAAGGCGCGGATGCCCCGCCCGCCAGCGGCCGGCGGCGAATTCCGAGTTCCACGAGCGCATAGCGCGTGGACACCTTGTTGCTGTCCTGCCGGCCTGCATCGGGCGGGGTGATCTGGCCCCAGATGAGCCGGTCGTCCACGGCCGGCTTGAACTGCAGGGCGACGACCGCGTCGATCGGGAGTAGCGGGGCCTCGCCGGCGAGCGCGGGGGCGGGCAATGCTTGCAGTTGCGAGATGTTGAGGACGGCTTGCGGGTCGTCGGACAGGGTCGAGACCGGCAGGGCGATCGGGTCCCCCGCCGTCACCCGGTGGCCAGCGCCCTCCTCGAGCGGAGGGGAGATGGTCTCCATGCTCTCGAGCTGCGGCTCGCCGAGGGTGCGGTTCCAGCGGAAGGTCTTGTCGGGCATCCACCAGGGAGTGTGGATGCGCACCTCGCACCCGATCTGCCGGTAGGCCGGGTCGGGACCCAGGAACGTCCACTCGACCTTGAAGCTCGCTCCGAAGCGGAAGACGTAGAGGACGTTGATCCGGATGCTGCCTTCCAGCTTCTGGACGAAACCCGAGACCCGGGACTCGCTGCGCCATACCCCCACGGTCAGCTGCATCGACAGCGAGAAGTCGATGGAGCCGATGGCGCATTTGCGGGTGCCGCCGCTGAACTCGGCCCGGAACGCCAGGACGCGCGGGCCGCCGGGGACGTCCACGATCTCCAGGCATATCCCGACGAAGAGCTTGAGCCGGAAGACCCACAGGTCGCCCCCGATCCGCAACGCCAGCCAGCTCGAAGTGTCGTTGAGCCGGCCGATCGCGAAGGTCGCAGGCTGGTTCGTGGCGTAGAAGGTCCCGGTCAACGACGGCGCCGCGTCGAAGAAGGAGGGCAGGTCCTTCCCCGTCGCCTGCTCGACGCCCAGCGCGAGCCCGACGAGCGCGCTCCAATGGTCGCCGTCGAGCTCCACCACGCCATAGGCGATAGGCTTCTTGCCGCCGAGATAGAGCTTCAGCGCAGCCAGAAAGCCGCGTGCGGCCGGCGAGCTGACATAGAGGAAGAAGGCGTCGATCGTCAGGGCGTTGCCGCCCCCGAGCTTGACGCCGGCGCCGGCGGCGAACGCCCAGGCGTTCTCGCGGGGCTCCCAGCCCGCGCCAGCCATGTTGCGGGAGTCCTTGATCTCGATAGCGTCGGCATGCGCCTGGGCCCAGTCGAACAGGCGCATGGGCTGGGCGGTCGAGGGCTCATTGGGCCCCAGCTTCGGCTGCATGTTCCAGGCGAACAGCCCGCGCAGGTCGACGAGAGAGAACCCGCCCGGCAGCGGAATCGGGCTCACCTTCATGCCGGCGAGCCAATAGGTGAACTCGGAGACCGGCGTATTGGCCTCGTTGTATGTGGTGGCTGTCCCGTGCAGCACTTGGCCGCCGAGCGTGAACCGCCCCTTGTCCTTGCCGTCGGCCGTCTTGCCGAGGCCCAGGTTGAGTTCGGCGCCGAAGGCGGCCTCCCGGAAGCGGACCTGGCCCACCCGGCGGTCGCTCAGCATGCCCGAGCCGATGATCGACAGCGCGCCTGTCTGGATGAAGAGGCCAAGGCCGTCGATCAGGAACACGGGCGCATTCGGGTCGCCGTGGATCCGCCAGCGCAGGCGGAAGAACTGGACGCCGAACGAGCCCTCGTAGTCCGTGCCTGTCTCGGGCGTCGCCGTCGGCGTGCCGAAGACCGGCCACGACCCGCTGAAGGAGAAGTAGCGGCCTCCGTTTGGCTCGGTGACGTAGCCGAACTCGTCGATGGACAGGCGCAGCACGCCCATGGCCTTCAGGTCGACCTTGTCGGCCTGCCAGAAGCTGCCGAGGGCCTTCTCCCCGAACTTCCAGCCGACGCCATTGGCCACGATCGTGGTCGGCTTGCCCGACTTGGACTCGACCTTGACCGGGGTGTCGGCAGCCGGCGGATCGGAGGGCGCCTCGTCGCCAATGACGATCACGAGGTCCGCCAGAGCCAGGTATGGATCCAGGACACCGGCGTCAGGCTTGGGATCGAAGAGGCGCTTGAAGGAGACGCCGATGCGCCCGCCCAGCACCTTCACGCGCACGTTGAAGAGCGAAAAGAAGTTGAACGGCGGCTCGACATGGAAGCCCGCCGAGAGCGTCCAGTCCTCGCTGAGGTCGATGGTTCCGCTCCAGCCGTCGGCGTGCGGGTCGTTGCTGATCGCAATGTCGAGGAAGGCGGTCTGCGGATCGATGAGGGAGGTATTGTTCGCGAAGCTCCGCAGGAGCACCTGGCGGACGATAAGGTAGATGCCGTCCTGCTTGCCCGGCGCGGACTCCTCGACAAGGGCCGTCACGACCGGCTTGTCGCCGAGCCGGTACACGCCGTCCGCGCTCTCGCCCACCTGCAGGCTCCGGCGGACCCCGGCGCTGAAGTGGAGCGGGAACGGCGACGTCGGGCCCGTCGGGATGAGCAGGATGTCTTCGAGGACCGGCTCCACGTACTGCGCGTCGGGCCGTCCTTCGTTGGCCTTGTTCGTGGCGGTCGCCACGCGCGAGCCCACGCTGAAGAGGTCGACCGTGCGCACGGCGAGGCCGCCGGCTTCGTGCGGCGTGTCCAGCGGGTGGCGCAGCCACTCCAGGGCCTGGGCCCGCGCGTCCATCGAGATGGGATTCGGCGTAAGCACGAGCGAAAGATCGTGCAGCGCTGCGCAGGCGATCCCGGAGAACCGGCAGGGGCCTACCGAGATCGGGGTGGCGAACTCGAGCAGGAAGTCGAAGCTCTCGCTCACCCGCAGCTTTGCGTAGGCCTTCAGCGTGCTGGGGCCGGACGCGTTCAGGGAGATCTCGTAGCTGTCAGGCTGGGCGCGGTCGAAGCGGCCCTGCTTCACCTCGCCTGCCGCAGGGTCGAAAGGGAGCAGCAGGCCATTGGGGAACAGCACCTCGATCGGCACGGCCTCGATGACCAGCTCCACGCCCAGCTGCGTCTGCTGAACGAAGAGGCGGGCAGGCCCGGCCGATGTCTCCAGCAGCATGAAGCCGAACTTGGGAAGCGCCGCAAAGACGATGGGTTGGGTCGGCGGGACGGCGCCGACCGTCATGTCGGCCGATAGCCCGACGGCGGCGTCGCTGGCGCCAGGCCGGATGTTCTGGAAGCTGAGGGCGCCCGCGAGCTCCGCCACCATCAGGCCGAGGCTCGCCGGGTCGAGCGGCAGGTAGTCGAGCGGCCACAACCCGGCCGCTTCACCGGCGTCGGCGACGCCCAGGACGTCGAAGAGGCCGATCGCGCTCATGGGCCTGTCTCGAGCGTGGTGGTGGGGTCGGAGATGGAGTCAAAGATCGTCGGGCCCAGCACCTCGATCCAGTTCTGCAGGCTGAACTGGATCAGGTTGGACGCCCAGTCTGGAAGCACCTGCTCGACCATGGACGGCAACTCGGCCAGCGTAGGCTCCGGCAGCTTGAGCTCCGACAGCGGAACCACCCGGTTGCCGGCGTAGCGGCTGCGCTTGAAGAGTTCGAAACCGGCGATGGGGTCGCGGAACAGGGCCGCGCCCATCGCGGGCGCCAGGCCGAGCTGTTCGCCCCAGAGACGCGTCCGCAGCGACAGCGCCGGGTTGTCCGCTGCGCCGCGCAGCTGGTCGGGGATGGCGAAGGCGGTGATCTCGCCGTCGTGGAAGAAGCCGCGCCGATTGATGTTGGTCGAGCCGATTGCGACGAAAACATCGTCGACCATCATGATCTTGGAGTGGAGGAAGATCGGCGTCGGTTGGGCGGCGGTGACCGCCGCGCCGGCGCCGTGGGGCCGCGGATCGGGACACCAGATTCCTTCGGGGCCCATGCCGCCGCGGAGCACCTCCAGCTCCTTCGCCGGCTGGCCGTCGGGACCGACCACGAGTGCCCCGGCGACGGCGAACATGAGCTCGCCCTCGATCCAGAGGAAGAACCGGCCCTCGGGAACCCGCGTGGCGGGGCCCACGACGATCCGGGTCGACGTCCCGTCGGGGATTTCGGTCATCAGGGTGAGCCGCCCGCGGCTCGTGACCCTCCCCGGCGACGCCAGCACGGGACGCCGAAGCGGCGTTCCGATGTAGAGGCGATCGCCCCAGGCCGCGGCGAGCTCGTCGAAGAACTGGCCGCGCTTCCGGTCGCCGAAGTAGACCTCCAGGAAGCTGGGCAGCAAGATCACCAGCCGCCGGCAATGGCCGGCCGCCGCCTTGAGCGCCTCCATGTAGGGGGTGCTTGGCACCATGTACTGTTCTTCGATGTAGATGTGCTCGCGCGCCGCCTTGATGGCGTTGACGAAGGTCGCGTGGGTGGCGGCGTTCCCGTCCCGGACCCACGTCGGCACGCCAGCCGGCGGCGTGCTGGGCCGGTACACCGTCTGGGCGACCTGGATCACGTGCCGCCCCGGCTCGCCCCAGTCGCCGGGTCCCGGCACGATGACCGGCTTGGCGTCCACGGGACCGACCTGCTCGTTCCGCCACTTGAGGACGTGGAAGACCTCCGATGCGGCCGGGCCGGTCAGTCGGCAGTGCACGTCGTGGAAGGGGCTCGCGTGGGGATCCTCCGGGGAATCCGGTTCCACCCAGACCGCGCCGTTGTGGCCGGGCGAGTCGTGCCGGTTGGTGTTGATGTCGATCCCGCCCACGTAGGCGGCGAAACGATCCTCACCGTCCGGTTTGACGATCGCCTGGATCTTCTGGTGGTAGATTCCCCAGCGGTTCTGCAGTTCGCTCAGATGGCGACCATCGGGGAGGGTGATGTCCCCAGCCAGTGGATTGTCGTCCATCGTGGACGGGTGCGGCGCATAGAGCGCCCGACACTGCGCCGCGAGCTTCTCCAGGAACTCCGGCGAGGTCTGCTCGACGTGGTCCTTGATGAGCTTGCCGATGCGCTCTCCGTCGAGCAGGCCCTTGGCGAGGTTTGCGATGGCGGCCGCTTCGGCCAGCACCCAGAGGGCGATCCCGATGGCGCCTGTGACGCCGGCGCCGCGGGTCCCGGCCGCCGGCGCATTGGCGATCCAGAACAGCGCCATCATGGCAAGCGCGATCTCGCGGCTGAGCTCGTCCAGCTCGGCTTCATCCGCCTGGACGAACTGGGCGGCCAGGACCTTGGTCTCGCCGCCGCTGCCGTTGATCGCGGCGGCGATCCTGTCGAGGCGGCTGTCCTCGTCACCGATCCGGAGCGGAAAGTCCTTGAACGCCCAGCCCGCGAAATAGGCGGCCGCGGCGCTTCCCCTGACGGCGTCGAGGTCGGCCATCAGCCGCGCGAAGGTCTCCTCTCCATCGACCAAGGGCTCCATGCGGGAGTTGCGCCGGAAGCGGGCGCCGATGGCGGGGGACTCCGGGTCCGGGTCCAGCTGTGGAGCGAACCATTCGGCCAGGTCGAGGACCTGCACGTGGCCGGCGCCGACGCCGGGCGGAAGCTGGAAGCTGGCCTCACCCGCCACATTGCTCTCCGCGGCGTCGGTGAGGGCCGCGAGCGGTAGCGCGAGCCCGGCGGGGAACGTCAACCGCGAGCCGGGCGCGACAGGACCGAGGTCGCCGGCGCTGTCGGAGACCAGGTCGTGGACGTCGCCGCCGGCCTCAACGGTGACCGCCTGGCCTGCGAGCGGACGGCCGACGTGATCGAGCAGGCGCAGGCTGCGGCGCCCGGCGAAGGCGTTGGCCCAGTCCTGCCAGGCCGGGACGGCGCCGGGAGCGGCGGCCAGCCGGTCGAACCAGGCCCAGGGGGCCGTCGCAAGGCGGTCCTGGAAGAGGATCCCGAGCCACGCGCCGGTGAGGGCCAGCGCCGCATCCCCGGTCCGGAGCGCCTCGCCGTCGGGCGGGTAGGGATGGTCCGTGTAGGCCAGATAGAAGGTGGGAGCGCCCCCCTCGAGGCCCTCCAGGAACAACCGGTGGGCGAAGGGGAGCGGGGAGAGTTCCAGGAGTTCGGCGACGGGCCCGCCGGGGGTGAGGTCGATGGTGCGCGCGCAGCAGGTGGCCGGCCAATGCAGCTCGAAGCTCGCCGCGCTGGGCGCCAGGCGTGTCAGCCAAAGGCTCGCGCCTTCGTAGCGCCCGGGACGGGCCGCCGGGGCCACGTCATCGTAGCGGTCGGCCAGCCGCACGAGGCGGTCGGGCTCACTGAAGAGCGTCACGGTGGCGAGCTCGAAGGGCGGGCGCATCGCTAGACCCCCACTTCGTTGCTGACGGCCGAGCCCGCGCGCAGGCGGAAGCGGGTGCCCGTCGGCGGACGCGCGGTCTCGAAGCCCGTGCGGCCCGCCAGGAAGGGCGCCGAAGCCCGGGTCCAGGCGTCGCCGCTGTCGGCGCGCTCGACCGTCACCGGCAGGGGCGAGGCGCCCCCCCAGTCCCAATCGAGGGTGACGCGATCCGCGGCGAGCGTGATGGCGAGCGCCGGCAGCGCCGGGGGGGCGAAGGGCCGCTCGATGCGCCAGGGCCCGGCGAGTGGGGAGGGCATGCCGTCAGCGCTTACGGTCGCCGCCCAAAGCCGCACAGGACCGTCCGGCGGCATGGAGAGTTCGACGAGGTGGCTCTCGGCTGAGGGCCCGCTCTCGAGCTCGGACCGCGGCGCCACCTCGGGAGACAGGGTGGCGCCGTCGTCGTCGAAGACGAGCGCCAGATGGCCCGCGGGCAGAAGATCGGGGCGGTTCGGGACGCGGACCAGGCGGCCGGGACCGCGCGCCAGGGGGGCTTCGAAGAGGAGGAGGTGGGTGAAGGGACTGTCCCTCGGCACGCCGATCCGCACGCCGCCGGAGGGGTCCGAGGGCTCGAGCGGGAGGCGGCGCGGCGTGGGCCCAGGCGCCAGCGAGGGCACGCGCACCACGGCGGGGATCACGAACCCTTCCTGCGACACCTGACCGGCGGAAGCGGCGCGGCGCACGCGGTAGAGGTAGCGCGCGGCGGCGGACGGGAGATTGTCCTCGATGCTGGTCGCGGCGGAAGGCTCCGGACTGACGGCCCGGAAGAGCGCCCCCCGGAAGGGATGTAGTGCGGCCACCAGGACGAGGAGGCGGTCCGGGACGGTGTCGAAGGCGCCGCTCGTGACGGCCTCGGCAAGGATCTGGCGGTCGGTCGGATTGGGGATCGGGATGGGCGTGCGCGCCTCGCCGAGTGTCCCCACCAGCCCGCCGCCCTCGACGGCGCAGGCGGCGAGCAGGTCGACCGCGTCTAGCCGCTCCACAAGCATCAGACCGGCCAGTCCTGCGGCTGCGAGCCAGGGCGCGAGGTCCAGCCGATAAGCGACCGCTACGCCCTGCGGTTCGTGCGTCGTGAGCCGTGGCACATCCGGCGCCGGCTGCGGGGGTTCGTAGTGCGGGCGTCCGAGCCACTTCGCCTGGCAGAGCAGCGCCGCGATCGCGCTCTCGTTGCCCGGCCGCTGATCGCCGCCGGCATGGGTGTCGGGCACATAGGCTTGATCGTCGGCGGCGCTGACCCCGACCCACAGCGCATCGCGCGGGTGTTCCTGATTCAGAACCAGGCGGTCGTGCAGGATCACGCGGTAGCGTTCTTCAGCCGTGATGGGGATGGCGGGGGAAAGACGCTCCGCCCAGGCGGCCGGTCGGGTCAGCCGTGCCACGTGATTGAGCGGCAGGGACGCCGGGCCGGACGCCGGTGCGTTGAATGCGCCTCCTGGCCCACGAAGCCGGGTGACCAGGGTGAGGCTGACATCCCGCCCTGCCGTGTGGCTCTCCACGAAGAAAGGATAGGGGGCTGCGAGGTACTGGCCCTTGGCCGCCTCTGCCTCGATGGGGCGGTCCAGCCGTGCGGTGACGGCGAAGGCGCCGTCACGGCCGGCGATCGGCGCGACGGCCAGTACCTGGCATTCGACCGTGTCGAGCGGCGGCGAGACGTAGACGCGGAAATGCGTCGCGAACGGGTCGATGTCGCGTTCCTGCTCCCGCCACCCCCATTCGAGCACGATGGCGTTGTCCGCGTCGCCGAGCAGGGCCTGCTCGCCCGGCGTCATGTCGGCGCCCCGCACCAGCACCGTTGCGGTGACGCCCGTTGGTCCCGGGACGTCCAGCTGGTCCGCAGTCCGGGGGTCGGCGCTGGCCGGCGCCGGCGGCGGCTCGTGCTTCTCCAGGCGCGCGGGCGCGGTCTCGGTCGTCCCCGCGCTGCGCCGCCCCGCCCAGTCGATGGCGGCCAGCCGGTAGCGGACCATCGTACCGGGCGGCGGCGGGGCGGCGAGCCCCTCGCCGTCTTCGCCGGTCAGGAACAGGTCCTCCAGCTCGAAGGTCGCCGTCGAGGCGTCCGGTCGGGGCTCTTCCGGAAAGGCCGTCATCAGGTCACCGCCGGCGGTGATCGCGACCTCTTCGCCGCCGGCGTCGCTGCGGCTGCCGAAGGCCGGCGCATCTGCGTCGGTCACCGGCTCCCAGGCGCCCGCCGGGTCGATCCGCCGCTCGACGCCGAACCCGGCCGCCTCGATCGGGGGCGCCACGCCCGGGATGGACCAGCCGGCGACCATGGCGGCCGGCTCCCACTGCAGCTTCATTCCGAGCGGGCGGCGCGGCGCGATCGCGCCCCCGTCAGACACTACCGGCTGCTGCAGGCTTGTGGCTATCGCCGACGACGGCGGGGCGATGCGGGGCGTGTCGGCGAGGAGGATCGAAGGCAGGATCTGGATGGCCTGGACGTCCGGCGCCGGCTCGACGATCAGCGCGGCCAGGAAGCCCTTGCCGCGCAGGCGCAACTGGCTGGCGGCGGCGGGCAGGGTGATGGTCGGCGTCGGTCCGGCGGGGATCGCCACGGGCGCCGAGAAGCTGGAGGCCCAGGCGAAGCCAGCCTCCACCGTCAGGTTGTGACCGGGTTCCAGCTCGAAGCGGAAGGTCCGTGCCGGGAAGGGCAGGTCGATGACCGCGGCGAAGTCTTCGATCCCGAAGCCGATCCAGGGGAGCCCGGAGCCGCCGCCCGCCAGCCGGACGCCCCGCCGGGTCCGATGCAGCACGGCGCCAGGGCCGGGGTCACCGGCGGCCTCGACTGCGGCGGGCTCAGGAAGGCGGATGCGGCAGTCGTGCAGGTAGAAGTCGGCCGGAAGCTGCGTGCCGGAGGGGATGCTGTGGAACCCGATCGTGCGCGCCGCGGCCGGGAAGGTCCCCAGGATGCGGTAGTCGTAGCGTTGACCGACGACGAGGGCGGGGTCGCGGTCAAACAGCGAGAAGCCCAGCGCGCGCCGCCAGGTCGGGCTTGCGAAAAGGATGCGCAGGGGATCGAGGGCAGCCATCTCGTCGAACTGATCGTCCGGCTGCTGGCGGACCCGGACGGCGCTGCGGGGGCTGGTCTTGAGCCCTCGCAACATGTCGGCGATCTCGGCAAAACGCGCCGCGTCGATCGTCTCGCCGGGCAACAGGCGCGCGCGCGCCTCCGCCGTCTCGTCGATCGGCCCCATGAAGTCGCGCAAGGGAAGCTGGAGGCGCGCCACGCGCTGGGCGCCGGTCCAATCCGCCGTGTCGTAACGATAGCGGCAGATATCCACGCCGGTGTCGGCATTGACGGCAGTCAGGTAGACGACGACCCGGTCGAGCGGCGCGGGCCCAAGGTCGAAGGGCCCTGATAGGGGCCCCGAGGCGCTTACCGCCTTGCCGTGCCGCAGGCCCACGATGCAGGCGATTGCGCCCTGGATCCTGCCGTGAAGGCCGGGCGCCGGCGCTGAAAGCTCGAAGGTGCAGACCACCCCCGGCGCGTTCCCGACCGGGAACACGCCCGGCGCAAGGCGCACACGGCCGAGGTCGATGACCCGTTCCTCGGCGGCCGTGAGGCGGCCGATGTGGATCTTCTGGCAGTCGCTCTCCAGGCGCGTGGCGATCCGCCGCTCGATCGTCCAGCCGTCGATCGAGTGCAGATGTGTGGCCGGGCCGATCCAGGCCAGATGCACGCCGGTGCTCGCAGGCTCGACGGCCGGCAGCGCGCTCGCGTGGATCTCGACCATCTCAAGCCTTCGCCTGCCTGGGCTCGATGCTTCACCCATAGCGCAATCAAAAGGCGACCAGATGCAATCCCCGCCGGCGGCTTCGGGCGACGGGCGCTGGCGCAGCTTGGAAGTCTCTGATGGTCAGCGTCGGCCTTCTGGTGGTTTGAGAAGCGTATCGGCCTGACTTGAGGGAGTACCCGCGCGGCCGTTGCGCTGAGCTCACCATCTCTGTCGAATGGGCGGATGGTACGTCACCGCCCTTCCGGCCGTATTGACGCGCAGACCTATCAGCGGGTCGCTGAACTCGCGAAAGCCGAAGATGTTCGATCAGCCAAGTCGCGGCCACGGCGGTTCGGCTTCGCGTGCGCTTGCCAGGCGAAGGACGGAAGGCTTGGCAGGTTCTTGCAGCGTTGGGTCCGGATGCCGTGACTGCCGCGGCTTGGGCAGCGGGGAGGGCCCTGATCGACCAACACTACGAGCTGTCCGTCGCCCAAGGATTGATTGAATCGAATCAAGCGCCCAGTCGCGATGGGGCAGACGCGTTGCTCGATGAAGCGGTCACTCTGGTACGGCGCGCTCCCACCGGGGGAGGCACGTGGGACGAGTTTTTCGAGCAGGATGGGACCGACCTCCCGCGCCAGGAGCCGCCCGAGGCCCCGCGGCGATAGTCGTGGTGTATTGACATTGTAGTGGCAAATGTACATCTGCGCTGCAGGAGTCACCGATGCCCTCTTCAGCCCGCCGCACCCCCACTCGAAGTCGCCCAGGTCGTAAGGACGACGTGATCCAGATTCGCGCATCTGCGGAGACGAAGGCCATTCTGAACCGCGCGGCGGCGCTGCGTGGTCAGAAGCTCTCGGAATTTATGCTGGAAAGTGCTCGCCGGCAGGCAGAGGACGCACTCCTTGATCAACGGGTGTTCTTTCTGCAGCCAGAGGCCTACGACGAGTTCATGGCGCTGCTTGATGCGCCGCCCAAGCCTTCGCCTCAGCTCGCGGCGATGATGCAGCGCAAGGCACCTTGGAAAGCGTGATCGGGACGCTAGCGTTCCGTGCTCCTGAGCCACTTCGGCCTGAGCACGATCTTCAGGACTTCTCAAACGAGCGCCATCCCGCACTCGACGACTGGCTTAAGGATCGTGCGCGAGGGAGCGAGGGCCTTTCAGCGCGTACCTACGTGGTGTGTGCCGCGGCTCCACCAGAGCAAGTGGTCGGCTATTACGCGATAGCGACAGCTACCGCCCACCGCGTCGGACTTCCGAGCGCCAAGCTGAGGCGGGGCATGCCGGAAGAGGTCCCACTGCTGCTCATCGGGCGCCTGGCTGTAGACCGCAATTTTCAAGGGCGTGGGCTAGGATCTGCCTTGCTGGTCGATGCTCTCCAGCGCTGCGCGGCGGCCGCTCGGATAGCTGGCGTTCGTGGCGTCTTAGCCCACGCCATAGATCAGGAGGCAGTCAACTTCTACGCCCGGCACGGGTTCATTGCCGCCCCACCTCTTGGAGAGCGAACCATGTTGATGCCCATCGAGATCTTGCTCGCGACCTTCGCCGACCAAGCCTGAGCGCATTGGTTCCAATTGGCTGGTGCCCACCAACTGCGCGCACCCGTCGATGGTGGAAGAGCGGCCTGCGGTTTGCATGGCCACGGATGGGACACCCTAACAGTGAGCAGACCATGCCTATCCCGCCTGCTATCGATCCGAGGCTGCTAGCGGCGGAGATCTGCGCGGCGGTCTCCGAGTTCAACCGCCTCGCCAATCTCGCAGACCAGCTTGGATTGGCGGTCGAAGTGGAAGTCCTGCACCAACAGACGCCGGAGCACCAACATCCTCGTCCGGTGCTGATGGTGCAGGTGGTTTCACCGCTTTAGTCTCAGTTCCTCGGGACCCAGCTAAGCGGCCTCCCAAGCCCGATTGAGGACCTCGGCCGCGATGGCAGCCTTGTCCTGAGGGAGGAAGCGGCCGT